>DASQOM010000371.1:0-9204 GCA_035644495.1 Planctomycetota bacterium | reverse complement strand
TGGTCCGGCGAAAACTGGGAGTGGATGGCGGCCCACGCGTCGAATCCGCGCGTGATGGCGGCCGTGCGGGAGAAGCTCGACTGGGCTGCCAACGACCACAACTACCTGGGAAAGCCCAAGGATCCGACTTTCGAAGACCAGATCAACCGCGTGGTCCTCAACGCTCTTCCGACGGACGACGCCTTCGTCGCGGCCGCGGCGCGACTCTGGTCGCGCAAGGACTACGCCCCCGCGGCGACGTGGGTGAAGGGCTTCGAGAGCGATCCCCGGGTGACGGCCGCCCTGCGGGGCGAGATCATCGACGTCGCCACCAATCCGCTCGCCTGGAGGGAGTTCCACTGGAAGAACATGGATCCCGTTGAGGAGATGCTCAGCCGCCTCCTCCCGGAGCTCGACCGCCGCGGCGTGTCCATCGCCGACGTCGAGGTCCGCAATGCGGCGGTCTCCTGCGTGCTGCGCTACGACCTCGCCGCGGTCCGCCCCTGGGTGGAGAAGGTCGAGGGGACTCCCGGGATGACGGCGGCCCTGGTGGCCCACGTCGAGCGCATCGGCAAGAGCCGCGGCTACTCGGAGGGACCCGGGGAGATCGAGCGCGTCGTCCGGATGCTCGTCCGGCTCCGGCCTGCGCCGACGGACGACATGCTTGTCAGCCTGGGGCGCTTCGGCGACAATCCCGAAACCGACAAGCCCTTCGCCGCCTGGGGGCCCAAGGCCGCGGAACGGCTCGTTGCGGTCCGCGACGCCCTTCCGTCCGACAAGGATTGGGAGCGGACGCAGACGACGTTCCTGATCGGGCGACTCGGCATGACGAAGGCCAGCGCTGAGGACATCCGCCGTATCGTCGACGAGCTGAGAAGCCGGGACCGCGACTTCTATTCGCCACCGGACCCCGGTGTCGACGCCCCGCTCCGCTGGATCCGGATTTCGCCCTCGGAATACCAGCGGCTGCTCGGGGACAGCATTCCGGGCACGATCGAATCGCTCGTGAAAATCGGGAGGACGGCGGGTCCCGCGATGGTCGACGTCTGGAAGAACAGCCGGGACCGCCTGGCGCTCTATGTCACGACGCGGGCTTTGGCGAAGGGCGCGCCGGTCGTCCTGGCGGCGGAACTCGACCGGATGCTGGACGAGTTCGCGCCGATCGCGCAAATCCTGGCGGAGAAGGGCAGCGCGGCGAAGAACTTCACGGAGGAGCAGCGCTACCAATGGCGCTCGCTCGGGCCCAACATTCTCGAGGCCATGGCCGCGTTCGGCGAGACCGAGCAGCTGCCCGACGAGATCGCGGCCTGCCTCTGGCACGCCTTATCCTGTCCGCTGGTCGACGTCTCCGGCCCCGCCGGCCGCCTGCTCGAGAAGCAGGTGCCGCCCGACCTCTTCGCGCGCGGCCTGTTCGTCCACTTGAACCAGAAGTCGACGTACCGGAGCTCCGAGATCGACGCCTGGGTGAACCGGGTCACGAAGCGTCCCGAGTCCGGGCCTCACATCGCCTCGTCGATGGCCGCGCTGCTCAAGGTCGCGGGCAGCCCCGAGGCCGTCCCGATGATCCACAAGCTGGTCGGACTTCGCGCGCTGGCGATCGTCGGCGACGCCGAAGCCCGGCCGACGCTGGAGCGATATGCCGCCGACCCGTCGGAGTATCTCCTGAGCGACGTGAACTCGCGGGGCGGCCGGGAGTTCACCACCAATCAGCGGCGGGCAAAATTCGCGGATCTCGCGAAGGCGGCCCTCGAGGCCATCAAGTGAGCGGGCGGGGCGTAGGATTGATGAGGAACGCATGCATCTCCTGCCCCTGCTGCTCCTGCTCCAGGACCCCGTCGCCGTCGCGGGCGACGACGTCAAGCCGGGGCTCGTCGCCGTCTATCGCTCGCTCGTCGATCCGGCCGCGACGCTGACGCGCGTCGACCTGCAGCCCGCGTTCACCCTCGACGACTCCAGCCCGCATCCGCGCCTTCCGCCCGGGGCATTCGAGGTGACGTGGACCGGGCTGATCCTGATCCAGGACGTCGACGAGATCGCGTTCGATGCCGTCGCGGGTGGCCAGGCGAAGCTCTATATAGGGGATAAGGTCGTCGCGGCGCCGGTCTCGCTCAAGCCGGGCTTTCACCGGATCCGCATCGAGTACCGCTCGTCGGCGTCCGCGCGATTCCAGCTGGCGTGGTCCGGCGCGACCTTCGCGCGGGAGCCGATCCCCGCATGGAAATTCCGGCATCTCGTGTCCGGGCGGCCCGACGCCGTGGCGCAGCGCGGCCGCGACCGCGTCGCCCAATACGGCTGCGCGCGCTGTCACCGCGGCGCGTTCCCCGGCGTCGACGATCCGGCGCCCGGCCCCTCGCTCGCCGGCCTGGGCGATCGTGTAAATGCGACGTGGCTGATGTCGCAGCTCGACACGCCGGCATCGCGCATGCCCGCTCTTTTCTCGAAAGACCGCCGCGGCGTCGTCGAACGTCGCACGCTCGCGCAGACGCTGCTGAAGGGCGGCAGGGCAAGGGCGCCGGATCCGGCGGGCGACCATCGCATGGGCCGGCGTCACTTCGTCGCCATCGGCTGCGCGGCCTGCCACTTCCTGCCCGACGAGGCCCCGGAGGAGCAACCGGTGCCGGACCGGATTCCCCTGACGGGCTTGAACGACCGCCTGGGCCACGCGCAACTGGCCGAGTTCCTCCAGAACCCGAAGTCGCGGTACCCGGACGGCCGCATGCCCTGCATCCCGGCGGGCGCCACCGTGGCGCGCGACATCGCCGCCTTCGTCCTCTTATGGTCGAAGCCCGCGATGGCCGACGCCGCGCCCGCCGACCCCGTCCGCCCGGAAGAGATCCCGGTCGACGGCGACACGCTTTATAAGCAAAAGCGCTGCGCGGCCTGCCACGGCGGGCCGGCCGAGGATGTGCCGATCCGCACCCCGTCCGCGGACTGCGCCGGCGCCCGCTATGCGCTGACGCCGACGGCGAAGCATGAAATCGCCGCCTATATGGAGGTCGCCTCTCGCGAGCGTCATCCGTCGGCGTTCGAGGCGCGGCAGCGGGCGCTGGCGCGGGCCGGCTGCGTCCGCTGCCACGCGCTGCACTCCGAGCGCCCCTCGCCGCTCGAGGAGGCCGGGAGCACGCTGGGCGGCGCGTGGCTCCAGATGCTCCCGTACCTCAAGACGCCGCGACTCTCCCACGCGTCGCTCAAGTACGATCCGGAGTTCCTGCTCCGCGCCGTCCGCGACGGCGTCCAGGACGTCCGCCACTCGAAGTACAGCTACCGGATGCCGGCCTACGGCGACGAGGCCGAGTCCCTCGTCCGCGCGTTGATCGAAGCGGACGGCGACGCGTCGAAGCCGACGGTTGCCGCCGCGTCGGCGCCGGATCCCACGCTGGCGCCGCAAGGCGCCTCGCTCGCGGGCTTCGAAGGATACTCGTGCGTCTCCTGCCACATCTGGAAGGGGCAGTCGATGGCGGAGCCGGACCCGGGGGCGATCGCGCCGGAGCTGACCACGCTGACGCGCCGCGTGCGCCGCGACTGGTTCGACCGCTGGCTGGAGGATCCGTCGCGCGTCCAGCCCGGGACGCCGATGCCCCAGATCTTCAAGCGCGGAAGGCCGGCGACCTTGGGCCACGTCCTCGACGGCGACCCGGTCCGGCAGCGCGATGCCTTATGGGCCTACTTCTCGCTCGGCCCCGACGCGCCGGCGCCCAAGCCGCGGCCGCTGCTCCCGGTCGTCGCGCCCCCGGACGGGCCGCTCGTCGCGCAGGTGCCCGTCGTCCTCCCGGACAAGAAGATCGTCGAGGCCATCCTCGTGCTCTTTCCGACGAACGACCTGCTCGTGGTCGACGTCGGCACGCTCTCGGTGCGCGCGGCCTACGTCGGCGCCCGCGTGGTCCGCCAGGTGAAGGGCCGCATCCGGCAGTATGTCGTGAGCGGGACGCCGGTGAAGGTCGGGCCGCTGGATCCGCCGCCGGGGACGTTCGAGGGATATGACCGGCTCGCCGACGGCGTCCGCATCCGCGGAAGCGGCGGGGCGCAGGAGTTCCGCCTCGCGGGGCGCAGGCTGGGGCCCCTCGAACTGCCGCCGGCCTCATCGCCGCCCGCGGCCGACGCCGTCGCGCTCCAGGATCCCTATAAGGTCGAGGGGCTGCTGGAGCGGCCCGGCTACCGTGCGGTTGCGTATCCGCGGCCGAAGACGTCGACCGGCGAGGACCTCGTCATGCCCGGCGCCATCGCCGCCGATCCGCGGGACGGGCGCGTCTTCGTCGCATCGATGAAGCGCGGCGAGCTTTTCGTCGTCCGCGACCCGGACGACGATGGCAAGTCGGCGCGCTTCGAGGACTATACGGGCGGGCTTTTTCAGGAGGCGTATTCGATGGTCGCCGAGAGCGGCGCGCTCTACGTGCTGCATCGGCGCAACGTGACGAAGATCACGGACAGCGACGGCGACGGGAAGGCGGACCGTTTCGACCGCGTCGTCGGTCTTCCGCACGCGGCGGCCGACGCGTACGACTACGGCTACGGGCTGCTGCGGGACAAGTCGGGGTCGTTCGTGATGACGTATGCGCCCTACGCGAACCGCGAGCTGTCGGGATCGGGCTCGCTGATCCGGCTGCTGGACGGCGGGAAGACGGAGGAGGTGGCGTACGGGTTCCGCAATCCGCTGGGCTGGTGCGCGGGGCCGGACGGGGAAATCTTTTGCACCGACAACCAGGGCGCGTGGGTGGCGACGAACAAGCTCTGCCACATCGTCCCGGGCCGGTACTATGGGTTTCCCAATCCCGCGCAGAAGCAGCACGCGCAGAAGCCGTTCGGGAAAACGTCGGTGTGGGTGCCGTATGGCTGGGCGCACTCGATCAACGGCGTGACCTACGACGCGACAGGCGGGAAGTTCGGTCCCTTCGCGGGTCAGTTCTTCATGGCCGAGCTGATGTTCGGCGGCGCGATCATCCGCGCATCGGTGGAGACGGTGAACGGGCAGATGCAGGGCAGCTGCTTCCCCTTCTGGGGGAAGGGGCTGATGGGGCCGGTCGTGCTCACGTTCGATCCGAAGGGCCGGCTCTGGGTGGGCAGCATTACGGAGCCGGGCTGGATGGCGCAACCGGACCGCGGCGCGGTATATCGTCTGCAGTTCACCGGCGAGGCGCCGTTCGAGATGAAGGACATCCGCGTGCGGCCGGACGGCTTCCGCGTGACCTTCACCACGCCCGTCGATCCGAAGACCGCGTCCGATCCCGCGGGCTACGCCGTCGAGCACTATCGCTACGAGTATACGGGCGCGTACGGGTCGCCGGAGCTCGACCGCACCCGGGTGGCGGTGGTCGCGGCCGACGTCGCCGCCGACGGCCGCTCGGTGGACCTGACGTTGCCGCCGCTCGTGAAGGACCGTGTCTATATGATCACGCCGCGCGCGGCGAGGTCGCCGAAGGGGGAACCGCTCGCCAATCCGACGGGCGCGTACACGCTGAACGAGATTCCCCGGTAGGAGGCTCCTTCGGGCGGCCGTGGGCTCTATTTCTCCAGGTTCTTCTTGGTGAAGAATTCGTCGGGGATGTCTTGGTTCACCTTGAGAGTTTTCGCCGTCATCCGGGTCCAGCGCCCCTCTTTGGTCGCATCCGTCATCTTCAGTTCCTTGGGCAGGCTCACGTCTCCTTCGCGGACGTAGTCGCTCCGACTCTCGGTTTTCACGTGAGTCCCCTTGTCGTCGAAATATCGGAGTTCCGTGGGGAGGGAGCCCTCCTTCAGCAGCGTCATCTCGATCCTGGAATACCGGGGCGTGGTCCCCGGCTTCGGGGTCAGGGCTATGGTCATGTCCTTCGGACGCTCCGACACGATGCTGGCGCTGTATTCGTCGGAATAGCGGGTGACGAAGAAATCCTCAAGGGAGAAGGTCATTCCCATGAATCCCTGGTCGACGACATGGGTTGCGATCCGCCGCACCTTCCCGAAGGCGGGGAGATAAACGTACATCTGCGTCGGCGCCAGGACCAGCACTTTGGTGCCTTCCATGTCCTTCGGGGCGGTGAAGACCGTCAGTCGTTGGCTCCCCTTCACCCGGATGGTCTGTGCGAGCTTGGTTTCGGGCTTCCCCGCTTCCTGATTGACAATCTCGAACTCCAGGATGAGCGTCTTGGCCTGATTCAACTGCCGGTCGACTGCGGCGAGGATCGTCTCGGCGTCAGCCGTCTTGCCGTCCTGCCGGGCGAAGGCCGGCTGGCCAAGCAGGAGCACCATTGCTGCAATCGTCATGCCACGGCTCATGAGGCAAAGCTCCTGAAGGGAGGGCATCCTGAAGGGACCATGCGCTCACACCAGTTCCCGGATCGGGTCGAGCTCCGTCAGCCGGACGATCTCGTCGGGGAGACCGCGGGCCACGCGGAGGCGGCCCAGGTCGAAGAGCGTGTGCGCGATCGTGGCGATGAGGTTCTTCGCGGTGACGCCGCCGCCGTTGGGCTCGCCGGCGTCCCGGGTCGAATCTCCGACGACCTGGCCCATCCGGAGGCCGCCGCCGTAGAGGAGCAGGGGAGCCAGGCCGCCCCAATGGTCGCGACCGCCGCCCTTGTTGACGCGCGGCGACCGGCCCATCTCGCCGCAGGCGACCAGGAGGATCTTGTTCCCCAGCCCGCGGCTCTCGACGTCCTCAATGAACGCCGAGACGGCGCGGTCGAAAGGCGCGCCGACGTAGCGCAGGCCCTCCTCGACGGGGGCGTTGTTCTCGTCGGAGTGGAAGTCCCAGACGAAATTGGTGGTGACGGTGACGAAGCCGCAGCCCGACTCGCAGAGCCGGCGGGCGAGCAGCAGCTGCTTGCCGAGCGAACGGATATGGTCGAGGTAGTTCTTCCGGTTCTTCCACTTCGCGCTGACGGCGTCCTCGCGGATCAGGCCGGCGGTGTCATAGCGCTCGACCAGGCGCGGGTCCTCGTCGGCGAGGTCGAAGGCCTTCGACACGCCGGCCATCAGAACGCTGAACGCCTGCTCGCGGAAGGGGTCGCTCGCTCCCGACGCCGACTCCACCACGCGCTTGAAGTCGTCGAGCTCCCTCAGCAGTTCGCGGCGATTGTCCAGCCGGTTGCGCGGGATGTTCAGGGTCATGTCCTTCTGGAGCTGGCCGTTGCCGCCCGGCTCGAAGGGGGCGAAGGCGGCGCCGAAGGGGCCGGGCGAGAGGAAGTTCCCGAACGAGTGGTTGGCCGCCTGCGCGGCGGGATTCACCGAACGGGGGAAGACGGCGACGTTCGTGGGCAGGCCGGTGACGGGATGATTGCTGCCCGCCACCCGGGCGAAGATCGATCCGGGATTCGCACCATACGTGTCCGGACAGACGAGCGGCTTGATGTTGTGGTTGCCGTCGCCGGTGACGAACGAGCGCACGACCGCAGTCTTGTGCGCCAGTTTCGCGAGAAGGGGAAACGTGCCGCCGTAGGTGACCCCGGGCAGCGACGTCTTGATCTCGCCGGTGACGCTGCGAATCCCCGACGGGGCCCCCATCTTGGGATCGAAGGTTTCGGTCTGCGGCGGGCCGCCGTGCATGAACAGGAAGACGACGGATTTTCCGGTGAGGAGGCTGTCGGCGTCGGCCGCCCGGGCGGCGGCGAGGTCGGCCAGCGAGAAGCCGCCGAGGGCGAGGCTGCCGACCCGCAGGAATTCGCGGCGGCTCCAGCCCGGGTCGCGGAAGCTCAGCATGCTCGCGTCACCCCCGGCTATGGTACACCCCGCGGCGGGGCGGGTTGGGCGAACTTGACAGCCCGGGCGTTTGGACTTAGGGTGAAATCGTGGTGAAGAAGGATATCGTCGCGCTGCTGCGCCTGCACGGGATCCATCCGTCCGCCCAGCGGGTCGCGGTCGGCGAATACGTCCTCGACACGGAGGAGCATCCCTCGGCGGACGAAGCCTGGTCGCGCGTGAAGAAGAAGTTCCCGAGGATCTCCCGGGCCACGGTCTACAACACGCTCAATCTCTTCGTGAAGAAGGGCCTGCTCCACAGCCTGGCGCTGGCGGAGGGGAAGCTGGTGTTCGACCCCAAGATGGACCGGCACCATCACTTCATCGACGAGTCGACGGGCAAGATCTACGACCTTCCCTGGGAGAGCCTGTCGGTGAGCGACGTGGACGGCCTCCACGGCTTCGAAGTCCGCCAGTATCAGGTCGTGGTCCGGGGGAAGAAGAAGTCGACCTGAGCGCCCGTCCGTCAGAAGTCCTTCTGCTTCGGGGCCGGCGCTTCGCGGTAATACTTCACGCCCGGGTGCTTCGGGGCGAGCCGCAGCGCGCGATCGAACTCCTTCACCGCGTCGTCCTTCCGGCCGCTGTGATGGAGCACGTAGCCGTGGAGGAAGGCCAGGTCGGCGTCGTCGGGAGCCTGCTCCGCCGCGGCCTTGACGCCGTCGAGGATCGCGTCGTAGCGGTCCGCCCGGTACTGCGTCTTCAGGTCGAAGCTTCCCTTCGCGAAATCGGGAAGCATCGCGAGGCCGGACACGACCGCGCGCGCGGCCTCCTTATAGCGCCCGTCGGCGAGCAGGGCGAGGCCGCTCAGCATCGCCGCGCCTCGGAGCGGGAGCTCGACCTTCGACAGGTCCTCGCCCGCGACCTCGTTGAGGACGGCCGCGGCCTCGTCGTAGGCGTCGGCCGCCTCGGCGTAGCGTCCGCCGGCCCAGTTCTGCTTGGCGAGGGACATGAGGGTTTTGATCTGCGACGCGTCCGATTCCCAGCGCAGCTGGATCTTGTCGAACGCGTAGCGCACGCCCCAGGCGCGGCCGTCGGGATCCTTCGCGGCCGCGGCGCGTTCCAGTCCCGCCTTGAGGTCGACGATCGCGCGCCAGCCGGCGGGCGTCGACTTCGCCTCGGCGGGGAACGCCGCGGTGAGGGCCTCGGCGGTGCGCATATACGAGCGCGCGCAGGCGTCGTGATCGCCCGCGTTGTACGCCGGCACGCCGAAGGCCAGCGTCTCGGCGATGCATTCCTTCACGAGGCCGGACGTCGCGCGGCGGCCGCCCTTGACGACGACCTGGATGCGGTTGTCGATCCTGCGCTTCAGGTCGGCTTCGCCGTCCTGGGCGGGGAGGAGCGCGAGGAGTAGCCACGCGGCCATCATGGAAAACAGTATAGCGGACGGGCGGAAGAGCCACGGGGAAACCGTGAAGATCCGGACCCTCTTGCCGCATTCAAGAGTGGGGGGTACGCGGTCATTTTCCGTAACCTCGGAACGCCGGCTGCTTCTCAGTAGACTGGTCTTCCCTGAAGGGA
>DASQOM010000370.1:0-10867 GCA_035644495.1 Planctomycetota bacterium | reverse complement strand
AAGCGCTGCTGGTGCACGGACGCGCCACGCGCCACGAAGCGCGCGCAAAGGCGGTCGAGCTCCTTCGATCGGTGCGAATCCCGAACCCCGAATCCCGAATCGGCGACTATCCGCACCAGCTGTCGGGCGGCATGCGCCAGCGCGTCATGATCGCCATGGCCCTCGCCTGCAACCCCAAGCTCCTCATCGCCGACGAACCGTCGACCGCCCTCGACGTCACCATCCAGGCCCAGATCCTCGATCTCATGCGCGACCTGCAGAAGGAATACGGCATGTCGATCATGATGATCACCCACGACCTGGGCGTCGTCGCCGAGCTCGCGGACTACGTCGCCGTCATGTACGCCTCGAAGGTGGTCGAATATGCCCCGGTGAAGGAGCTCTTCGCGAGCCCGCTCCACCCGTACACGCTGGGTCTCTTCCGCTCGCGACCCTCGCTGACGACGAAGAAGGGCGAGCGCCTCAACGTCATCACGGGGACCGTCCCCAATCCGCTGCGCTTCCCGACGGGCTGCAAGTTCCATCCCCGCTGCCCCCAGGCGATCGAGCGCTGCAAGACCGTCGAACCCCAACTCCGGGAGCTGCGTCCGGGCCACTGGGTGGCCTGCGACGTGGTCACGTGACATGGCGCCGCTGATCGAAGTCCGGAACCTGAAGAAGTACTTCCCCGTCAAGAAGGGGGTCTTCTCCCGCGTCGTCGCCCAGGTGCGCGCGGTCGACGACATCTCGTTCGCGCTGGCCCCCGGCGAGACCCTGGGCCTCGTCGGCGAAAGCGGATGCGGGAAGACGACCGCCGGCCGCTCGCTGCTGCGCCTGATCGAGCCGACCTCCGGCGAGGTGCTCTATAACGGGGCCAACCTGCTCGCCCTGTCCCCCGCCGAGATGCGACGGCATCGCCGCGATCTCCAGATCATCTTCCAGGATCCATACAGCTCGCTCAATCCGCGCATGACCGTCGGCGCCATCGTCGCCGAGGGGCTCACGGTGCACGGGATCGGCGACAAGGCCGAACGCGTCGAGCGGGTGAAGCAGACTCTGGACCAGGTCGGGCTGGACCCCACCTACGTGAACCGATATCCGCACGAGTTCTCCGGCGGCCAGCGGCAGCGCATCGGCCTCGCGCGCGCCCTCATCCTGAATCCCAAGTTCATCGTCTGCGACGAGCCGGTGTCGGCCCTCGACGTCTCGGTCCAGTCGCAGGTCGTGAACCTGCTGGTCGACCTCAAGGAGAAGTACGGGATCGCCTA
The DNA here is from genome assembly GCA_035644495.1 of Planctomycetota bacterium. GTDB lineage: Bacteria > Planctomycetota > MHYJ01 > MHYJ01 > JACPRB01 > JACQFK01. Next base: position 9,620 of record DASQOM010000370.1, on the reverse strand, counting down.
CCTGTTCATCTCGCACGACCTGTCCGTGGTCCAGTACATCAGCGACCGCGTCGCGGTGATGTACCTGGGAGAGATCGTCGAGACGGCGAAGAGCGAGGATTTGTACCGCCGGCCCCTGCACCCCTATACCAAGGCCCTGCTCTCGGCCGTCCCGGTGCCCGACCCCGAACGCAAGCGCAGCCGCATCATCCTGACGGGCGACGTCCCCTCGCCGCTCAATCCGCCGTCCGGGTGCCGCTTCCATCCGCGCTGCCCCGTCGCCCTCCAGGGGCTCTGCGACAAGGTCGCGCCCAAACTCCTCGACTACGGCGGCCACACGGCGGCCTGCCACGTGGTTGAGAAGGAGATGACGGGGGCGACGGCCGCGACGCAGTCCCCTTAGCGGGCGCGCTGGAACGGCATCCCCTGGAGGAACACCCGGTCGGTTCCGGGTTCCGTCGCGAGGATGACGAACGACACGACCTTGGGCGTAAACCCGGCGAACTTCAGCCGGAGCGTGTTGTTCGCGATCTCGTAGGTTCCGGACTTCGGCAGCTTCAGCCCGGCTTCCTCCGCCGTATAGAGGCGCGCCAGGCCTCCTCCATCCTCGAAGCTGCCGTCCGCCTTGAACACGATCTCCCCCGGCTTTCCGGCCGTCGAATACTTCCCTTCCAGGGGGAGTCCCGTCGAAGGAGCAACCTTGAGCCACACGGCGTCGCCGCCCGGCTTCAGGGCAACCGTTTTGTCCCCGAAAACGATCCGTACTTCGCCGTCCTTCGTTTCATGCGTTCCCCACGAGCCCTCGAAGCGCTTCTTCGCGGACGCGGGATCGAAAAGGTCCAGGCCCTCCTCGGGCAGCCGTGAAAGCGCCGTGCCGTCCTTGAAGAGGACGGCCACCGACAGAGCGTCGCCCTTCGACGACGCGACCAGCTCATACGCCGGCAGCTCGACGTTCCGGAAGCGCAGCGACTTCAGCAACGCGCCGAAATCGGCGCTGTACTTCTGGAAGACGCCGTCCCGCGGCGACAACGCCATCACCGCCTCGAAGCGGTCGGCGGGTTTGAACAACGCGATGCTGACCAGGAGCCGCGATCCGTCTTTCGTGTCCAGGATGCCGACGCTCAGCAGCCCTTCCGTGCCGCCCTCGGTCTTCATCTCGCGGCCCGGCGCGCGGTTGGAGACCTTGCCGCTCCCCTCGAACTCCTTCCACGACTTCTCCAGGCCCTCGGCCAGGTTGCCGGTGGCCTTGCCGCCCGGAGCGATGATGACCACATAGGACTGGTCTTCCTTGAGGTCGCCGGGGCTGAGGAAGAGCCCGTCCGGCTTCTGCTCCGCCTTCCAGCCCGCCGGAAGACGGACGACCACGTTGCCCGCAGCGACCATTTCATCCTGGACCGGCAGGAGCGCGGCCATCAGGAGACCGACCAAGACCGTCATGGGCATTCCTCTCCTACGATGATACGACGGGCGGCGATCAGCGGATCAGGAGGACGGTGGTCTTGAACGACTGCTCGCGATCCGGCCGGTCGCGCTCGGTCACGAGGATCTTGAGCTCGATCTCCACGGCCTTCGGCAGCCCCTTCTGCGTCTTGCTGCTCCAGTCGGGCCGCCACTCGTTGCCGTCGTAGTACCGCAGCGAGAATCCGCGCACGCGGTCGTACATCTCCGTCAGCCGGCCTCCCTTGAGCGGCTCGGCGTCGATGAAGAAGTCCTCGCGGCGGTAGAGGATGGCGACGCTCGGATCCTTCCTCGACTCGAGGACCTGGTATCCGACCTCGTTGATGCTGTGGAAGCGCGGCTCCTCGACGTCGTTTTCCGAGCCGTAGGAGAGCGCCCCCGTGATGAAGTCGATGCGGTCCCGGTCCGCCCCGCCGCCCGGCCGCTTCGATCCCAGGAAGAACTCGCCTTCCTTCGGCAGGAACGCGGATTCAAGATCCGCGCGAATGCGCGTCAGGATCGCCGGCCCGACCTCGCTGGAGGCCGTGATCTCCTCCACCCGGTGCGCCGCCGTGACGGTCGAGACCACGACGGCATAGACGATCGACATCATGATCGCGAGGATCAGGATGGCGAGCATCAGCTCGACCAGAGTGAACCCCTTATGGGAGGCGCGCCTCATTTCTGGAGCCCTCCGCTGCCGGGCGACGACGGCGCTGTCGGCTTGCCCGGATCCCCGGTCGCCGGCGGCGCCGCGGCGGGATCCTCGCCCGGCTGTTTGGGCGGTTCGACGCTGAACTCCGCTTCCAGCAGGATCGGCTCGTCCAGCGAGGGCGCCTGGACGACCAGACTCAGGCGGAACAGCTCGCGCCGCGTGGGCTCCCCCTCCTTTTTCGGGTCGGTGGGATTGGTCGTATCAATGACCTCCCGAGCGATCTGGTATTGCCACTGGAACAGCTCGTATTCCGGCCCGACCTGGGAGAAGTCGCCGTTGTTCTGCCCCCCGAGGCCGGTCCAGAGCGTCTTGTCGAGTTCAAGCTCCGCCATCTTCTGGGAGGCCAGCACCCAGACCGTACGGACGTCCCGGGCGCGGCCGGCGCCCTGCACGATCCCCATGCGCTGGTCGAGCAGCACGACCGCGGTGACGCTGATGATCGCCATCGCGATCAGGACCTCGACCAGGGTGAATCCTGCCTCGCCCCGGCAGACCCGGCTTCGGAGCCCCGGCCGGCGGTTATTGGCCCGGGTCTTCAAGGATGGCCTCCGGTTCCTGGCGCCCGTCGGCATAGGAGATCAGCCCCGTGAAGCCGTTCATCTTCACCGAGATCTCCTTGCCCTCGTCGTTCTTCATGTTGAGGATGATGTGGCTGGACGACCCCAGCGAGGACAGCCGCGCCCTCGCGATCCCCGAGTTCCTCGTGTCCTTCTCGCCCAGGGACACGTCCGTGAAGATGACGCCGTCGGGAAGCGTCCGGTCGAACACGGCCTGGTACTCCAGCGGGCGCGCCTCCACGGGGAGGTTCTCGCTCGCGGGATCCTCCTTCGGGAAGACCGCGAGCAGCCAGAAGCGGCCCTGGGCGAGATCGACCTCGAAGTAGACGTCCCGTCCGCTCGATGCCGCGTGAGCCTTGCCGATCCCGAGCACCGATCCGACCTCCCGTGCCGCGCCCCGCAGCCGGTACTTGGGCACCAGGAAGTCGAGCCGCGTCACCGTGACCATCGCGATCAGCCCGACGATGACGATGACGGCGATCAGCTCGACCAGCGTGAATCCCCCCTGTCGGGAGGAACGCCGTCGGGTCTTCGGACAGGGGACCTTGGACTTCACTTACTTCAGTCTCTTGCGGTACGCGATGTCGGCGGCCGGCCCCTCCCCGCCTTCGCGTCCGTCCTCCCCCAGGCTCACGATGTCGTAGGGCGTGTTCTCCGGACCGGGCATCCGCAGGTACAGGTCGCGGCCCCAGCCGTCCACCGGCGGCTCCGTGATGTAGCCGCCGGGGGGCCAGGCCTTCGAGTCGACGTAGGAGGGCATGCGGAACAGATCGTTCAGGTTCTCCGGGTAGCGGTTGTGATTCAGCTTGAACATCTCCATCTGGCCGCCGATCTGCTTGATGATCGCTTCCGTCGCCTTCATCTTGGCCACTTCGGCCTTGCCGCTGATGTTGACGATGACGACCGTCGCCAGGATGCCGATGATGACGATCACGACCATCATCTCGACCAGCGTGAATCCGCCGCTCCGGCGGGACGGCGATGTTCTGTTCTTCACGGACCTCTCCTATATGTTCGACATCTGAAGGATCGGAAGCAGGATGGCCAGCACGATGAAGCCGACGACGACGGCCATGAAGACGATCATCATCGGCTCGAGGAGGGCGGTCATCTTCTGCGCGGCGACCTCGACTTCCTCATCATAGGCCTCGGCCGTCTTCTTGAGAAGCTCTTCGAGCCGGCCCGACTCCTCACCGACGCTGATCATATACCCGACGACCGGCGGGAACACCTTGCTGTGTTTGAGCGGCGTGGCGATGTCCGCGCCTTCGGCGACTTTCTGGCGGACCATGTCGAGCGTCTCCGCCAGCAGCGCGTTGTCGACGACCTTCCTCACGACGCCCATGGCCTCGAGCACCGGCAGCCCGCTCTCGAGCAGCGTCGCGAACGTCATCGCGAAGCGGGAGATGGCGGCTTTCTTGATCAGGTTTCCCAGGATGGGAATCCGCAGCTTCTGGGTGTCGATCCACAGGCGCCCGGCCTTGGTCGCCTTCGCCTGGGCATACACGATCGCGAGCCCGATCCCGATCGCGAGCAGGAGCCACCAGTATTTCGCCATGAAGCCGGAGGCCGCCAGCAGGATCTCCGTCGGCAGCGGCAGCGCCGCCTTGCCCTGCTTCTGGATGACCTCCATGATCTTCGGGACCACGTAGGTCAGCAGAACCGTGACGACCCCCACGCCGATCACGACCATGATGATCGGATAGGTCAGCGCCGCCATGACCTTGGCCCGCGTGCGATTCTGCGCGTGGAGGTAGTCGGCGACGCGGAACAGGACCTTGTCCAGGTTGCCGCCCGCCTCGCCGGCGCGGACCATGTTGACGAAGAGATCGCCGAAGTAGATCGGCTGCCCGGCCATGGCCTCGGACAGCGTGCCGCCCCCGGACACCTTTTCCCGCACGCCCATGAGCGCCGCCTTCAAGTCCCTATACTCGACCTGGTCGATGATGGCCGAGAGAGCGCCGATCATCGGGATGCCCGAGCCCAGCAGCGTGGCCATCTGCCGGGTCAGCATCGCGATCTGCTCGGGCCTGCTCCGGGCGAAAAACGAGCGCCGCTTCGGAGGGGCGCCGGGTTTGTCCTCGCCGCCGACCGTCTTCAGGTCGGTGACATGAAGGTGCCGCCCCTTGAGTTTGAGCCGGGCGTCCTTGGGCGAATCGGCATCGATGACGCCCGCGTCGGCGCCCCCGTCCGCTTTCAGGGCTTTGTAGTTATATACCGGCATCGCAGCTCAGGTCCGACTCCTCCCCCGGGGGGAGGCCGGCAGGGGTCTTCCCGGGATTCGAGACTCTAGAAGGTATCCATCTGCGTCACCCGCAGCACTTCCTCGGGCGTCGTCTTCCCCGCCATCACCTTGCGAGCGCCGTCCATCCGCAGCGTCCGCATCCCGCGCTTGATGGCGTCCGACTTGATGAACGTTGAGCCGATCCGCTTCATGGTCTGGTCGCGGACCAGGTCGTCGACGGTGAAGATCTCGAAGATCGCGCTGCGGTCGTGGTAGCCGGAGTTCAGGCAGTAAGGGCAGCCCTTCCCTTTCCACAGGACCCCCTTCGGAATCTCCTTCAGCGACAGGCCGATGCCCATCGCCTCGCGCTCGGTCGGCTGGTATTCCGCCTTGCAGTTCTTGCAGATCATGCGCACCAGGCGCTGGGCCACGACGCCGATCAGGGAGCTGGCCACGAGGTACGGCTCGACGCCCAGGTCCAGCAGGCGGGTTACGGCGCCCGGGGCGTCGTTCGTATGCAGGGTCGAGAAGACCAGGTGGCCCGTCAGCGCGGCCTGGATGGCGATCGTCGCGGTTTCCAGGTCCCGGATTTCGCCGACGAAAATGATGTCCGGGTCCTGGCGGACGATGGACCGCAGCCCGGCGCCGAACGTCAGCCCCTTCTTGCTGTTGACCTCGATCTGGCTGATGCCCGGCAGGTGGTATTCGATCGGGTCCTCGATCGTCATCACGTTGAATTCGACCGTGTTGATCGTCTTCAGCGCGGCATAGAGCGACGTCGTCTTCCCGCTGCCGGTCGGGCCGGTCACCAGGACGATGCCGTGGGAGGCGTCGACCAGCCGCTTGAACACGTCCGCTTCGCCTCCTTCGAGGCCGAGTTCCCCCAGGTCGTAGAGGCGTGCGCCCTTGTCGAGGAGTCGCATGACGATGCGTTCGCCGTAGATGGTCGGGACGCTCGAGATGCGGATGTCGACGTCGCTGTCGCCCAGCTTGACGTTGGCCCCGCCGTCCTGCGGCAGGCGGCGCTCGGCGATGTCCATCTTTCCCATGATCTTGATGCGCGAGAGGACGGCGTCCTGGATCTTCTTGGGCGGCGCCATCATGTCGTAGAGGATGCCGTCGATGCGGTACCGGATCTGGAGCTTGTCCTCGTAGGGCTGGATGTGGACGTCCGAGGCGCGCATTTTGAGCGCCTGGAAGAGGATCATGTTCACGAGCTTGATGATGGGCGCCTTGTTGGCGATGTCGAGGAGGTCCTGGGAGCCCTCGACCTCCTTCGTCAGCCCCGCCAGCTCGCTCTCGTCGAACTCCTCGAGCATCTCATCGACGACGTCGCTCTTCTGCTGGTAAGCCCGGTTGATGAGCGCGGTGATGTCGCCGCGCGGCGCGAGCACGGGCTCGACGATGCGGTCGAGCATCGCGGAGAGCTCGTCGATCGGGTGCGTGTCCAGCGGGGAGCAGGAGGCGACGCGGACGGTCCCGTTCATCTTGCCGAGCGCGATCAGGTTGTGATGCCGGGCGAAGGAGACGGGGATTTTATCGATGAACTCCTTGGGAACGCTCTGCTCGACGGCGCGGTCGAGGACCGGCAGGCCGAGGCATTCGCCGAAGATGCGGAGCATCTGGGCCTCGGTGAGATAGCCGGAGGTGGCGAGCACGCGGTCGAGGGTCTGGTGGGTGGTCTTGGCGAGGTGCACCCACTCCTCGAACTTGTCCTGGACGTAGAGCTTGTCCCTCTCGAGGATCTTCTTCAGCTCGTCTAGGAGGGCCACGGCATCCCTTTCATCCCGATCACCGGTCCCGGTCTTCCTTCCCCGCAGCCCGGGGCACGAGGAAGCGGAAGTTGGACCGGGGTTCCAGTTCCGGCTTCGATTCGATGTTCAGTCCCTCCAGGGGCGTCCCGCGCACCCTGTCGATCTCGGCCTTGCGGTCCCGCGACAGATCGCGGTGGTCGCCGAAGCCGTAGTCGTAGAGGATATACGGCGTGAGAAAGATGTAGAGCGTGCGCTTGTCGTCCGTGTTCTGGTCGCGCCGGAACAGCCAGCCCAGCAGCGGGATCTGACCGAGCAGCGGCACGTTGCTGGTGGAGTCCGACTTGTCCTGCGTCACGATTCCACCGATCACCATCGTCCCGCCGTTCGGGATCATGATCTCCTTGGTCGAGATTTCCCGCGATGTCTTGGGCGGCGGGATGTTCGGATCGGCGGATGTCCCGGTGAACTTCTCGATCTTGACCTTCGTCTCCAGGCGGAGATAGCCGCCCTCGCTGATGTGCGGCGAGATGGTCAGCGTGGTCGAGGCTTCCTCGAAGCGGCTGAAGGTCGTCTGGGAGATGCCGGTTCCCGTGATGGTGTTCGTGGTCACCGGCACCTGGACCTTGACCGAGATCTCGGCGATGCCGTTGTCGTTGGTGGCGGCCTCGGGCTGGTCGAGGATCGAGACCCGGGCCTTGCTTTCGAGCGCGTGCAGCAGCGCGGGGATGTTCCCGATCCTGTCCTTGAGCGCGAGCAGGGTCAGGCCGGGCGTCGCATTCGGGAGGACCGAGAAGGAATTGGTCGTCGGATCCGCGGTCGTCTGCGAGAGGCCGAACGACGTGCCTCCCCCCCCGATGAGCCGGCCGTTGGGATCCTCGAGGTGCTTCAGCTCCACGCCGAGGTCGAACGTGTCGTTCGCCGTGATCTCGACGACGGTCGCCTTGATGAGCACCTGCGGGCGGCGCTGGTCGAGCCGCCGGATGATCTGCTCCAGCGTCCGGTAGGTATTGCGGTCGGTCACGATGATGACGGAATTCGAGCGGACGTCGGCCACGATCGTCGGCTCGGAGCCCGTGAGCTGGGAGCTCTGGGATCCGCCCATCGAGGGCGGCGGCAGCGCGGTCGGCCCCACGGCCTGGCCGGGCCTCACGGCGCCCTGTCCGCCGCCCGAGGGGACGCCCTGGTCGCTCACGCCGATGCGGTACATGGCGTTCAGCGTCTTGACGATGTCCAGCGCGTTCGTGTGGCGCAGGTGCGAGATGTAGATGCCGCTCGTCTCGAACTGCGTCTCCGCGTCGAGCCGCTTCACGATCTCCTCGAGCTGGGGCAGGCGGTTCGGCTCGGCGAGGAGGACCACCGAGTTCGTCCGCTTGTCGGCGACGACCTTGACGGACTCGCTGCCGCCCACCTGGGGTACCCCGGGAACGCCGGGAACGCGAGGCCCGGCGGTGCGACCGATCAGCGTCTGCACCAGGCCGCCCATCATCTGCTCGATCTCGGTCGCGATCGCGTTCTTCAGCGGGATCATCTTGAGCTCGATGTCGGGCTTCTTGACGTCGATGATCTTGATGATGTCCTCGAAGCGCTTGATGTTGAAGTCGAAGTCGGTCGCGATCAGGAGCCCGGCGGACTCGATCGACAGGATGTTCTGAGGGAAGGACGCCATGTTGATCAGCGAGGCCTGCACGTCGCGCGGGCTCACGAACTGGAGCTGGAAGATGCGCGTGACGAAGCGGTCCTCCGGGATGTTGACGGCGCCCGTCTGGACGGGGACGTTGCCCTTGCCGGCGACCGGCGCGGGCTTCAGCTTGTAGAGCTCCTCGCCCTCCTTTCCGAGGGAGTTGAGCGTGAGGTCGCTCACCTGCAGGATCGACTGGTACGCCTTCCACAGCACCTCGGGATCGTCGGCGATCGGCTTGTCGCTGATGAAGTGCACCCGCTTGTTGCGGAGGCCCAGGTCCTCGGTCCAGATGATCGTCTTCTTCGTGATCCGCTGCACGGCGACCGTCAGGTCGTGCAGGTTCACGTCCTGGAGCACGCCGCCGAGCTTCCGGTCGTCCGCGGGCTTCGGGGGCTGCTGCTGCGCCCGCGCTTCGTTCCACGGCGCCGCCAGCAGGAGGGCCGCGACGCCCGAGAGGACCGCCCCACCCCGGATGCGATTCATCGTCGTTCTCCTAACGCTGCTCGGAACCGGCCCAAGGGGCCACGGACGCGTCGGACATGCCCACGGTCGAGGGCTGACCGCCGAAATCGAAGGTGCCGGACTGCCCGGCCTGGGCTCGCAGGCGCTGGTCCTGGGATCCGCGGAGCTCGGCGGCGCCGCGATCCACCCGCGCCACCAGGCGGCGTGAGATCTCGGTACGCGCGGCCGGGAGCACGGCCTCCCCCTGGCGCGTTTCCCGCGAGCCGCCCACCATCGCCTGCACGTCGCGCAGGGCGATCTCCACGCGGCCGTCTGTCACCCGGACGACGTTGTTGGCGACGTCGCTGACCCGCAGCGCCTCGGCGCCGGGCTCCACGACGGCGACGCAGACGCGGCCGCGGTCGAGGGCGACGGCCAGCACGTCGACGAAGTCGATCGAGGTCTCCTCGGCGAGCCAGACGCGATGCGGGCCGGAGGCCAGCTGCACGACGGCGCCGGGCTGGGTCACCAGCCGATCGCCGACGCGGACCTTTTCGTCCGCGGTCAAAGGGCGCCAGGTGCCGGTCGAGCGGTCCAGCAGGTCGGCACGGCCCTTCAGCGAGGCGACCTCCAGCGACCAGGACCGCGCATGGAACGGCGGAGCGGCGACGAGGACCAGGAAGCCAGCGGCGGCGGCGATCCAGGGGAGCCAGACCCGGCGCGCGCGCGGGGGCGCGGCCTCCGCGCGGGCAGCGTGGGCCCGGAGCATCGCGGAGACGGCAGCGGAGCGCCGCGCGGTGGACGGCGAAGCCGGGGGGGCCGCGCGAAGGGC
>DASQOM010000369.1:0-10081 GCA_035644495.1 Planctomycetota bacterium | reverse complement strand
CCGGGGGGCCTCGAGGACGACCGAGTCGCCCGTCAGCTCGCTGACCTTGCCGACCGCCCGCCAACCCGGCGGGACAGGCAGGCCGTCCTCGAGCAGCCACAGTCTCACGCCCAGCATGTCGAGCACGGGGTGGGTCACGTCGACCGCGCCCACGAGGCGGAGGGTGTCCGGGGGACGGCCATGGATCACGTTCATCAGCTCGCAGAAGCGCCGGAGCATCATCGACTCGTAGCCCGCGACGTGGTCGATGCCCGCGAGCTGGCACTTGCCGATCTGCCGCATGTTCTTGCGGCCGGGAGAGGCGAGGCGGAAGGGGGCGCCGGACGCGTGCCTGACGAAATCCGTGAACTCCTGCGGCCAGCTGTATTCGCGGGGGTCGCAGGGGCGGAAGAACCCGACCCCGAAGATCAGGAGCTCGGCGACGAGGACGGTCCCGAAGACGGAGGCGCCGATCTTTGCCGGGCGTCGGCCGCGGGAGCAGGCGAAAAGGCAGGCCGCCAGAAGCGCGAGCGTGACGCCGGCGCGGACCAGCCCGGTCTGCGCATAGCCCTTCGCCTGAAGGGGGAAGTCGGCGTCGCGCCGGATCGCCTCGGCCGCCAGGCATTCCGGGTCGGCGAACTGAGCGGCCACGAAGCGGTTCCACGGGGCGGGGTCGGCGCGGGACCAGATCGCGGTGCCCGCCAGGATGAGGACCGCAAGGGCGGCAGCCCCGATGGCTGCGATGCGGGCGGCCTTCCGGGCTTCCGGCGGATTCTTCCATAAGCGGTCCAAGCCCAGGGCGGAGAGTGCGGCGAGGGCGACGGTGAAGGCGGAGAAGTAGCGGCCCGGCCCGCGGAAGATGCGCGCGCCGGGCACCGCCTCGTAGAAAAGCCGGAAGAAGGGCGTCTCGCTGCCGAGGGCGACGAGGACCGCGAGCGCCGCGGCCGCGGTCCAGTACCAGCGCTGCGGGTGGCGTCCGCCCCACGACAAGGCGGCCAGGAGGAGGGCGCCGATGCCGACGAAGCCCATGGCCTCCCAGATCGCGGCGCGGCCCCAGTAAGGAAGGCCGACGTCGTCGCCGAAGAAGCCGGGGACGAGGAGGCAAACCAGGTTGGGCAGGGGGACGGAGAACATCGCCGCGAACTTGAAGGAGATGCCGGTGACCCGCTGGACCTCGGGGAGCATCTCGAGGGTCGCAAAGAGCTGCGGGGCGCAGAGGAGGGCTCCGGCGAGGCCCGCGCCGGCTGCGGCGAGGGTCGTTTTCAACCCCGCCCGACCGGCCCGGATCTGGAACGCCGCGATGCGGACGACGAGGATGAGCGCGAGGAGGAACGGGAACTGCGGGAAGCCCGGGAGAAAGAGAAGGGCTGCCGACGTCGCCAGGAGGACCCCGTTGCGGAAGGTCGTCTGCTGGAGCAGGCGCTCGGTTCGCCAGAGCACGGCCGCGATCCAGGGGTAGGAGCAGATCTGGCTGATGTGGCCGCCGAGCACGCGGGAGAGGATATAGCCCGCGAGCATGAAGACGCAGGCTCCGGCCAGTGCCGCCGCCCGGCCGACCCCGAGGCCTTTCTTGAGCCACTGGAAGGCGAAGAGGCCCGCCAGGCCAAGGTGGACGACCACGGTCAGCGTCCAGAAGGGGCCCACGTCCATGAACGCGACCGGCCACGTCAGGGGATAAAGCACTCCGGATTGCATCGCGGCGAGGAAGGGGAAGCCGCACATCGTGTGCGGGTCCCACACCGGGAAGCGCCCTTCGCGGAGCAGGCGGCCTACGAGTCCTCGGATCTGAAAGGAGCCGGTGATCATGTCGCTCCCCCACAGGGCGCCGGTGCTGCCCATGCCCGACAGGACCAGGAACGTGGGGAGCAGGATCAGCAGGGCGGGGGGGAGGAAGCGCAGCAGTTGCCGGCGTCGCCGGAACGCCTGGGAAGCCGACGCCGGGCCCCCTTCGGGCGTGCTCATGGCGCCATCTTAGCCCCCTCGGGCCAAATTGTCCCGCTCCACAAACAAGCCCGTCATGTTTGTGGGGCATCCGGCTTGCTCTCCAGGACGCAAGGAGGTGCGCGATGATCAAAGTGCTGCTCGGCGCTCTGCTGCTGCTTCCCGCCGCGGCCGAGGACAAGACGTTCACGGTCAGCGGCACGGTGACGCTGGACGGCCCGGTACCCGGGGCCAAGCCCAACAAGAAGCTGGAAGGCGATCAGCAGTGCCTCGCCCTGCATGGCAAGCTCCCTCCCATGGATACCCTGGTGGTCGACACCGACGGCGGAGTGCGCTGGGCTTTCGTCTACATCCGCAAGGGACTTGAGGGGAAAGAGTTCCCGCTCCCGAAGGAGACGGTCCAAGTCGTTCAAAAGGGATGCTTGTATACGCCCCATCTCGTCGGCGCCCGGGTTGGACAGCCCGTCAATTTCGTCAACGGGGATCCGATGGCGCACAATGTGCACGGCATCCCCTTCACGAACCGAGAGTTCAACTACGGCCAGCCGCCGGGCGCCGAGTCGACCGTCAAATTCCCGGAAGTCGAGGTCCCCGTCAAGGTCATTTGCAATATGCATACCTGGATGGCGACCTATGTCTGCGTCGTTGATCACCCGTTCTTCGGGGTCACGGACGAGAAGGGGAAGTTCACGATCAAGAACCTGCCCCCGGGCGACTACGCCCTGGGGATCTGGCACGAGGGACTGACGACGTTCGATGAGAAGAACGAGGTGAAGATCACGGTGAAGGCCGATCTTTCCGTGGACTTCAAGATGAAGCGGAAAGCGTAGCGACTTGCTGCTGGACGGCCGGGGCCCCGTATCTATAATGTCCGCCTCATGAAGTACCTGTGGATCGTGTTCGTGCTCGTCGGGGCCCTGGCCGCCACGGCGCTGGTCGGATTCTTCATCGCCCGCGGCAGCCGCTTCGAGCGAGTCCCGGACTTCGCCCTCGTCGAGCGCAGCGGGCAGCCGCTCGCGCGCAAGGACCTGCTCGGGAAGGTTTGGGTCGGCGAGTTCATCTTCACCCGCTGCGCGGGCGCCTGCCCCGTCATGGTCTCGCGCATGATGACGCTGTTCCGGAAAATCCCCCAGGCAACCTACGTGTCGTTCAGCGTCGACCCCGACTATGACACGCCCGAGGTCCTGCGCAACTACGCGAAGAACAACAGCCTTCCGCCGGAGTGGCTGTTCGCGACAGGGACCGACGCGCAGATCCAGGACCTCGTCAAGAAGGGGTTCAAGCTCAGCATGGGCCCGGGGAGCCGGCCGGAGGAGCGCGTCATTCACAGCGACCGGCTCGTCATCGTCGACCGCTACGGCCGCCAGCGCGGGTCGTGGTCGACGTCGAATTTCGACGGCATGGCGGAGCTCGAGGAGCAGCTGAAGCGCGTTCTGGCAGAGCCGGCGATCCCGGTCCACCAGTTGCCGAAGGTGAACGCGGGGCTCAACGCCGCGGCGGGCGTCTTCCTCATCCTCGGCCTCGTCTGCATCAAGGCGAAGAGCATCGGCCTGCACAAGGCGTGCATGCTGGCGGCTCTCGCGTCGTCGTCGATCTTCCTCGTCAGCTACCTGACGGCGCATCATTACCTGGGATCGACGCCGTACCGGGGGCTGGGGGCGATGCGGACCGTCTACTTCAGCATCCTCATCAGCCACACCATCCTGGCCGCGCTGATCGTGCCGCTCGCGCTGGTCACCGTCTACCGCGCCTTCCGCGAACGCTTCGCGGAGCACCGCGCGATCGCCGTCTGGACGTTCCCGATCTGGCTCTACGTGTCGGTGACGGGCGTCGTGATCTACTTCATGCTGTACTGAATGGCAATCAGGGACGCTGAGTCAGGGATTGCAATTCCCCTTAAGTTCCGCCGCGACGCCGCCGATCTATAGGTCTGGCGAGAGGGGTTTCATCATGGCACGTCGCGATTCCGCATTTGCCGTCATCTGCCGCCGGAAGTGCGTTCTGCTGGTCAAGCCGCGGGACAGCAAGACCTGGCAGCTTCCCGGCGGCGGCATCAAGCCGTCCGAGACGCCCTGGGTTGCCGCCCTGCGCGAGGTCAAGGAGGAGACGGGCCTGGAGGCCCGGCTGCTCGCGCTGGCGGGGATGTACCGGAGGAGCGACGGCTCCCTGGCCTTCGTGTTCGCCGCCCGCGTGGGCTGGCAGGAAATCCCGAAGGGCGAGCTGAACGAGATCTCCAAGCGCCGCTGGACGCCGATCCGCAAGGCGCTGCGCCGCCTGCCGGCAGCGGCCCGGTCGCGCCTCCTGGATGCGCTGAGCCGGCCGTCGCTCTTCAAGGCCAGCGCGCCCGAGAAGTTCCGCCCCGCGCCCGTCGCCCGCCTGGAAAAACTGGCCCTTCGATTCTCCGTGGGATGATGACCATGAACGACACGACCGAAACCGGCGTTCCGACCCTCGCGGCCAGCTTCTCGCGGGCCACGCGGGATCACCTCGCGAAGCTGCGCGAGGGCGAGCGCAAGGTGCGCACCGAGGGGGACCTCGAGGGCGTCCACCTGATGCGCACGTCCTGCCGCCGCCTGCGCGCGACGGTCAAGTACCTGGGCGATCCTCTGCCGCGCAAGTCCCGCAAACAATTGCAGGGAGGTCTGCGCGAGCTCATGACCGCGCTCGGGACTGTCCGCGACCTGGACGTGCTGCGCCAGTCGCTGGATACGGTTCCGTCGATGGAGACCCGCGAGGGCGAGGAGCTGAAGGAGTCGGTCGAGGAGCGGCTGGCCCGCGCCACGGAGCGGATGCAGGACGTCCTGGACGGGGTCGAGTACGAGTGCCTCGTGAAGGACCTGGAGATCGCCGCGGGGGTCGCCGACGACCGCGTCCCGGCCACGCGGGTGGCACCGGCGCGGATCGGGGCGGCGCTCGCGCAGGTGATGGAGCTGCAGCCGTCGGACTGGACGGCGGCGCCTGAGGAGTCGCTGCACGACCTTCGGAAATCGGTGAAGAAGATGCGCTATGCGCTCGAGGCGTTTGCGCCGGTCTATGGAAAGCCGGTGGAGCGGGCGATCGAGCGCTGCCGGGGTCTGCAGGAGTCGCTGGGGACGATTCAGGACGCCTCGGCCTTCGGCGAGCTGCTGAAGGGGGTTCGGACGTTCTCGGCGGGCCAGTTCACCGCGACGCTGCGGGCGCGGGCGACGCGGGAGATCGACGGCCTGCCGGAACTCTGGAAGAAGACCTTCGGCCCCAAGGGGTTGTCGCGTTTGGGCGGGCACCTCTTCCGCCGTGCCACCCAGCAGAGCGTCCCTTCCGTCGATGCCGAAGAGGACTCCCAGCGCGAAGCCGTCTAGGGGAATAAAACAGACCGCCTGTTTCATTCCACGGACTGCCAGGGTGACAACCGTCATCCTGCCATCCGGCCACCCGGCGGCACGCCCTTCCGGAGGCAGTCTGTAAGCCCCTAACCTGCATAGGTTTAGGGTTGACAAAAAGCCTCCGGACTGGCATATCTTTTGCACTTCACAAAGCCGCTAAATTCCCCTGTCTATGGAGGACTGAGACATGGCATCCCTGAAGCCTTTGCGCGACAAGGTCGTGGTCGAACGGAGTGAGGCCGAGCAGAAGACCGCCGGCGGCATCCTTCTGCCCGACACGGCCAAGGACAAGCCCAAGGAGGGCACGGTCGTCGCCGTCGGACCCGGCCGCGTGCTCGACAACGGCGAGGTGAAGGCCCTCGAGGTGAAGAAGGGCGACCGCGTGCTGTTCGGCGGATTCGCGGGCTCCGAGGTGAAGCTCGACGGCAAGGAGCTGCTCATCCTCAGCGAGAGCGAAATTCTGGCCGTGATCGGTAAGTAACTGCAACGCCATAAAGGAGAAATCATGCCTGCCAAGAGAATTGCGTTCGATCAGGAAGCCCGCGAGGCCATCCGCCGCGGCGTGAAGCAGCTCGCGCGCGCAGTCAAGGTCACCCTTGGACCCAGAGGCCGCGCGGTCCTGCTGGAGAAGAAGTGGGGCGCTCCCATCGTCTCCGTCGACGGCGTCACCGTCGCGAAGGAGATCGAGCTGAAGGATCCGTACGAGAACATGGGCGCGCAGATGGTGAAGGAAGTCGCCTCGAA
This sequence comes from Planctomycetota bacterium, assembly GCA_035644495.1. Classification (GTDB taxonomy): domain Bacteria; phylum Planctomycetota; class MHYJ01; order MHYJ01; family JACPRB01; genus JACQFK01. Next base: position 4,055 of record DASQOM010000369.1, on the reverse strand, counting down.
GACGAACGACGTCGCCGGCGACGGCACCACGACCGCCACCGTGCTGGCCGAGGCGATCTATGAGGAAGGCCTCAAGAACGTCACCGCCGGCGCGAATCCGATCGCGCTCAAGCGCGGCATCGACAAGGCCGTCGAGGCCATCATCAACGAGCTCAAGCGCCTTTCGAAGGCGGTCAGCCTCGAGAAGACCGACGACGTCCGCAACGTCGGCACGATCGCCGCGGGCGGCGACGCCGACACCGGCAAGATGCTCGCCGAGGCGATGCAGAAGGTCGGCAAGGACGGCGTGATCACGGTCGAGGAAGGCAAGGGCCTCGAGACCTACGTCGAGTGGGTCGAGGGCATGCAGTTCGACAAGGGCTACCTGTCGCCCTACTTCGTCACCGAGCCCGAGGAGATGAAGGCGACGCTGAAGGACTGCTACATCCTGATCCACGAGAAGAAGATCTCGGCGGTGAAGGACCTGATCCCCCTGCTCGAGAAGATCGCGAAGACCAGCAAGCCCCTCCTCATCATCAGCGAGGACATCGAGGGCGACGCGCTGGCGACGCTGGTCGTCAACAAGCTGCGCGGGACGCTGAACATCTGCGCGGTGAAGGCGCCGGGCTACGGCGACCGCCGCAAGGCCATGATGGAGGACATCGCGGTCCTCACCGGCGGCAAGGCCATCTTCGAGGACCTCGGCATCGAGCTCGAGAAGGTCGACATCAGCCTGCTGGGCCGCGCCAAGAAGATCGTCGTCGAGAAGGAGAACACGACGATCGTCGAGGGCGCCGGCGACACCAAGGCCATCCAGGGCCGCATCGGCCAGATCCGCAAGGAGATCGAGACGACGACCTCCGACTACGACAAGGAAAAGCTCCAGGAGCGTCTGGCGAAGCTCGCCGGCGGCGTGGCGCAGATCAACGTCTGTGCGGCCACCGAGGTCGAGATGAAGGAGAAGAAGCTCCGCGTCGAGGACGCTCTCCACGCCACGCGCGCGGCCGTCGAAGAGGGCATCCTGCCCGGCGGCGGCGTCGCCCTCATCCGCGCCGCCAAGGTGCTGGACAAGGTCAAGGCGGCCAACGACGACGAGAAGACCGGCATCGACATCATCCGCCGGGCCGTCGAGGCGCCCATCAAGCAGATCAGCACGAACTCCGGCGTGGACGGCGCGATCGTGATCGACAAGGTCCGCGACGCGAAGGACACGAACTTCGGCTTCAACGCCGACACCCTGGAGTACGGCGACATGCTGAAATTCGGCGTGATCGATCCGACGAAGGTCGTGCGCAGCTCGCTCCTGAACGCGGCGAGCGTCAGCAGCCTGCTGCTGACGACGGACGCCATCATCAGCGAGATCCCCGAGAAGAAGGAAGCCCCGAAGGCGGGCGGCGAGGGGATGGGCGACGACTTCTAAATCCGAGTGAATCCCGGGAGCCCTGGTCGAAAGACCAGGGCTCTTTTTTTTACCCGGAGCCAAGGGGATATGGAGATACTGGGAGCCATGCGTCCAGAGGCGGCGGTAGTCCTGCTCTTCCTGCTTTCCGGTTCGGGCTGCCTGTTCGACGATCACCCGCACCCGCCCGCCAACCTGGGGAAGATGGGCAAGCTGTGGGGCAGCGCGGAGAACCTCGACGTCGTCCAGTCGCCGGACCGGGTCGAGGCGTTCCGCCTGCGGCCCGCGCAGGAACAGGGCGTCCCGTACAACCGGTGGCCGACCAGCGCGGGCCCCGTCCGCGTCGCGCCGGCCGTCGCCCAGCGCCTGTCGACGGGCCTGACCCGGCCGTCGACCTACGGCACGTGGGACGCCCCCAAAGCCTGCGAGCCGCGGCCCGGGCTGCTGCTGCGCTTCCACCAGGCGGGCCGGAGCGTCGACGTCGCCTTCTGCTTCGAATGCGACATTCTCTTCACGTACCGCGCGGACGAGTCCATCTGGTACGCCAACTTCGACGAGCACCATGACGACATCCTCAAGGTTTTCATCGAGGTCTTCCCGAAGGACGCGAGCCTGCCCGCCCTGCTGAAGAAGAGAGACAACCCATGAGGAAGGGGTCGTGGTTCCTGGTGCTCCTCGCGGGCTGCGGGGAGTCCGAGCGGATGAAGCAGATGCTTCCGTCGAGCGCGCGGGCGATCATGTCCGGCGCGGATGACGTCCGGGTCTTCCGGCTGATATCCCCGGAGGACCGCATGAGCGTCAAAGACTGGCCGGATCTGTCCACGACGGCGGAAGCGACACCCTCCTCGAAACTTCGGGCCGAGCTGACGGCGCTGCTGTTGGATCCGGCAAGTTACCAGCTCGAGGAAGGCAAAGGCTGCATTCCGGACCCCGGCGTGAAGCTGCGGTTCAAGCGCGGGGCCGAGTCGGTCGAGGCCTATATCTGCCTTCAATGCGCGATGATCGCCTTCTACGGCGGCGGCGCATCCGGCGAGGCGTTCTGGGGGAACCTCGATCCCTGCTTTAAGAAGGTCTACGACATCATCGCGAAGCTCTTTCCGAACGACGAGGCGATCCGGAAGCTCGATATCCTCCGGGGAGGGAAGCAGCAGGCGGCCCCGACGACCTGGAGCGGTCTGGCCGCCGCGATCCGGTCCGCGAGCGCCGTCGATGCGTGGACGATTGCGGGGGAGCCGCCGGAAGAGAAGGGCTACTTCGACTATGCGGAGACGTCGAAGCAGGTCGCCCTCCAGGCGCCGGCGATCCGCTCGCTCGCCGCCCTCTTCGGCGACCCGAAGAACTTCGGCGACAGCCCGAAGCCCTGCATGCCGTTTCCCGGCGTGAAGATCCGCTATACCCGGCCCGACGCGGTCCCGGTCTGGGTCTTCATCTGCTTCCAGTGCGCCGAGCTGTTCGTCTACGAAGGCCGGACCCCTCGTGAATCGAAGCAGATCGATTCTTGCCTGCAGGCCCTCGGCGCCGTCATGAAGAAGATCTTTCCCGACAGCGAGTCCATCCAGAACTTGAAGTAGGCCGCTCCTTGCTTCCCGCGAGCCCGGTGCTATACTCCCGGCGCGCATGAGGGGGAAGAAAGCCGTGGTGTATGCCAGCCTGCCGTCGCGCAAGGCCACGTCGCGGTGGACCGCGGCGGGACACCGCACGATCGCCCTCCTGGACGGCGCCCGCCTGTTCCTCGGCGCGCTCCTCCTGATCGACGCCGCGCGCTCCTGCTTCACCCCCGACGCCTCGCTGCTCAATACGCTCGTCCGCCTGCCGGGCGGCCAGACGCTGCCGACCATCGACGGCGTCCTGCTCGGCGCCGCGTTCCTGATCCGGCACCGCGTCGCGGGCCTCGTCCTCCTCGCCCACCTCGTGCTCGCTGCGATCAACTGTGCCGAATTCTATATGCTCCGCGCGCAGGGGCTGGCGACGTCGGCCATCCCGTTCTCGCTGCTGACCGCCGGCCTGCTGCTGGGCGGCGTCGCGCGGACCTTCTATGACGGGCCGACGGGGAGCTGGAAGTGGCTCGCGACCGGCGCCGCGGCCGCGGGACCCTTATTGCTGCTCGTCCATCTCTTCTCGTTCGGCGCGACGGACTACGCGCGGCCGGCGAAGGCGATCGTCGTGTTCGGCGCGCGAGTGTATTCGGACGGCGGGCCGTCGCTCGCGCTCGAGGACCGCGTGAAGCACGGCGTCGCGCTGTTTCACGCGAAGATCGCGCCACGGTTGATCCTGTCGGGCGCGCCGGACGAGGTCCCCGCGATGCATCGGCTCGCGCTGCAGGGAAGGGTGCCGGAATCGGCGATCGTGCTCGATCCGGCCGGCGTGAACAGCTACGCGACGCTCGCGAATCTGAAGGAGCGCGAGGTGGTCGCGGTCAGCCACTATTACCATCTTGCGCGGATCAAGCTGACCGCTCACCGCCTCGGGATCGCGTGCGCGACGTCGCCCTGTCCGATGACGCGCCGCCTGGCGAAGGAGCCCTACTTCGTCGCGCGCGAGTGCGCGGCGTTTGTCAGCTACTACCTCTTCCGGGCCTAGCGCTCGATCGACTTCGCCATCTTGCGCTGAAGCACGGGGAGGAGCAGGGGGGAACTCCTCCTGCCATCGGGCGCGCGCCTCTTCGGTCTTGAATTCG
>DASQOM010000368.1:0-5081 GCA_035644495.1 Planctomycetota bacterium | reverse complement strand
CGCGGCCGGCGACCACATACTCCGCCACCGCCTTCGCCGACGCGTCGTCGAGACCGCACTCGCGGCGGGCCCAGTCGGCGTCGACGCACTGCTCGCGGACCTCCGCGAGCTGCGCCGACAGCTCGGCCGTGCGCGACGGCGCCTCGCCGGTCCAGAACGGCAGCGTCGGCGGCTGGCCCTTCGCGTCGGCGACCCGGACGATCCCGGGCTCGACTTTCAGGATGCGCCACGACGTGTTGCCGAGCTGGAAGATGTCGCCCGCGTTCGACTCGATCGCGAAGTCCTCATTGACGTTGCCGACCGGCGCCCCGTCCGGCTCCATCACGACCTGGTAATCGGCGGTGTCGGGGATCGCGCCGCCGGAGAGGATCGCGGTGAGCCGCGCGCGTCGGGTCGCCATCACGCGGCGGCCGACGCCGTCGCGGTGCAACAAAGCGCGTCGTCCTCCCGAGTGCAATTCGAGGACCTTGTCGAAATCGCCCCGCAGGAGATCCCGATACGGCCACGCGCGGCGATATCGGTCGAAGAGCGCATCCTCGTCCCACGATTCCGGCACGCAGGCGGCGACGACCTGCTGCGCGAGGATGTCGAGGGGCGCCGGCGGCTGCGGGGTGCGGTCGAGGATGCCCTTTTTGATCGCCCGCAGGATCGCGCCCGCTTCGACGAGCTCGTCCAGCGTCAGCGCGAAGATGCGCGCCTTCGGCGTGCGCCGGATCATATGGCCCGCGCGGCCCGCCCGCTGCAGGAAAGTCGCGATCGACCGCGACGCGCCGACCTGCAGCGCGAGGTCGACGTCGCCGATGTCGATGCCGAGTTCCAGCGACGACGTCGCGACGAGCGCGCGCAGTTGTCCCGCCTTCAGGCGCTGCTCGGCGTCGAGGCGGTGCTTGCGCGACAGGCTGCCGTGGTGGCTCGTGACCGCGTCCTCCCCGAGGATCTTGGTCAGGCGCGCGGCGATACGCTCGGCCATCTTGCGCGTGTTGACGAAGATCAGCGTGGTGCGATGGGTGCCGATCAGCTCGGCCATGCGGGCGTAGATCTCCTCCCAGGTTTCGTGGGAGCAGACGGCGCCGAGCGGCGACTTGGGGACTTCGACGCCCAGGTCGAGGTCGCGGAGATGGCCGATGTCGACCAGCTCGCAGTCGCGGTCCTTCCCGACGAGAAAGCGGGCCACGTCGCGGAGCGGCTTCTGCGTGGCGGAGAGGCCGACGCGCTGGAAGCCGCCGGTGAGGGCTTCGAGGCGCTCGAGGGAGAGGGCGAGGTGGCTGCCGCGTTTGTCGCGGGCAAGGGCGTGGATTTCGTCGACGATGACGGTCTTGACGGTCGAGAGGATGCGGCGGCCGCCGTCGCTGGTCAGGAGGATATAGAGTGATTCGGGGGTCGTGACCAGGATATGGGGCGGCCGCTTGGTCATGGAGGCGCGGTCCTTGGCGGACGTATCGCCCGTCCGCACAAGGACGCGCACCGGAGGGAGGAACGGGTCCGCCGCCGTGATTTCGGCGAGCGGGAGAGAGAGATTTTTCTGGATGTCGTTGCCGAGGGCCTTCAGCGGCGAGATGTAGAGGACCTGGGTCTCGTCGGCCAGGTACGGCCCCTGGCGGAGAAGGACGTCGATGGAGGAGAGGAAGGCGGCGAGGGTTTTGCCCGACCCGGTCGGCGCTGCAATGAGGACGTTCTTCCCCTCGCGGATGAGGGGCCAGCCCTGGACCTGCGGCGGGGTCGGCTCCCCGAGCTTCCCGGCGAACCACCGGGCCACGGCCGGATGAAAGGCGTCAAGTTCCATCACGAACACTCTACAAACAGCCTGTGTCAGGATGTGACACACTCCACCACAAAACAGCCCGTCTTGTTTGTGGGGGGCTAGAGGACGAGGATGTTCTTGATGCCGTCGGGACGGCCGAACAGCAGCTTCCCGAAAGTCTCCAGGGGGTGGCGGCCCGTGATCATGCCCTTCAACGACTCCGGCCAGCGCCGATTCAGGTCGCCCAGCAGGGCGATCGCCCCGCTGAACGACTCGCGCCCCGCATTCACCGTGCCCAGGATCAGCTGGTTCTGGAGCACGATGTTGCGCAGGATGCGGCCGCCGTCGAACTGGATCGGCTCCCCCGCCGCCGGCACCCCCGTCAGGATGCAGACCCCGTTCGGCGCCAGCGTCGCCAGCGATTCGAATGCGGTCGCCGGCGACCCCGCCGCCTCATAGATCACGTCGAACGGGCCCAGGTCCTGCAGCGACGTCTCGCGCGAGCTGACGTATTTGGCCCCGAACGACCGCGCCAGCGCCGCGTTCGTCGTCGTCCCGGGGCTCCGTGCGACGACCGTCGTGTCGCAGCCGCGCTGACGGAACACCATCGCGCCCAGCAGTCCGACCGCCCCCGCGCCCAGCACCAGCGCGCGACCGCCCAGCCCCGGCGACCACGGCATCCGCCGCTGGATCTGCTCCACCTCGCGCAGGGCCTTGTCGAGGATGGTCAGGGGCTCGACCAGGACCGCGACGCTCCGCAGGTCGGGCCCGACGGGAACCAGGAACTTCTCGCGCTCGACGATGCGCTCGGTCATGAACCCGTGACAGCGCCGGATCCCATGCTCGGGGAAGCTGTCGGTGAGGCAGAAATCCTGCCGCCCGGCGACGCAGGCCGAGCACGACGCGTCGGCGCAGGGCAGCCGGACCATGGGCACCACGAGCCCGCCGGGCTGCAGCCCCTTCACCGCCGGGCCGACCTCGACCACCTCGCCCAGCGCCTCATGGCCCAGGACCAGGTGCTGCGACCCCGCCGGCGGCTCGCCGAACTTGAACTCGCAGATCTCGCGGTCGGTCCCGCAGACCCCCACTTCGAGGATGCGCAGCTTGACCTCGTCGGGCCGGAGCAGCGCCGGCTCGGGATGGTCGATCAGCCGGACCTCGCGGTTCGCGATCGACACCCCGACGGCTCTCATCGACGGGGCATGATATCGCAATAAGGGACTCGGAGTCACTTATTGCATTAAGAGTCCCGGCGGACGTCGAGGTCATGGCGGCCCAGCAGGCCGCGTCCGTGGTCGCCGCAGCGGAGAAACGCCTTGCGGGTCTCGCCGCGCTCGTCCCGGAACTCCACCCGGAAGTCCGTATACCCGCTGCCCGGAGCGCCGAAGAACGTCCCCTTGAAGAGGATCCGGTCCTCCCACGAGACCTCCGTCAGCCCGTTCTCCTTCATCCAGCGCCGGTAACTGGCGCTGGATCGGCGGGAGAGGAACAGGGATCTCGGGATGGCGAGAAGGGTGACGATGCCCCCGGTGATGGCGATCGCAGCGGCGGCAAGGGCGACCTCCGTCATGCCCTATGATGGCGCCCGAGGCCTACTTCTTTGGCAGGATCCAGATGTTCCTGAACTTGACCTTCGCTCCGTGGTCCTGGAAGAGGATCGGGCCGGGCTCGGCGCCCTCGGGCTTGCCGGCGCCCGTCTTGTCCTTGATCTCGTAGTCGTCGTGCACCTTCACGCCGTTCCAGACCAGCGTGATCCGCGCGCTCTTGGTCTTCTTCCCGTCCTCGAAGCGCGCGCCCTGGAAGGTGATGTCGTAGGTCTGCCACTCCCCCGCCTTCTTCCCCGCGTTCTTGTCGGGCGGCTTCTGCCGGTAGATCGACCCGCAGCTGTTGAAGACCGGCTCCAGGCCGAAGGTCTCCAGGATCTGGACCTCGTAGCGGCGCTGGATATAGACGCCGCTGTTGGAGCGCGCCTGGTCCTTCGCGCCCTCGGGCGGCTCCGGGATGTTGAACTCCACGTGCAGCTGGAAGTCCTGGTACTTCTCCTTCGTGATGACGCTGCCCTTCCCGACCTCGAGGACGCCGTCGGTCACCGGCCAGGAGCAGGGCTTCCCGTCCTCCTGCGTCAGCTGGGAGGCGTCGAGGATCGTCGCCCCCTCCGGAGCCTTCTCCTGCACCACAAACAGGACCGTTATGTTTGTGGTAGCCAGCAGTCCGAATGCCAGCGCGAGTTTGATCATCTATTTCTCCGGAGGAATGACCTTATAGCCGGGAGCAGCCTTTTCCACGTTGGGGGTGACGTCGGCCTCGACTTCCCTGAGCGCCCACTTGAGCCCGCCTTCGAGCATCGACTGGAACGTCGCGTTCGTCCACACGTCCTCGCGGTGGCCCATCGAGGTGTAGAAGACGCGGCCCTCCCCGTGCTTCCGCGCCCACGTCGCGGGAAACGGCGGGCGGTTATAGACGCTGTCGCCCCCGGTCTTGGCCATGTCCTTGGTCTCGGAGACCAGGATGACGTGCAGGTCGTCCCGGTAGTCCTTGAAGGAGTACCACTCCTCGAGCATGTCGAAGCCTTCGCCCGCGGCGGCGGCGCCGGGGAACTTGGGGTCCGTGCAGATCATCCGGGTCTTCTGCTGCTTGCCGTGGCGGATGAACTCGCCGCCGATCATGAGCAGGTAGGGATCGTTCTTGTCGCCGAACGCCTTGAAGCGGTCCTCGCGCGGCTCCGTCGGATGGAAGGTGTCCGCCGCGCTGTGGGTGCCGACGAAGCCCTTCCCGGCCTTGATGGCGTCGAGGAAGGCTGTCTTGCCTTCGGCGGACATCGGGGGGTTCTTGTCGGTGCCAGGCGTGGTGAGCACGCCCGTGGTGTAGAAGAAGAACGCGTCGAACTTCGCGAGGTTCTCCTTCGTGAAGACGCCGCCGTCCTTCGTCTGTGTCACTTCCCAGCTGTTCTTCGCGGCCAGCTCGCCGAGGATCTTTTCCGCGTGGCTGGGCTCGTCGCCCTTCTTCTTGATGGCGCTGTGCTCGAAGCCCGAGGACTTCGTGAAGAAGAGGATCTTCTTCTTCGCGCCCTGCGGGGCCGCGCCGAGACAGAGCAGCAGGACGGCCAGGACCGCGACGCTTCTCTGGATCATGCCATCGCCTTTCTCAACAGCTCGAGGTGTTTGGGGATCGCCGTCGTGGGCTCCTCGGCCGACTCGTACTCGAGGGTCAGGAAGCCATGATAGTTCGCCTTGCGCAGCAGCGCCACGATCCGCGGATAGTCGGAGTCCTCGCGCTTCCCAGCCTGGCTGATCTCGACCTTGACCTGGCAGGTGACGGCATACGGGGCGCACTTCTCCAG
>DASQOM010000367.1:0-19832 GCA_035644495.1 Planctomycetota bacterium | reverse complement strand
TGCCACCGCCGCGACGACGTCCTCGAGGCCTGGGCCGAGGTCGCGTCCGAGGTCCGCGAGTTCGCGCCGCCCAAGAAGGAGGACGACGGCGAGTTCGCGACCGTCGCGCCCGCCGAGCCCTGGTTTCCGTCGCTCACCTGGGTCGGCGAGAAGCTGAAACCCGAATGGGCGGTCGCGTTCCTGAAGGGGGAGATCGCCGAGCGTCCTCGTCCGTTCCTGAAGAACCTGCGCATGCCGGCCTTCCCCGCGCGCGCCGAGAAATTGTTTCACGGCCTGGCCCTCGAGCACGGCTATCCGACGAAAAGCGCGCCGGAGCCGGAGCCCGATCCCGGGATGTCGGAGATCGGCCGCAAGCTGTCGGGACCCGCGGGCGGGCTCGACTGCCTTTCGTGCCACGCGATCGGCCCCAAGGGCGCGACCAAGGTCTTCGAGGCGCCCGCGCCGAACTTCAAGCTCGTGCGCGACCGGATGAAGAAGGACTATTACGACCGCTGGGTCCGCGAGCCCCTGCGCCTCGAGCCCGGCACCAAGATGCCCCAGTTCATCAAAGACGGCCGGACGCAGCTCACCGAGATCCTCGACGGCGACGGCGTCAAGCAGGCCGACGCCCTGTGGCAGTATCTCCTGGAGGGCGCGAAAATCCGCCCGCCCGGCGAATGAGACGCGCCGGGCTGCTCGCCCTCATGCTCGTCGGGTGCCAGTCGCCCGGAAAGGACTCTATGGCCGCCTCCCGAGAGCTGCAGTCGATCTTCGACGACGCGTGGGAAACGTCGATGCGCGAGAACCCCACCTACGCCACCTATCTCGGCGATTTCCGCTACAACGACCGGCTTTCCGACATCTCCGCGACGGGACGCGCGCGGCGGCATCAGCAGCACGAGGCGCTGCTCGGGCGCATCAACGCCGTCGATCTGAAATCGCTGACCGAGAGCGACCGCGTCAGCGCCGACATCTTCCGCCTCCAGATCGAGCAGGCGCTGGAGGAGGACCGCTACAAGTTCTGGCAGTGGGACGTCGACCAGATGGGCGGCCCGCAGGCGGAGTTCCCGCAGCTCCTGAACTACCATCCGCTGACCGACGAGAAGGGCCTGGAGGCGCGCTTCCGGGCTTTCGGCCTCTATATGGACCAGTACCTCGACAACCTGCGAGACGGCGTCCGCGAAGGCCGCACGGCGATGCGCGCGGCGGTCGAGCGCGTCATCGGCCAGCTCCATCATCTGCTCGCCCTGCCTCCCGAGAAGTCCCCCTTCGCCGCGAAGCCGTCGCTGCTGCCGGCGATCCGCGACTCCGTCTATCCCGCGTATCACCGCATGCTCCAGTACCTGGAGTCCGACTATCTCCCGGTCTCGCGGGCGAAGAACGTCGGCCTGTGGGCGCTGCCGGGCGGCGCGGAAGCCTACAAGTTCCGCATCAAGCTGCACACGACGACCGACCTGACGGCCGAGGAGATCCACGCGATCGGGCTGCAGGAGCTGAAGTCCATCCAGGACGAGATGCGGACGATCGCGAAGGGCGATCTGAAGGGCTTCCTCGAGACGCTGAAGAAGGATCCGAAGAACCTGTTCTCGTCGCGGGAGGACCTGCTCGAGACCGCGAGGCGCGAGCTCGCGAAGGCGAACGCCAGGCTGCCGCAGTGGTTCAAGCGGCTCCCGAAGAACGAGTGCGAAGTGAAGGCGATCGAGGAGTACCGCGAGAAGGACTCGGTCGCGGCCTTCTACTACCAGCCCGACGAAAAGCTGACGCGCAAGGGCATCTTCTACGCGAACACGTACGACGCGACCTCGCGGCCGCGCTTCAACATGCCGGCGCTGGCGGTGCATGAGGCGGTCCCGGGGCATCACCTGCAGATCGCCCTCGCGCTGGAGATCGAGGGCCTGCCGCGCTTCCGCCGCCAGGCGGGCTTCACGGCGTTCATCGAAGGCTGGGGCCTCTACAGCGAGCGCCTCGGCGACGAGATGGGCCTCTATGAGGACGACCTCTCCCGCTTCGGCATGCTGACCTACCAGGCCTGGCGCGCCTGCCGCCTGGTGGTCGACACGGGCCTCCACGCCATGAAATGGACGCGCGAGCAGGCGATCGCGTTCTTCATGGACAATCTCGCGCTGACGGAGACCGAAGTCCTGAACGAAGTCGACCGCTACATCATCTGGCCCGGCCAGGCGCTGGCCTATATGGTGGGCAAGCGCGAGATCACGGCGCTGCGCGAGGAGGCCAGGAAGGCGATGGGCGCGCGCTTCGACATCAAGGAGTTCCACGACGTGGTCCTGCGCAACGGCGCGATCCCCCTCTTCACCCTGCGCCGCCTGGTCCACGACTGGGCGGGGATCGCAAACTGATCCTCAGGGGGGAGCCGGCACGCGCGCCTGGACCTGGACGACGCCAGCAGGGGTCAATGCCCCCGACCCGTCCCTCGTGCTGCCGAAGATCCGCACCTCGTCGATCAATCCACGGAAGTTGCCTTTGGGATTGAGCGTGCGCTGCGCGACCGGGAGGTTGCCGATCGACAGGCCCGGAGCCATCCTCAAGCCCGTCGTCCCGGCGGCGGCGTCCTTCTGCACGACCACGACCGCATCCTGGTCGCGATTGCCCACGTAAATCTTCGCCTGGTTCGACGCCGCCGTCGAATCGTAGGTCACGGCGAAGAAGCGCCAGTTCATGAGCAGCGCCGCCTCGGCCGCGACCGCCGGAATTGCCTGCGCGGGCGTCCGGATCGCCGTCCCTTCCGCCTTCTGGTTGATGCCGACTTGGAGGCTCCCGTCGGAGCGATGAACGACCTCGACGCCGTCCCGGTCGAGCCAGCTGAGAATGCGGTTGCCCCCCGGCCCCTCGGCGCTGCTGCGCGCGTCGATCCAGCCGGTGATCGTGAACGATTTCAGGTTCCGAAACTGGTCGATCGGGCCCGCGAGATCCGCGGCGAAAGGACCCGGATCGGCGCCGAAATCCAGGGAGCTGCCGCCTCCGGGCGGCGGGATCTCGTGCGACCATAGGGGCCTGTTCTTCGTCAGCGTCGCCGAGCCGGACATGCTCGACGACGAACCCAGATTGACCGTGGCCGTCCCGCCGACTTCGTTGAAGAGCAGCTCGACCAGCAGAATCGGGGGCAGTTCCTGCGCGGGAGCGGCGGCCGCCCGCGCTTTTTCCCGGTCCCGCTCGCGCTCCGCGGCGATGTCCTTCCACTTCGGCGCGCGCTTCGTCCACCAGAGCTGCATTTCCGTCAGCGTCGGATACTTCTCGCCGGAGATCTTCTGCACGAGGCGGAGGAGGTCGACCCCGACGCGGTCATATTGCTTCTTCACGTCGTCCCCCACCTTCGCGCGCCGCTTCTGCATCCAGTCCCACCCCTTCAGAAGGCCGTCCAGGGCAAGATCCGCAGGCAGCTCCGCCAGGGCGGCCGCCGCGTTCAGCGCCGGTTCCAGGTCGTTCCCCGTCAGCAGATCCTGGAGCGCCGGCAGCGCCGATTCGTGGCCGACCTGGCCCAAGGCGGCGATCAGGCGGCGATGGAGATAGGGGGTCTTGCGGAACGAGGGAAGAGCCTGGGCGAGCACCAGCGCGGCGCCGCGGCAGCCCCTCATCCTCCCGAGCGCCGCCGCCGCGGTGACGGGGAGGAGATGGTTGATATCGGCCGGACTCTGCGCCAGGAAGCGCGACAGCTCCCCCACGACTCCGGGCTCGGCCGGGTCGGCCCAGCCGAGAGCCTGGATCTGCACGGCGCGGTCCTCGATCGAACGGGCCTCCTTCATCGCGGCCCGGTAGGACTCGAGGGTCGACCTGGCCTGGTCGCCCGCCGTCGCAGGCTGCACCCCCGCCATGAGGATCCCGAGGAGGGATGCGCGAGCGAACGTGTCCATCGAGCACCTCACCGGTGCGCCTTATCCTGGGCCAGCAGGCCCCGTCGGAGGAGGGCCCGCGCCTCCCTCGGAGTTTTTTTCTCGCCGATCCGCTCCAGGACGGCCTTGGGACCGAACTCCTTCTCGGCATCGAGCAGAAACAGGGTCGGCGCGCCGTTCACCTTCCACGCGGCGACGTCCGGCGAATCCTTCCGGTACGGCAGCGCCACGAACGTGCAGCGGCAATGCAGTTTCGCCACCGCCCGGTCCTCCAGCGACGCGATCAGGGCGGCCACGTCGTCGGACTCGTCCCGGAACAGGACCAGCGTCAGCTTCTTCCCGTCCGGGCTCCGCAGCGCGGGCGGAGGCGGGTCGGCGGACCAGCTGATCGGCCGTCGGCAGTAGCAATCCAGGGTCTTCTTCATGGCCGCGACGATGTCCGCGGTGCTCTTGGTGACGCAGCGGTGGAGTTCCTCCCCCTCGGGGTCGAACGTGATGAATTCGCACTTGGAGGTGAACTTCACCGCGCGGACCGTCGCCATGTCGGTGCATTTCACGAAGTGGAATTCATCCTTGAAGGGGCGGACCATGTCGGTCGTGAACGAGCGGTCGATGCCCTTGGTGCCGGGGCCTTCCGAAACCAGGTCGGTCATGCAGATGACGAGGACAGGCTTCCCGGTCGCCGCCGACCTTGCGCGGGCCTCGTCCAGCTTGACCCACCTGACCTGCTCGTCCTCGGCGGCCCGAAGGCCGAAGCACCACAGCATCGCGGCGGCGAACGCCGCCCTGTTTCCGGTCATGGCAATCTCCTGCTCGCGCTTATCCGTCGATGGCTTGCCCCCTTAGGGCGATAGCCCTCGGGCGAGGAAGGTTAGCGTCCGCAGGAATTGAGGCGCCGTTCGAGCATGTTCAGGTCGGCCCAGAAAACGTCGCCGTCCTCGAACCATCCGTTGAGGAGCGTCTCCGAGGCCACGGGAATGTCGCGCACCGGGGCGATACGCTCTCCGTGGCAGGTGAAGCCCAGGTCGACCTTGCTGCGCGGCGCCCGGGCCAGTGAGAAGCGGCTGCAGGGGAAGAGGCGCTCGAAGCCGGGTTCGCCGACGCCCCCTCCGGAGTATTCCCACTCCCGGGGTTCGATGAACATGACGTGCCCGTCGCCGATCCCGGCGAAGTAGCCGGCGACGGATCCGCCGGGTCCGGTCAGCCGGACCACGTCGCGGGGCGCCACCTGGAACACCTGGACCTTCCCGTTACGCAGGTCCCGTCCGAGCGCCTGGCGGAGCTCGGACACGCGCCGGTCCCGGAGCATCCGGGCCGCCGCGCTCCCGGCGATCGCGCCGAGCAGCACCGCACCCAGGAGCACGGCGGGACTGGAGGTGGTGGCCAGCGCCGCCGCGAGCACGGGTAGCGCTCCCGCCACGGCGCCGATTCCGCGGTCTCCGGAGCTTGAGCAGGCTCCCAGGAGATTCTGGAGTACCTCCCGTTCGTCGGGAGTCATCTGCCGGTATTCGACCTTCCACATGGAGCAGCTCCACGGGGAATAGCGCCGGGTTGCAGAAGGTTAGGGGCGAAGAGCCGGTTGACGCTAACTTCCCCGCCGGCAGGGCTATACTCTCCAGGAGACGAGCGACGATGCCGAGAACCGAGATCACGGACGCCCAGGTCGAGCAGGCGATCCGTGAGGTCCAGGCGGGCAGCCCCGCCTCCTACGGCATCGTCGTCCAGGGCTATGCCCGCCGCGTGCGGGCCCTCGTCGCGAAGCACTGCCCTCCCTCGGTGGAAACCGACGAGATCGCGCACCTCACTTTCGTGACGGCCTACCGGGAGATCCAGCGCTACCGGCCCGGCACCCAGTTCTTCGGATGGCTGGCGTCCATCGCGAAGATGCTGATCATGGCCGAGCTCAAGCGGGTGAAGCGCGACGCCCACAACCGGCAGAACTACCTGGACTACGAGACCGCCGTGGGACTCGAGGAGATGGCGGCTGATCCCTCGGAGGCCGGAGACGCCAAGGTCCGCGCGCTGCGCACCTGCACGTCGCAGCTGTCCGAAGAGCACCAGTCGCTGATCCGCCTGCGCTACGCCGAAGACCACTCGATCCGGAATCTTTCGGCGAAGCTCAATAAGACCCTGTCGGCGGTGAAGGTCCAGCTCTTCTTCATCCGGAAGAAGCTCCGCGAGTGCGTCGGCCGGCGCCTCGCGTTGCAGAGGGAGGCATGACGGACCGCTTCGATGTCCTGGCCAGCGAGTATTTCGACGGCGACCTGGGGCCGCAGGAGGCCGCCGAACTCGCGGCGCTGCTCCGGCGGGATCCCGGGCGGAAACGCTGGTTCCTGGAAATGTATCAGCAGAACCGGCTGCTGGAAGTCGACCAGGGACCCGCGTCGGAGGAGGAGTTGTCCCGAAAGATCCTCGCGGAGATCGAAGGCGGCGACACCGGTCAGTTCGTCAATTCGGTGATGAAGACGCTGGAGACTCCTCCTGCGCCCGCGAAGCGGCCACGACCGGCCTCCGCTCCAAAGCGCGCACCCTGGAAGGTTGGGGCCGCACTGGCGGCCGCCGCCCTCCTGCTGGGTCTCCTGGGATGGTTCTTCACCTCGCCCTCCGTGGATGCCGCGCCCGTCATGGCCCGTGTGGAGAAAGTCACCGGAGACGTCGCCCTCGCCGGTGGCCGGCGGATCCGGGCCGGCGAGCCTATCCCTGGGGGCGAGACCCTGACTCTGACGGGCCCGGGAAGCGCGGCGATCCTCTCCTACCCGGACCGGACGCGGCTGGAACTCGGAGGGGAGGCATCCCTGCTCTTGCAGAAGGATCCGCGCGATCCGGCCGCCAAATCGCTCCGCCTCGAGCGCGGGTTTCTGCGTGCCGACGTCGCCCGCCAGCCCGCGGGGCTCCCCTTCCTGGTCCGCTCCCGCTTCGCGGAAGTCCGGGTCCTCGGAACGAGATTCGATTTCTGGGCGGAGGCGGAGTCCACGCGGCTCGAAGTGACGGAGGGAAAAGTCCGCTTCCTTCGCGACGGGGACTCGAAGGGACTCGACGTCGGGGCCGGCGAGAAGGCGGCCGCGACGTCGCGGGAGCTGGTCCGCTGGGTCCCGGTCTGCGATCTCGCTTTTTCGCAGATGACCGCCCTCCCCCCCACGATGGAAGCGCTGTTCTGCTCGTCCCGGGTCCTGCACACGAAGGATCGTAAGATCGAGTCCGGCGCCGATCGCGTCCGATTCACCAACGGCGGCCTAGTGTTCGACCCCGTCCCGACACCCAATCGCGACCACGGCCTGGTGGTCGCGCGATGGAAGGAGGAGATCGGGGAGGATGCCGTCCTGGAGGCCGTCGTGTCGGCGGGGGCGCCCTGGTCCCTGGGCTTCGCCCTCTCCGGCGACAGCTTCGAAGGATATCGCGTCATCTTCGCGATCCGGGAGAACCCGGGCGGGATCATGGTCGATACGATCGCGCCTGTCGAGTTCAAACCCCTCGCCTCGGACCCGCGGCCCATCGACTTCGCCCAGGATCATGTGCTCCGTGCGGAGAAGCTCGGGAAACGCATCCGGGTGTGGCTGGACAAGGAGTTGCGGATCGACACCGTCCTCGACCACCCGCTCGCCCCCGGCCGTCTGCGGACCTTCGCCCTGAGCAATTATGGCGAAAGTCCGGTGGTCCGCAGCCTGCGGGTCTGGAAGGCCGTAACGCCCTGATCAGGGACAGGATACAATCGCGACGTGAGATTCCTGCTCCTTCCCCTCCTGCTGCTCGCCCAGGAGAAGCCGACCGGACTGGACCTCGAGTGGGGTGTCGACGGCCTCCGTTCGTTGCGCTACGGCGGCCACGACTGGCTCGCCGACGGCAGACTGCAGGTGGAAGGCGTCCAGGGGACGACGACCGTCGAAAAAGGGGCGATCCTTCGCACCCTCCCCTGGGGGACGGTGCGCGGAGAATATTCGGCCGTCGGCTTGCGCCTCCGCATCGCGATCACCGTCCGAAACACTTCCAATGCGCCCCTGGACCGTGTCCATCTGAACCCGATCCAGCTGCGGCTGCCCGCGAAAGCCGCCGAGTACGACGATGTGACGCCGCTGATCGCGTCGAACGTCGGGGCCCCGACGATCCTGCCGCTCAGCACCGCGAAGGGGAACCTGGTCGTCGTCAATGAAGACATCGACCGCCCGCTCTATATGGGGTTCCCCTGGGCCCTCGACCGACCGAAGTCGACCGTGTTTCCGCTGTGGGTCGACACCGCTCTTCGCGATTCGCTCCCGAAGAGCTATCCCGCCGTCCGGCGCCCGATCGCTCCGGGCGGAAGCGACACGTACACGCTCTCGATCCGCTTCGGCGCCGCCGGCGCCTCGCGCCGCGAGCTGAGCGGCGACCTTCAGGACCGCTTCCGAGCGGCCTTCCCGCCGACGCTTGCGTGGAAGGACCGGCGCCCCATCGGTGCTCTGGTGATCTCGACCAGCGACACGAAGTGGCCGAAGAATCCGCGCGGCTGGTTCATGGACCGGACTCTGGACGCCTCGAGCGACGCCTTCCGGAAACGCGCGTTGGAGTACGCCGACTACAGCGCCGCGGTCCTCAAGGAGATGGGCGCCCAGGGAGCGGTCGTCTGGGACATCGAGGGCCAGGAGTTCCCCCACGCGGTCAGTTACCTCGGCGATCCGCGCCTTCTCGCGGAGCTTGCGCCCGAGATGGACGCGGTCGCGGACGAGTTCTTCCGGCGCCTGCGGGACGCCGGGCTGCGCACCGGCCTCTGCATCCGGCCGACGCGCATTGTCAGGAATTCCGGGACGGATGCCGCGCTCGGAAAGACGCGCTACGCCCACCTCGCGGTGAACGACATCGCGGGCGAGCTCGCGGCGAAGATTGCCTTCGCGCAGAAGCGCTGGGCCTGTTCGCTGTTCTACATCGACTCCAACGTGCTCCCCGGACCGAACGACGCGAACCTCCTCCCGGCTTCGATCCTGGAGGCGCTGGCCGAAAAGTTCCCCGGAGTCCTCCTGATTCCGGAGCAGGCGAATGCGCGATACTGGGCCTCGACCGCGCCCTATCGCGAGCTGCGGGGCGGGACCGCGTCGACGCCGGACTCCGTGCGCGAACTCTACCCCGGTGCGTTCAGCATCCTCCATACCGCCGACGGTCCGATCGAGAAGCGCCGCGGGGAGCTCGTCCAGGCCGTGAAGCGGGGCGACATTCTGATGTTCCGCGCGTGGTGGAAGGACCCCGGCAACGCGCTGGTGCGCGAGATCCTGGAGGAAGCGCGGCGGTGACGGCCTATTCGCTGCCCTTCACCATCCGGGCCACCTGGAGGCTCTTGAAGCACTGGCCGCCCAGCTGCGACATCACGATCGCGCAGTTCAGGAGGATGCCGTTGCGGTCGTTGGAGGCCGGGTTGAAACGGACGCTCCAGGACAGCGTCAGAACGCCGTCCTTCAGATTCGCCTTGAAGTGATTCTCCGCGGGCAGCTGCATCAGCAGCTCCGTCATCTCCGGCGAGCCGACGACCGAACGCAGAAAGGGCCCGTCCGAAGCAAAGAGCTTGTATCGCGGGTCGAGCGAAGCGAGCTTCACCCGGGCGCAGCCGGAGTGCTCCGGGAACCAGACCCACTTCGACTCCACGAACCAGCGCTCCGTTGCGCCCGGCGACCGCGCCGAGTACAGGATCGTCCACGAGTTCCGCGGGATGTATTGGATCCGCAGCTCCTGCGGGGCGCCGAGAGTGGAGAACTTCAGCAGGTAGTCGTGGCCCTCGAGGACGGCGGTGCCCTGGGGATCCTTCGCCCGGATGAAGGTCTGGAGCTTCGGGACCAGCTCGTCCGTCATCGCACCGTCTACTCCTGCAGCTCCGCCTCGATCTCCAGAAGCCGGTTGTACTTGGCCAGCCGCTCGCTGCGGGCGATCGAGCCGATCTTGATCTGGCCCGCGTCGGTGCCTACGGCCAGGTCGGCCATCGTGCTGTCCTCGGTCTCGCCCGATCGCGCCGAGACCACCGTCTTGTATCCCGCGTCCCGGGCGATGTCGATCACCTCCAGCGTCCGCGTGATCGTCCCGATCTGGTTCATCTTGACCAGCACCGCATTGGCGCAGGAGTCGATGATGCCCCGCCTCAGCCGCTCGGGGTTCGTCGCGAAGAAGTCGTCGCCGACGAGTTGCAGGCGGCCCAGGCGCTTCGTCAGCTCCTGCCAGCCCTTCCAGTCCTCCTCGGAAACGCCGTCCTCGATCGAGATGATCGGCCAGCCGGCCGCCCACTTCTCCAGCGTCTCGATCGTGATCCCCGCGGCGTGGCTCGCGGCCACGTCGAGACAGATCGCCATCGAAACCCCGGGCTTGAGACCCGCCTCCTCGATCGCCTCCACTGTGAGATCCAGCGCTTCCTCGACGTTCCTGAATCTCGGCGCGAAGCCGCCCTCGTCGGCGACCCAGTGGGGGTTGTAATCCTGGACCCTGGAAACCAGGCCCCGTGCGGCGTGATAGACCCGCCAGATCTTTTCGAGTGAATCGGCGAAGGACTTCTCCTTCAGCGGGACGATGAGGATGTCCTGGATCGGGATGTTGTTCCCGCCGTGCAGGCCCCCCGAAATCAGGTTGACCATCGGCCGCGGAATCGTCTTTCCCTTCCCGAAGACTCTGTAAAGGGGGATCCCCTTCGCGGCGGCCGTCGCCCGGGCGAAGGCGCCGGAGAGGCCCAGCGAGACGTTCCCCGCCAGATCCTCCTCTTCCAGCAGCGCGTCGAACTCGGCCTGCGAATCGAAGCGCGCCCGATGGAGACGCGCGGCCATCGAGAGGACGCGGACCGCCGCCTTTCGCACGCCCTTCCCGCCGTAGCGCGCGGTGTCGTCGCGCAGTTCCTTCGCCTCGGCCTTCCCCGTCGACGCTCCGGCGGGGACGAAAAACTCGCCCAGCCCGCCGTCGACCTCCATCGAGACCTTGAGCGTCGGCATGCCGCGGGAGTCGAGGACCTCGAGGGCGCGGAGGGCGGAGATCCTCATGGGCGGACCCTTAGAGTCGGCGCCGCCTCGCGGACGGTTTGCGGTTCGAATGCATCCCCTGCGAGGGCGGAACGGCGGTCGGCTGCGGCGGAGGCGGCGGGAGCGGGACGTAGAGGCCGTAGTCGAAGTCCGGCCGCGTCACCCGCGGCAGCGTCGTGCCGAGCGACTTCTCGATCTCGCTCATCGCCGCTTCCTCCTCGTACGCGACGAGGGTGAAGGCATCGCCGACGGCCTGGGCGCGGCCCGTCCGACCGATGCGATGGACATAGTCCTCGGCGGTATTCGGCACGTCGTAGTTGATGACGTGGCTGATGTCCTGGATGTCGAGGCCGCGCGCGGCGATATCGGTGGCGACCATGACCATGGCCTGGCCGGCCTTGAACGCGTCCAGGGCCTGCTCGCGCTGTCCCTGGCTGCGATTGCCGTGGATGATGGCGACGCTGAAGCCGCGGCTCTGGAGCTGTTCTCCGAGGCGCTCGGCGCGGTGCTTGGTGCGGGCGAAGACGAGCACCGAGTTCATGTTCGGACTGCGAAGGAGCAGCGTGAGGAGCGCGGTCTTGCGGTTCTGGGCGACGGGGTAGACGGCGGCCGTGATGCCGGTCGCGGGGGTCGGGCGGCGGCCGACGTCGATCTTGACCGGATCCTTGAGCATCTCGCGCGAGAGTCGCTCGATCTCGGGCGGCATGGTGGCGCTGAAGAACAGGGTCTGCCGGACTTTCGGGAGCTTCTGGAGGATGCGCCGCAGGTCGGGGATGAAGCCCATGTCCATCATGCGGTCGGCCTCGTCGAGGACGAGGACCGTGAGCCTGTCGAAACGGGCGTTGCCGCGCTCCATATGGTCGAGGAGGCGGCCGGGGGTGGCGACGATGATGTCGAAGCCCTGTCGTAGTGCGGTGGTCTGGTTGCCGAAGCCGACGCCGCCGTAGACGGTGGCGCACTTCAGGTGGCTGTGCTTACCGAGGTCGCGGAAGTCCTCCTCGACCTGGGCTGCGAGCTCGCGGGTGGGCTCGAGGACCAGGACGCGGGTGCCGCCCTTCTGTCCGGCCATCAGGCGGTGCATGACGGGGAGGAGAAACGCGGCGGTCTTGCCGGTGCCGGTCTGGGCGCAGCCGATGAGGTCGCGTCCGTCGAGCACGGGCGGGATGGCCTTGGTCTGGATGGGGGTCGGATGCTGGAACCCGAGCTCCTCGACAGCCTTCAGGAGCGCAGGATTGAGGTTGAGGGTCTCGAAGCCGGGCGGTTTTTCAACGTCGTTGGGGTCGTCCTTGTCGTCGATTCCGTCGTCCTTGGAGGTGGTGGTGGTCATGAGGCCAAGGAGAATAGCAGACTAGGACGGAGGTGTCGAGAGCGGAGACGCGGGGGCGGCGTTCGAGACCCAGCCCGTGAGGAGCTGGTAGCCCAGCGCGAGGAGCACGGCGCCCAGGAACATGCCCAGGATTCCTTCCGCCGCCATGCCGCCCACGGCGCCGAGCAGGATCACCGGCATCGGCACGTCGACCCCGCGGCCGAGCATCAGCGGCTTGAGCACGTTGTCGATGAGTCCCGCCACGACCAGGATGACCGTATAGCCGACCGCGGCGACGGTCCCGTAGTGCCCGCTCATCCATAGGTACGCGATGGCGGGGAGCGTGACCAGGAACGTCGGCACCTGCGCGATGGCCAGCACCAGCGCGATGACGGACAGCAGCCCTGCCCAGGGGACGCGGGCGACGAGCAGCGCGAGCCCGATCAGCATCGCCTGGATGAACGCCACGCCGAGCACGCCCTGGGCCACGGTCCGGATCGTCGCCGTGGACAGGGTCGCAATCCGCGTCCCGCGCTCCGGACCGGCGATGCGGATGCAAAGCGAGCGCACGACGGAGGCGCCGGGGCCGCCGTAGGCCATGATGATGCCGGCGATGATCAGGGCCGACAGAAAGACGAGCAGCCCGCCGCCGATGTTGGCGACCACGGACAGCGACTTCCGGACCAGATCGGCGATCTTGGGCTGCAGGCTCTGGACGAGGCCCGGCAGGTCGGCGGCGGCCCGCGTCCAGGCGGCATGGATCTTCTCGCCCACGACCGGCCAGTTCCGAACACTGTCGCGCGGGGCCGGGATCTTCAGGGAATCGTGCTGCACGTCCTGGACGAGGCCGCGAAGCGAGTCGCCGAGGGAATTGAGGAGCAGCGCCATCGGCCCGAGGATGACGAGAACGGAGACAAGGATGAGGATCGTCGACGCCCTGCCCTGGCGGCCGCCGAGCGAGCGGGCGAGCCGCTGGTGAAGCGGGTACATGGAGACGGCGAGGACGATCGACCAGGCGGCGAGCGTGAGGAACGGCGCGAAGATCTGGTAGCAGAGCACCGCCAGCGCCGCCAGCAGGGCCGCGCGGATGAGCACGTCGAGGAGCCGGGAGGAGAGCCGCCGCTCCAGTTCGTCCGCAGTCAACGGCAGCCCCGGGGCCGCGGGGGAAGTTTCCATGCCCTCCTACGCGACAATCCGGCCGCTGGACAGACAGGGGAAACGGGGGCCGTTAGTGCTTGACTGTATCCGAGCGGCGGATAAACTAGGCGCCCTGCCCTGAGGGGGCGTAGCTCAATTGGCTAGAGCGCCAGCTTGTCACGCTGGAGGTTGCGGGTTCGAGCCCCGTCGCCCTCGCCACCGGATACTCCTTTCAGAGAACCCGACATGAACCGATCCGTCCGCGCCGCCCTCCTCCTCCTTGCGCTGGCCCTGTCCGCCGGCTGCGAGCTCACCCAGCGCTCCTGTCATGACGTCGACGGCAGCGGTGTGGCGCCCCAGGCCTGCCAGGGCGAGTGCCTGAAGAACGACAAGTACCTGCGCTGCCAGTGCAGCGCGAAGTGCCCCTGCCTGAGCTCCCCGGGCCATTAGCGCCTTCCCTCCGCTTCCGTGTGTCACTTTCCTAAAATACAACTGAAATTTCAGTTGTATATCTTAGGGGAGCGGTACGATGTCCCATCAGGACTGCGGGGAGGTGTTCGTTCCCATGCGCCGAGCAATCCCGTTCATCGCCTTGATCCTCGGTCTCGCCGGTCCCGTCCGTTCGCAGGACGACTCCGACCGCGACCGCCTCGATTTCTTCGAGAAGAGGATCCGCCCCGTCCTCGTCGACAAGTGCTACTCCTGCCACAGCCCCCAGGCCGAGAAGGTCAAAGGCAACTTCCTCCTGGATACCCAGGAAGGGCTCGTCAAGGGAGGCGACGGCGGACCGTCCATCACCCCCGGCGATCCCGACAAGAGCCTCCTCATCAAGGCCCTCCGCTGGACCGACGACGACATGAAAATGCCGCCCAAGAAGCGGCTGCCCGTCGACGTCGTCGCCGACTTCGAAACCTGGGTCCGCAAGGGCGCCGTGGATCCGCGCCATATGGCGGTCGAGAAGAAGAAGGCTCCGATCGACATGGCCGCGGCGCGCAAACGCTGGCCCTTCAATTCCGTCGCCGAACCCGCGGTCCCCGCCGTCGCCGGAGACTGGGCCTGGTCGCCCATCGACCTATTCCTCCTCGCGAAGCTCACCGAGAAGGGCCTCCAGCCCGCGCCCGACGCCGACCGGCGAACGCTGATCCGCCGCGTCACCTTCGATCTCACCGGCCTGCCGCCGGCCCCCGAGGAGATCGACGCGTTCCTCGCGGACAACACCCCGCAGGCGTTCACGAGGGTCGTGGAGCGCCTGCTCGCCTCCCCCGCCTACGGCGAACGCTGGGGCCGCCACTGGCTGGACGTCGTCCGCTACGCCGACACCGCCGGGGACAATTCCGACTTCCCCGTTCCGCAGCTCTACCTCTACCGCAACTACGTCATCAATTCCTTCAACGAGGACAAGCCCTACGACGAGTTCATCCGCGAGCAGCTGGCCGGCGACCTGCTGCCCTTCCGCAGCGACGAGGACCGCCGCCGCAACCTGATCGCGACCGGCTACCTCGCCAACGCCAAACGCTTCGGCTCGCGCGTGGACGACTATCCCTGGCACCTGACAATCGAGGACACGATCGACAACCTCGGCCGCACGTTCATGGGCCTCACGGTCAACTGCAGCCGCTGCCACGACCACAAGTTCGACCCGATCACGAACGAGGACTATTACGCCCTTTACGGCATCTTCGAATCGACGCGCTATCCCTGGCCCGGCATCGAGCTCAAGCAGTACCAGGAGGACTTCATCCCGCTCGTCTCCCCCGACGTCGTCGAGCGGGCGCAGAAGGAGCGCACCGCCAAGAAGGCGGAGCTCGAGGCGACCCGGAAGCGCTTCGAGGACGAGAAAAAGAACTATGAGAAGGCCCTTCCGGAAGCCGTGGACGGCGAGGCCGACCGCATCCGCGAGCTCATCAACGATCTGACCCGGACCATCGACAACACGCGCAAGGGGAACGGGTCGATCCTGAAGCAGCCGCTGCCCTATGAGACGGCGTATGCCGTCTGCGAGGCAAAGAAGTCCGGCAATACGAAGGTCCAGATCAAGGGCGATCCCGCCCGACTCGGCCGCGAGGTCCCTCGCCGCTTCATCGAGGTGCTGGGCGGCCAGGAGCTCTTGTCCGACTCCAAGGGCAGCGGCCGGCATCAGCTCGCCGACTGGATCGCCGATTCCGCCAATCCCCTCACCGCGCGCGTGATGGCGAACCGCGTCTGGCAGCACCACTTCGGGAAGGGCATCGTCCAGACGCCCAGCGACTTCGGCCGGCAGGGCCGCGCGCCGACCCACCCGGAGCTGCTCGACTGGCTGGCGCGACGCTTCGTCGAGCGCGGCTGGTCGGTCAAGGAGCTGCATCGCGCGATCCTGGCGTCCCACGCCTACCGGATGTCCTGCCGGGACGACGAGGCCGCCGCGATGGCCGATCCGAACGATGACCTGCTTTGGAAGTTCCGACGCAGCCGCCTGGAAGCGGAGTCGATCCGGGACGCGCTCCTCGCGGTCAGCGGCACGCTCGACCGCAAGATGGGCGGCATGCACCCCTTCCCGCCCATGACGGGCTGGGACTATACGCAGCACAAGCCCTTCCTGGCCGTCTACGACAACACCCTGCGCAGCGTTTACCTGATGTCGCAGCGCATCCGCCGCCACCCGTTCTTCGGCACCTTCGACGGCGCCGAGACCAACATGAGCACCTCGATGCGGATTACCAGCACGACCCCGCTGCAGGCCCTCTATATGCTCAACGACCCCTTCGTCCATGATCAGGCCCGCGCCTTCGCCTCCCGCCTGGCGAAGGAGGCCAAGGACGATGGTTCGAAGATCGACCGCGCGTTCGAGCTGGCCCTGGGTCGGCCCCCCACCCCCGAAGAGACCAAAGGCAGCCTGGACTACGTCGCGTCCCTGCGCAAGAGCCTCGACGACGTCCAGGCCTGGGAAAGTTTCGCCCGATCGCTGTTCCGTTTGAACGAGTTCGTCTATGTCCGATAGCTGCGACCGCCGGGGCTTCCTCCGCTCGCTCGCGGGCGGTTCCCTGCTCCTGCCGGGGTTCCTGTCGCAGCTCCTGGCGGACGACGCGACGGGCGATCCGCTGGCGCCGAAGCGGCCGCACTTCCCCGGCAAGGCGAAGCAGGTGATCTTCCTCTTCTCGACCGGCGGCGTGTCCCATATGGACACCTTCGACTACAAGAAGACGCTCTTCGAGATGGACGGCAGGACGCTTGTCCCCGGCGGCGGCCTCTCGCGCGACAAGAAGAAGCTGCTGCGGCCGCAGTGGGCGTTCAAGCCCGGCGGCCGCTGCGGGACCATGGTCAGCGACATCTTCCCGAGGCTCCGGGAGCAGATGGACGACGTCGCGCTGATCCATTCGATGAAGTCCGACGACAACGAGCACTTCCAGGCGACGCTGGCCATGCACACGGGCTCCTTCTTCTTCTCGCGCCCGAGCCTCGGGTCTTGGGTCAGCTACGGCCTGGGCACGCTGAACCAGAACCTGCCGTCCTTCGTCGTCATCGCGCCAAACCTCCCTTATGCCGGGACGCAAGTCTTCGCGAACGATTTCCTGCCCGCCTATCACCAGGGCACGCGCGTGGTTCCCGGTCCCGAGCCGATCCCCGACCTCGCCAAGCGCTCGAAGCAGGCGGGCCTGCAGGAGCGCGAGATCGGGCTCGCGGCGATGTTCGACAAGCAATACCTCAAGGACAACGGGAACGATTCCGAACTCGCGGCGCGGATCCAGTCGTTCGAGACGGCGTTCCGCATGCAGACCGAGGCGCCCGATGCCTTCGATCTCTCGAAGGAGAGCGACGAGACGCTGAAGCTGTATGGGCTCGACCGCAACAAGCCCCAGGGTTACGCCTGGCAGTGCGTGGTGGCCCGACGCCTGATCGAACGCGGCGTCCGCTTCGTCGAGCTGATCGACCAGGGCGCGTCCGGCAACTGGGACGCCCACGGCGACATGAAGAACTGCGCCGGCCTGGCGCGCAACATCGACCAGCCGATCGCCGGTCTGATCCAGGACCTCAAGCGCCGCGGGATGCTGGACGAAACGCTGATCGTCTGGACGACGGAGTTCGGCCGGACGCCCGGAGAAGACGGCCCCGGCGGCCGCGGCCACCACGGCGCCGTCTTCTCTTCATGGCTGGCGGGCGGCGGCGTGAAGGGCGGCATCACCTACGGCAAGTCGGACGACATCGGCGCCCGCGTCGAGGAGAACCAGGTCCACGTCCATGACTTCCACGCGACGATCCTGCACCTGCTCGGCTTCGACCACACCAAGCTGACCTATAGACATGCCGGCCGCGATTTCAGACTGACGGACGTTCACGGCACGGTGGTCAAAGAACTGCTCGCCTGATCAGACGCGGGACCCTTGTGTCTTGGTGTCTCTGTGTTTCGTCGATCAGGTTCTAGAACCGGTTGCCTTTGGTCGCCGTCTTGATGCGGACGATGTACTGGTCCGCGGTGATGAACAGCGTCGAGCCGTCCTCGCCCCAGTTGCAGTTGGAGGTGCGCTGGCCGGTCGCCAGGGTGCCGAGCAGGGTGCCGTCCGGCGCAAAGACGTGGACACCGCCGGGGCCGGTCGCGAAGAGGTTGCCGTTTACGTCGACCTTCATGCCGTCGGGCAGGCCGGGCTGGCCGGCCTTGAACTCGGCGGTCTGGTCCTTGAAGATGCGGCCCGCCCCCAGGGTGCCGTCGGCCTTCACCTCGAAGGCGTGCCAGACGGCCTTGTCGGGGTCGGAGCTCGCCACATAGAGGGTCTTCTCGTCGGGCGAGAAGGCGATCCCGTTGGGTCGCGTCACTTCCTTCGTCAGCAGCGTCACCTTGCCGTCGGTTCCCAGGCGATAGACGCCCTGGAAGTCGAGCTCCTTGGTGGGATCCTTCATCTGCCCGGTCAGGCCATAAGGGGGGTCCGTGAAATAGAGCGCTCCGCTGGAGTGATAGCAGCCGTCGTTCGGGCTGTTCAGCTTCTTGCCCTCATAGTTGTCCACGAGCGTCACGAACTTGGGCTCCGGCTTGTCGAGCGGAGCATCCATGCGGGCCATGCGGCGGTCGCCGTGCTGGCAGAGCACCAGGCGGCCCTGAGAGTCGATGAGCAGGCCGTTCGACCCGGGCTCGGGGCGCAGATCCTTGGGTCCGGTCAGGCCGGAGGGGCGCACGTAGATGCTGACGCCCTCCCCTTCCTTCCACTTGCACACCTTGTTGGGGGGGATGACCGAGAAGAGCAGGTAGCCGCCGTTCTTCACCCAGACGGGACCCTCGCACCAGTCGTAGCCGCCCGAAAGGATCTCCATTCTGGCGCCGGGCGGGATGAGCTGATCGAACCGCGGATCCTTCCGGATGATCGTGCCAAGCGCCGGCCCGACTCCCCCGCCCGTGCCGGACATGCAGCAGGGTTCACAGCAGGCGCAGGCGGCCAGGGGAATCAGGGCAAGCGCAAACAGGAGGCGGATGTTCATGGCGGATCTCTCCCTCAATCGCCGTTTACTATACACAAACCGCTCTCCGCCGTGCCATTTTCGGAACATGCCCACAAACGCAACGGTTTGATTTGTGGTCATCATTTCTGTCGGGGAATCCGACACAACTGTCGGGTTCGGAACACGGCCCTCCTCTGCCGGAACGGCATGATGCTTGCTCTCCTTCCTCCCGAGAATGTACGAGGAGGGTCCTGATGTCGAACTTTGGTGAGCTTCTCCGGCGCCTTCGGCGCGAGCAGGGGTATTCGCTCCGAACCGTCGCGAAGAAATTGGACACCCAGAAGGGCTACCTGTCGGGCATCGAGAACGGCAAAGTCAACCCGCCGTCCGCCAAGCTGGTCAAGCGCATCGCCCAGCTCTACCGGCAGGATGAGAAATCCCTGCTGCGGATGGCCTGGGCCGACAAAGCCCCGTCCCTGATCCGCGACGAAGCCGTCCGCATGGTCAGCCATGTCGAGCTCGAGGAGGATACGTCCCCGGACCTGGTCAGCGTCCGCCTCCTGAACCCCGACTCGCAGCCCTATCCCGCGGAGCTCTCCCACGACGGGACCCCGCACGGATACGGCAATGCCCGGCTGGTCCTGCCGCGCAGCCGGCCGGCCCCCGAGTTTGCGGCGACGATCGTCGACGATTCGATGGACCGCGTCGAGTTTCCCCGCTACCGGCGCGGCGATGTCGTCCTGCTGACGCGGATGCCGAAACTGGAGCGGTCGACCGTCGCCTACGTCGTCTTCCGTGCGCGCGACGGCGTCACCGCCGCCCTGCGGCAGGCGATGCCCGAGAAGAACGGCGACGTCGTCCTGCAACCGTTCGACGAAAGCCATCCCCTGGAATTCGTGGAGGCGGACGACCTGGTCGCGCTCTACCGCGTGGTCGGTCGCATCGAGATGTTCGTCGCCGGTCTCAGCGCCTGAGGGCCGCTCAGACATACTCGAACGGCTGGCGCAGGTTCTTCCAGGGCTTGTCGTTGTAGACGTCGATGAGGAACGGCCCCTTCGCGGTCGCGGGCGACAGGATCGCCAGGAAGGTCACCGGCTTCTTCGACGAGTTGTAGATGGCGTGGACGACCTTCTTCGGGATGAAGGCCGTCTCGCCCGCTTTGAGGATCTTTTTCCGCGTGCCGACCCACTGCTCGCCCAG
>DASQOM010000366.1:0-3477 GCA_035644495.1 Planctomycetota bacterium | reverse complement strand
TCGTTCAAGTGTTCGAACCGGAGCTCGGCAAGCTCCACAAGAAGGTCCTCGCCCTCATGCAACTCCCGGTCTCCGCCTTCCGTCTCAAGCCGTAGCCGGCTGTGGTGCGATATCGAGTGCGATCTCTGCGGAAAGTAGGTTCCGCCTTTCGGTTCCGTCCGCTTCGCCCGCGCCTCCCAGGTGCAGATCCTGGATCCGAAGGACTGGCCGAAGGAACATCTCCATCTGGGCGTGGCCCGGATTGTCGCGCGCGACGGCCGGCTGCTGGTCGTCCCGCCCTGATCTACTTCCCGTAGAGCTTTTCGGCGGCCTGCTTGAAGGCGCCGTGGGCGTTCTTGCCGTCGCCCGGGAAGCCCGACGCCTGCACCATGAAGACCGTGATGATCCCGTGCTTGCTGTCGATGTTCATGTTGGTCGCCATCGCCCCGCCGTGGCCGGTGTTGCCGCCGCCGGTCGACCAGCCCAGGCCGTAGCCGTCCTTGAGCGCCTCCGCGGTCTGCTTGCTCGTCATCTGCTGGACCGCCGACTCCGACAGGTACCGCTTGCCGTCCAGCGTGCCGCCGTTGAAGATCATCTGGCAGAAGCGGGCGACGTCGGCCGCCGTCGAGAACAGCCCGCCCGCGGGCATCGGCTGGCGCCGCCGATCCGGAAGCGGATACGTCAGCTGGCTGATCGTGGTCTCCTCGAGATCGTCCTTGGTGGCGTTGGGCCTGTACCCCTTCGCCAGCCGCGACACCTGCTCCTCGTTCGGCCAGAACGTCGTGTCCTTCAGGCCGAGCGGGTCGAAGAGCCGCTTCTGCAGGAAGTCCTCGTACTTCAGGCCGCTGACGACTTCGAGGATGCGCGCGGCCGTGTTGATGCCCGCGTTGGAGTACTGGTACTTCGAGTCGGGTTCGTGCTGCAGCGGCATCATCGCGTAGCTGCGGACCGCGTCCTTCAGCGTCATCATGTCGAGCGTGGGCTGCTCCATCGGCGAGCTGAACTTCATCCCGCTGGTGTGGCTGAGGACGTTGCGGATCGTGATCGGGTGGACGGGTTTCTTCAGGAGCGTATGCTGCGCGTCCTGCTCGACGACGACCATCTGACCCTTGAACTCGGGGAGGTATTTCTCGACGGGGTCGTCCAGCGCGATCCTTTCCTCGTCGACCAGCATCATGACGATCGTGGCCGTGATCGGCTTCGACTGCGACGCGATCCAGAACATCGCGTCGGGTCGCATCTTCGTCTGCGCCTGGACGTCCATATAGCCGACCGTCTCGACGCTGAGGACCTGGTCCTTCGTGGCGACGAGGGCGACCGCGCCGGCGAGCGCGTGGCGGTCCACGAAGGGCTGGAGGGCCTCCTTCGTGCTCTGCTGCGGCGGGAGGGCCGGTCCGGGGGGCGCCTGGAGGCAGGCGAGGAGGAGCAGCGCGGCGATCTTCATCCTATGAAGTACACCGCCCGCAGCGGCCGCTTGTCAACCAAATGAAAGGAGGGGCGTCGATACGGACCGCCCCTCCCGGAGGAGTGCGTTATTCGGCCTCGTCGTAGAAGCGCATGGCCATGGAGCCGTGGGCGGCGGCGCCGCTGGAGCGGATGGCGGCCGCGAGGAGGATAGCCTCGGCGACCTCCTCCTTGGAGGCTCCGGCCTTCTTGGCGCCCTTGGTGTGCACCTCGATGCAGTAGGGGCATTGGGTCGTGTGGGCGACCGCGATGGCGATCAGCTCGCGGTGCTTGAGGGGGATGCGCCCGTCCTTGCGGCCGACGATGGCGTCAAGCCTCGCCCAGGCGGTGAATTCCTCGGGGGCCAGGGTCTTCATCTGGCCGATCCTCTGGAGATCGTGCTCGTGGTCGTAGTACAAGGGACACCTCCGTAAAAGGGGGAAGAGCGCGGGTAGACAGACAATTCTGTCTACCCTTCGGGACAAAAAAAGTCAGGCCAGAAGCCGCGTCGCGGCATCCTTCGCCTCCCGGAGCGGGCGGGGGTGGTGGTACACCTGCGCCAGCGCCAGCGCCCCGGCGAAGATCAGCAGGTAGTCGTCCGCGATCCGGTCTGCGTCCTTGTCCTTCCACGCCCGTCCGCGCTGCTTCTTCAGCTCATGCACCAGCTGCCCGACCAGCGTCCGGATCACCTGGTAGCGCCCCTTGCTCTCGTGGCGGACGGGATGGGAATGATCGGGAATCTCCGACGCGATGTTCAGATACGCGCAGCCCCGGTAGTCCCGCTCCTTCGACCAGGGCACCAGGAAGTCCAGCAGCCCCAGGAGCTTCTCGTAGGGACCCGGAAAAGGCTTCAGCCCCTCCTCGACGCCGCGCTTGTCCGCCTCGTTCATCGACTTGACGTAGGCCAGGGCCAGCGATTCCTTGGAGGGGAAGTGATCGTAGAAGGTGGCTTTGGCGACGCCGGACTTCTCGATGATCTCGTTGATGCCGGTCGCGCGGTACCCGTTGCGGTAGAAGAGGTCGCTCGCGGTCGCGAGAATCCGCTGGGCCGGCGTCCGGTTGTCCTGCTTCATCACCATCGCTACAGGTTAGAACAGACAGACTTGTCTGTCAAGTCCCGAAATCGCCGGAAGGAAATCGTAACGTCCCGTCCGAGGCGCGGCTCCCTTCGCAGGAGAGCTCCCTTTGATTTCGCGCCTGACCGGCGATCCCGTGCTTCGGACCATCGCCGTCGTGACGGCGCTCTACTTCGCCCAATCCCTCCTTCTGCCCGTCGTCCTCGCGTTCCTGCTCAGTCTCGCGCTCACCCCGGTCGTCGACCGCCTCCACGCCTGGGGCGTCAAACGCAGCCTCGCCGTCCTCCTCAGCGTCCTGCTCACCCTGGGAGCGGCGGGCGGCCTCGGCTGGCTCGTCACCGGCCAGCTGGTCGGACTTGCGAAATCCCTGCCCGCGCACCGGGAGCGCATCCTCGCCCGCACCGAGTCGCTCGGACCCCTCGGTCGCGCCATGCGCGAGGCCTATGCGCGCTTCCAGGCGACGGTCCAGTCGGGTGTCCCCGCGACAGGGGAGGATCAGGGGAAGGAGACCCCGCCCCGGGAGAAGCCCCCGGAAGCCGCCGCTCCCCGCGGAGGGGAGCCGATGGGGTCGTCCGAGATCGCCCAGACCCTGAAGTCGGTGGTGACCGCGCTCGCGGGCACCCTCGGGAACTTCTTCATCGTGATGGTCCTCGTGCTCCTCTTCCTCGGCAGCCAGGAGGATCTCCGGGACCGGGGACTGAAATTGTTCCAGGAGCGCGGTCTCAAGGTGAACCGGGCGCAGTTTTCCGAAATCGGCGACAAGATCTCGAAGTACCTCATCTCCGAGGTGGTGGTGAACGCCGCGTATGGAGGCCTGGTCGGCGTCGCCATGGTCGTGCTCGGCGTGGAGCAGCCGCTCTTCTGGGGCCTTCTGGCGTTCCTGTTCCGATTCATCCCCTATATCGGGATCTGGCTCGTCGCGACGCTGACCTTTCTCCTCTCCCTCGCGACCACCGACGCCTGGGGAAAGCCGCTGGGA
>DASQOM010000365.1:0-20036 GCA_035644495.1 Planctomycetota bacterium | reverse complement strand
GGCGGACGCGATCGTCTCAGACCGTCCTGCGGACTATGAGCGGGCGCGGCGGCGTCTCGCGGCGGGCTCGGACTGGCTGGGCCGCTGGCTGCTGCGGGCGGCGCGGTATCCGCGGATCGCCGACCGGGTCGTCGGCTCGCTGGTCGAGCACCCCGAACTCTTCACCAAGCTGCTCGAGATCTCCGGAGGCCTGCGCCGCGAAGGCGATCTGACCCTGGCCGAGGTCGCCCGCCTCGTCGTCTAAGAAATAAAATGGACGGTCTGTCTTATTCCATGAAGACGCGGTCGCTGGAGCCCGAACTGCTCGATCTGGAGACGCCGCCTCCCGCGGAGCGCGCGCGCATCGCCGGCTACCTGGCCTTCGTCAATCGCTGGCTGGGGGGGACCTCCGCGACGGCCGCGCAGCTCCGGACCCTCCAGGGACCCGCGACGGTGCTCGACGTGGCCGCCGGCGCCGCCGACATGTGCCGCGATCTCGCCCGCCGCTTCCCGAACCTGCGCTTCATCGCGTTCGACCTCTCGGACTGGATGCTCGACCTGGCCGGCGGCGTCCTTCGCGTGCGCGGCGACGTCCGCCGCTTCCCCTTCCGCGACCGCAGCGTCGACGTCATCATCACGACGCACTTCTTTCACCACCTGACCGACGACCAGATCGTCGGCGTCCTGAAGGAGTTCGACCGCGTCGCGCGCCGCGGGATCATCGTCAACGACCTGATCCGGAACCGCCGCGCGCTGGCGTGGATCAAACTGTTCACGCTCTGGGCGAACCGCTACGTGAAGGCCGACGGTCCGCAGTCGGTGCGCAAAGCCTTCACGCTGCGGGAAGTCGAGACCCTGGCGCGGCGCGCCGGCCTGGGCTGGCTTCAGGTCCGGCGGCATTTCGGGCACCGTTTTACGCTGGCGGGACTGCGGCCCGGATGCGAGAATCCCGGCTGATTGAGGGAACCGGCCATGAGAACCATCGCGCTGCTGCTGTTCCTCTGCCCCCTGCTGACCGCGCAGGAAAAGAAGATCGAGGAGATCTTCGAGGCGGACGTGGTCTACGGCAAGGGGGGCGACGTCGATCTCAGACTCAACATCGGCCGGCCCAAGGAGTCGAGCGGGCCGCTGCCCTGCATCGTCCTCATCCATGGCGGCGGCTGGGCGGCCGGGAACAAGAACGGCCATAACCAGCAGGTCCATGACTTCGTCCAGAAGGGCTACGTCTCGGCGACGATCCACTACCGCTTCGCGCCCAAGTTCGTCTTTCCCGCGCAGGTGGAGGACGTGAAGTGCGCGATCCGCTTCCTGCGGGCCAATGCCGAGAAGTACGGGATCGACAAGGCCCGCATCGGCGCCGTCGGCTTCTCCGCGGGCGCGCACCTGTCGATGATGCTCGGCGCGATGGACAAGGCCGACGGTTTCGAAGGCGAGGGCGGCAACCCCGACGAATCGAGCAAGGTGAACGCCGTCGTCGCGTTCTTCGGCCCGACCGACTTCACGACCGACGACTGGCCCGAGCGCACGGTGCCGATCCTGAACGGTTTCCTCGGGGGCACCAAGGCCGAGAAGGCGGACGCTTATAAGAAGGCGTCGCCGATCACCTACGTGAACGCGGGCGATGCGCCGATGCTGCTCCTCCAGGGGACGAAGGACATCCTCGTCCCCTGGCAGCAGGCCACGTCGATGGGCGACGCGCTGACGAAGGCGGACGTCTACGGCCGCGTCGAGCTCATCCTCGGCGCCGGGCACGGCTGGGGCGGCGCGGAGCTGCAGCGCACGGCGGACGAGACGATCGCGTTCTTCGATCAGTTCCTGAAGGCGAAGAAGAAGTAGGGATTCGCCCGGCAAAACGCACGGGGCTGCGCTATACTTTTCCCGAATTGCGGGAGGGTTCGGCGAGCCATGGCGCTGTGGGACAAGATCTTCAAGAAGAAGGATGAGACTCCGGGCAAGCTGAACCCCATCGTTCAGAAGAGCCCCGCGCCCGCCGCCCCGGTCCGCGTCTCGAGCGCCAAACCCGTCCCGAAGCCCGTCGAAGCCGCCCCCGCCAAGTCGCGTCCCAAGTCGTCGGCCACCCTGCCGGCCGTCGAGGAGGCGAAGCCGAAGAAGCAGCGCGAGACGGGGACGAAGGTGAAGGCGAACGACGACGCGGCCTTCCTCAAGCGGGGCATGGCGCGCCAGGCCAAGGGCGACCACGACGGGGCGATCGCCGACTTCTCCAAGGCGATCGAGCTGAATCCCGAATGCGTCCAGGCCTATGCAAGCCGCGGGGTCTCCAAGGACGCGAAGGGCGACACGAACGGCGCCAAGGCGGACTATTCCACGTCGATCTCCATCCAGATCACCGCGGAGATCAACCGGCAGATTCGCGAGAACCCCGAAGTCGACCTCTGACGGGCGTCAGGCCTTCAGCATTCGATGCAGCAAGCCCCGAGACCCTTCAGCGAGCCTTCCTAGAGAGACTGCGCGAGCAAGCGGGGACCTGCTGGTTGAGGGGAGCGGCCCGTCGGGATGCCTGATGCTCAATGCCGGATGCCTCGTTCGGGGGCATCAATAAACCGCCAGCCCTTCAGGAACGAGAGCAGGTCGGCCATGCCGTCGATGGAGATGTTCTTCTCGAGGCCCTCGGGCATCAGCGAGACACCGCTCGACTTCATCTCGTCGATGTCCTGGCGCAGGACCACGTCCTCCTGCCCCTCGCCCCGGCGCAGCGTCAGGCTGGAGGCCGTCTGCGACGCGATGAAGCCGGACAGCACCGCGCCCGCCTTCGTGCGCACGACGTAGTTCACGTAGTTGTTGTCGATCACGCGGCTCGGGTCGAGGATATCGACCAGCAGCTGCTCCGGCGACTTGGTCAGCGTGTCCGAGATGTCCGGGCCGACGAGCGTGCCGATGTCCGCGATGCGGTGGCAGGCGGCGCAGATCGTCCGGAAGAGCTCCCGGCCCCGCTTCGCGTCCCCCGTCATCCCCAGGGACTCCTTATAGCGGTCGATCACCTTCTGGCGCTCTTCCGGCATATGGCCCGCGATCAGCTTCTTCGCGCGCTCCTTGATCCCGGCATCGCCGTAGTTCTGGAGCTGGCGCAGGAGCGTCGGTCCGAGCTCGCCCGGCGTCATCCGGCCGGCATCGATCTCGTCGAGCAGCGCCGACACGCGTTCCGGCCTCCGCGACATCGACTCGAGGATCTCGCGACGCAGCGCCGGCAGCGCCTTCTTATAGACGCCCAGCAGGATTCCCGCGACTTCGCCGCGTCCGTGCGCCGACAGGGAGCCGACTGCCGCAATGCGAATCTCCTGGGGCTGGTCTTCGGCCAGCAGGGCGGTCAGCGCCGGCGCCGCCGTTTCCCACGGGACATGGACCAGCAGCCGGATCGCGTCCAGCCGTTCCGGCAGCGGACGTCCGGCATCCGCCGCGACCGCAGCGGCTTTGGCCAGGAGGGCTTTCGCCGACTCCGCCTCGGGCAGCCCGCCGAGGAACTCGCCCAGCTTCGTGCCGCGGCGCGTCATCCCCTCGGCCAGGCCGGTGAGCACCGCCGACTGGCGCCGGGCGTCCGACGCGGCCACGTCGCGGACGACGGCCGCGACCTCGTCCCTGTCGCGCCGGCTGCCGACGATCGCCGCCAGTTCGCGGCAGAAGACGGGGTCCTGGATCCGCGCCAGCAGCTTGCCCGCCCGGGTCGGGACGGAGGTCGCGACGGCAAGGCGCGTCCAGCGGTCATCGATCTTCTGCCAGGCGATCTTCGCCAGCGGCTCGAGGATGGAGTCGTTGTCGCGCGCGCCGATCGAGAGCGCGACCTGGTAGCGGACGTGCTCGTCGGGATCGTCGGCCAGGCGCGCGAGCTGTTCGGCCACGGGGCCGTCGGCCGCCCAGCGCTCGGCGAGGCGCACCGCGTTCTCGCGGACGCCCGGGCTCGGGTCGGCCAGCAGTCGCAGCACCACGTCGATTCCGAGCTGGCGCTGCCCTTCCAGCGTCCACGCGGCGTGAAGGCGTCCCAGCGGCTCGGGGCCCGCCACCATCTTCTTCAACGGACCCCACGAATCGCGGTCCTGCCTCTCGAACAAGAGGCGCTGGGCCGTCATCCGCCACCACACGTCCGGATGATCGAGCAGGGCGACGAGATCCGCGGTCTTGAGGGCCGCGAGCTGCGGCGTGGGCGTGGGATTGCGCCGCCCCTCCGGCAGGACGCGCCAGATCCGGCCCTGGTCGCGCCGATGGTTCCAGTCGAAGCGCGCCTTGAGATCCGCCGGCACCCACTCCGGGTGCTCGATCTCCGCGCGGTACATGTCGCACACATAGAGCGCTCCGTCGGGTCCGGAGAACATGCTGACCGGGCGGAACCAGTTGTCCGGCGACGCGAGGAAGTCGACTCCCTCATGCGGCGGCTTCCACGTGAACGAGCCTCCGGTCGAGATCAGCGTCTCCTCGTGGATCAGATTGGCGGTCGGTTCGCAGGTGAAGAGGTGACCGTAATACTCCTTCGGCAGCAGCTCCCCGCGATAGCAGAAGACGCCGCAGGCCGCGGTGAAGGTTCCGCTGTGGGCCGACGACAGCGTCCAGTTCTTGCTGATCGGGTACACGTGCGCCGCGCCGCCGACGCCGTGGTTGTCCGTCACGGGGGGAGGGGCGGCGAGGAACGGGTTGCGCTGGAAGTACCGGTTCGGGATGACGAGCGGAATCACGTGATTGCGGTTGGTGCAGACGAAGCGGCGGCCCCAGTCGTCGAACGTGAGCCCGAACTGGCCGAAACCCGTGACGGCCTCCGCCTGGTCGTGGATCGGGTCGAAGCGGAAATCCATGCCGCCGATGTCGATGGCCGCCGACTCCGGATGCAGCGCGCTGCGGATCTTCCCGCCGCGCTGTCCGTTCGCGACATAGATCCCGTTGTCCATCGCGAACGTGGGGAAGCTGACGCGCAGTTGCGGGTTTTCGACGGCGAAGCCGCTATAAAGTGTTTCGCGCACGTCCGCCTTGCCGTCGGCGTCCGTGTCCTTGAGGAAGAGGATATTGGGCGCCTGCGTGACGAGGATGCCGCCGTTCCAGGGCGTCACGCCCTGCGCCATCATCAGGCCTTCGGCGAAGACGGTCGACGTCTCGAATCGGCCGTCGCCGTCCTTGTCCTCGAGCATCCGGATCCGCCCCTGCGGCGGCTTCGTCTTGTCGGGAACCGGGTAGTCGAGCATCTCGACCACGAAGAGTCGGCCGCGCTCGTCGAAGGCGGCGGCGACGGGGCTCTGGACCTCGGGCTCGGCGGCGACGAGCTCGACGCGGAGGCCCGGCCGGACCTTGAAGACCGCCTGCGCCTGCTCGGGCGTCAGCGGGCTGCGGATCTCGACGGGCTTTTCCTGGAGGCAGAGGGCCAGGAGGAGCAGCGGCAGTTTGTTCATGCCTGATCTTCTCCGCAGGGGACTACGGTAATGCCGAGCTCAAGGTACGATTCTGCGCAGCGCGCTCAGGCCGCCCTCGAGCAGCTTCTGGCCGCCGTCGGGCGCGAGCTTGCTCGACCGCGCCGTCCGCGGCTCGTAGCCTCCGCCCACGAAGGCCTGGGCCGTCGGAACGTATCCGATGTACTCGTTCGCGAGCTCGACGAACCACGTGAACTTGTGCGGCGACGCCGCCTTCATTCTCAGGGCGTACTCGACGAAATACTCCGAGCCGTTGGTCGCGATCCCGAGCGGCCCGATTCGCAGGCCCTGAACCTCGCAGTTCAGGACCGGCGACTTCTCCCGCTCCTCGGCGACCTTCTTCCGTTCGGCCTCGTAGACGTCGTCATTCCCGCTGCCCAGGCCGAAGGACGGCGATTCCGACGCCGGATTGGGTTCCGAGCGGATCGCGACGGGGACCGCCACCGAAGCCGACGCGTTCGTCAGCGTCTTCAGCCACGCCATGCGGTTGATCGTCCGCACGGTCTCGGCCGCGAGCTTCGAGCCCATCATCGCGGAGTGCTCGGCGCCGAACTCCCTGGCGGTGGACAGGTTGTCGACCTGGGTGATGTCGCCGCAGGCGCCGTTGAGGAAGACGATCTGCGTCGATTCGCCGTAGACGGCTTTCAGCTCCCTGCGGAGGTATCCGACGTAGTCCGCAGAGAACTGGTTGCCGCCCATGACGGTGACGTGGCAGGCGAAGTTGACGACGACGCCCTGGACGGCGCCGCCGGGCTTGCGGACCGCGAGGACGCCGACGTCGGGGTCGATGGACCCCGCAGGCCTGACGATCTGGTCGTGGTTCTTGGTCCCGGGTTTCCCCGGGTGCGTGGCTTCCTTGCCGTCCTTCATCAGGAATCGCCGATTGAAGGAGATCGTGTCC
The DNA here is from genome assembly GCA_035644495.1 of Planctomycetota bacterium. Taxonomy (GTDB): domain Bacteria; phylum Planctomycetota; class MHYJ01; order MHYJ01; family JACPRB01; genus JACQFK01. The sequence goes on along the minus strand of DASQOM010000365.1, from coordinate 13,751 downwards.
TCTTTGCCGAGGCCGATGCCGACCTCGCAGGGCTGCATCGCGGCCCAGGCGTCCTCGACGGCCTTCGCGATGCCGGCGGCGACCTTGTCCTCGTAGGCCGGGTCGCTCTCGCTGCCGAGGCAGCTGGCGATGGGCCCGCCCGAGTGCGTGTGGCTTGCCGCGATGAGCACGTTGGCCGCCGGGATGTTCGTCGACTTGTCGATGCGCTCGCGCGCTTTGGTCACGGTCGACTTCATGACGAACAGCTCATCGATGCCGACCAGGGCGACGGGGGTGGATCCGTCGCTCACGACGCAGGCGACGGCGTAGAGGGGATCGCGGACGCCCTTGCCGGGATTGGCCTTGAAGCCGCCCGGGATGTTGGCGCCGACCTCCGGGGTGATGTCGGCCGAGCCGAAGCCGGCCTTGAGCTCCGGGTCGCCGCCGACGGCCAGGAGCAGGGCGACCGACAGAATCCAGCTCATGGGACCTCCTTATAGTCGGCGGACCGCGTCGCGGATCGCCACCAGGCCCGCTCCGAGCGGCGCGGCGAGCGGTCCGAGCGCGGACTGTTCGATCGCCAGATGCTTGAGCGTGCTGGGAACGGCGTGATCCTTGATCGCGGCGCGGACGGGGACGGAGACAAGGTCGCCGGCGTCGAAGAAGCGGCCATTCAGGATCAGCACCTCGGGATTGAAGAGGTTCAGCGCCGTGGAGAGACCGGAGCCGAGGACGCGGGCGGCGGCGCCGAGGACGCGGACGCTGTCCGGGTCGCCCCGGCCGGCGCGGCGCAGGACGCCTTCGTAGGACTTCTCGCCGAGCTCCTCCAGGACCGCGGAGCAGGTGGCCCGGGTCTCCAGGCAGCCGCGCGCGCCGCAGTAGCAGACGGGGCCGTCGGGGTCGGCGGGGATGTGGCCGAGCTCGCCGGCGTTGCCGGACGCGCCCTCCAGGACGTCGCCGTTGACGATGGCGCCCATGGCGATGTTCTCCGCGACCTCGACCGTGACCAGGTTGCGCGGCTCGGTAGGCCGGCGCTGGGACTGCTCGGCGACGGCCATGGCGGGCGCGTAGCCGATCAGGGTGGCGGGCACGCCCGCCCAAGATTCGAGTTCGGAGCGCAGCGGAATGTTATGCCAGGACGAAATGCGCGGATACTGGATGGAGACGCCGGTCGTCGGGTCCCACTGGCCGGGGAGGGCGAGGCCGACGGCGGAAAGCTTCGCGCCGCGTCCCAGGGCGCGGACCAGCTGCCGCAGCGGCTTCAGGACGCCGTCCGGTCCGCGGGTCCACGACAGGGGCAGCCCCGCGGTTTTGAGGATTTCGCCGCGGAGGTTGAGGACCACGGCCCGCAGGGAGGGGTAGAGCAGGCTCAGACCGAGCACCCGGCCCGGGTCGCCGTTGAGCTCGAGACCCGTCGTCGGCCGGCCCGGTCCCGCCCGGACGCCGTCGACCTCGAGCAGGATCTTCCGGCGGACCAGGTCGCGCGTGATGCGGGACACCGTCGCGACCGAGATGCCCGCCTCCGAGGCGAGCTCGAGGCGCGAGTGCGTGCGGCCGGGCCGCAAGCGGGACAGCAGCTCCGTCCGGAGCCGGGAGCCAGTTAATTTCATTTGCAATTAATGATACGTTCTGGTGTAGTAGAAATGGTAACGATAATTGCAGGGAACGGAAGAAAAAGGAAGCGCGCATGGGCGACCTGAGGATCGGCATCGTCGGCATGGGCTGGGTGGCCGGCGCGCACATCGACGCGTTCAAGCACGTCACGGGCGCGAAGGTGACCGCCGTCTGCTCGCGCCGCAAGCTCAAGCCCTCGGAGCTGCAGGCGAAGCACGGGATGCCGTTCAAGGTGTACTCGGACTACGACCTCATGCTCGCGGATCCGGAGATCGACGTCATCGACATCTGCACGCCGCACCCCTTCCACCCGAAGCAGGCGGTCGCGGCGGCGAAGGCCGGGAAGCACCTCATCATCGAGAAGCCGATCGGCCTGAGCTGGGCCGATGCGAAGGCCGTGCGCGACGCGATCCGGAAAGCGCGCCGCCAGGCCATGGTCTGCTTCGAGGTCCGCTACAGCGCCCAGTTCCAGCTGGCGAAGTCGGTCGTCGACCAGGGCCTGCTCGGCGACCTGCACTATGCCGAGGTCGACTATTACCACGGCATCGGCCCCTGGTACGGCCAGTTCTCCTGGAACGTGAAGAGGGCCATGGGAGGCTCGAGCCTCCTCACCGCGGGCTGCCATGCCCTGGACGCGCTCCTCATGCTCCTGGACGCCCCCGTGGAGGAGGTGACCAGCTACCAGAGCATGTCGTCGAACAAGGTCTTCAAGCCGTACGAGTACAACACGACGTCCGTCACGATCCTGAAGTTCAAGGGCGGGAAGGTCGGCAAGGTCGCGTCCGTGACCGACTGCCTGCAGCCCTATTACTTCCACACGCACCTCGTCGGCAGCGAGGGGAGCATGCTCGACACGAAGATCTACTCCGCGAAGCTCAAGGGCATGATCAAGACCCAGTGGAGCCAGCTCGCAACGCATCCCATCGACTCGGGCGACGTGAAGGACCACCCCTACCAGCCGCAGTTCCAGGCCTTCGTCGACGCGACCAGGACGGGGAGGAAGATGCCTCTGACGGACTTCGACACCGCGCTCGAGACTCATCGGGTGACCTACGCCGCGGACCTGTCCGCAGCGAAGAGCCGCCCGGTCCGGATGTCGGAGTTGAAGTAGGCCGACGATGCCGACGGTGCTCGCGGTGATGGCCCACCCCGACGACATCGAGCTGACCTGCGCCGGGACGCTGATCCTGCTCCGGCGAGCCGGCTGGGACGTGCACCTGGCCACGATGACCGCGGGCGATCTGGGCTCGATGAAGCACTCGCGCGCGGCGATCGCGAAGATCCGGAAGAAGGAAGCGGCCGCGTCGGCGAAGCTTCTGGGCGCGTCCTATGCCTGCCTGGGCTTCGACGACCTGACGATTTCCTACGACGCCGACTCGAAGCGCGCCGTCAGCGGGCTTCTGCGCGCCGTGAAGCCGGACCTCCTGATCCTGCACTCGCCGGACTGCTATATGGCCGACCATACGGAGAGCGCGCGGATCGCACGCGAAGCCGCGTTCGCGTCGACCATCCCGAACTGGAAGGCGACCTTCAACGGCAAGCCGGCGAAGGCGTGCAAGGCGCTGCCGGCGATCCTCTACGCGGACCCGATCGACAACATCGACGCGCGCGGGCGCCGCGTCCCCGCGACGTATGTCGTCGACATCACTGGCGTTCTCGAGGACAAGGAAAAGATGCTGGCAGCGCACGATTCGCAGCGCTCGTGGCTCCGCGAACAGCACGGCGAGGACGAGTACCTGCTGTGGATGCGCCGCAACGCGGCCGACCGCGCCCAGGACCTGAACAATCCCGCCATGTCGGCAGCCGAGGGCTTCACGCCCCACCTGGGGCACGGCTTCCCGCACGACGACCTGCTGACGCCGGCGCTCGGCCCGGACCGGGTCAAGACGCTCGGCTAGATCGGAGGACCCATGGCGTTCACGTATTCTCCGGCCAAGTTCATCCCGTACCGCGACGAGAAAGTCTGCGCCCGCGTCCGCGGCATCCGGCGCGCTGACCTGGAAAAGCACCCCAACCGCGACTTCCGCATCGAGATCATCGAGGACAAGACCTCGTTCTACAGCCGCTTCGCGGTCGACATCGTCACGCGCATCCAGAAGACCGGCGAGGTCGGGAAGAAATGCGTCCTCATCCTGCCCGTCGGCCCGGTGCCCCAGTACCGGATCGCGACGGAGATGATCAACCGCCTCGGCATCTCCTGCAAACACCTGGTGACCTTCAACATGGACGAGTACGCGAACGACGTGGGCGAGACGGCGCCGGCGGACTGGGAGGGGTCGTTCGCGACGTCGATGCGCCAGTCGTTCTTCTCGAAGATCGACTCGAAGTTGCGGCCGCCCGACCAGAACATCCACTTCCCGACGCACCGGAACATCGCCGACTACTGGAAGATGATCGAGGACGAGGGCGGCGCCGACTGCTGCTACGGCGGCATCGGCTGGTGCGGCCATATCGCCTTCTGGGAGTCGCATCTCGGCCTCGAGTTCGGTGACGACCTCAAGTCCTACAAGAAGGCGCACGGCCGCATCGTCGAGCTGAACCCGATGACGATCATGCAGAACGCCCTGCACACCTTCTCGAGCGACTGGTCCTGGGTGCCGCCCAAGGCGGCGTCGATCGGCCCGCGCGAGATCCTCGGCGCGCGCGACCGCAGCTTCTGGCTCGACGGCGACTGCGGCAGCCCGGCGATGTCCTGGCAGCGCTTCATCGCCCGCCTGGTCGCGCACGGCCCGGTCAACACGCTGGTACCGGGGTCGATCCTGCAGGAGACGAACTGCGGGTATCACGTCCTGGGGAGCGTCGCGCAGGATGTGACGATCGATTTCAGCTAGGTCCGAGAATCCAGAATAGAGACTACAGAAACGCCGGCGACCCACCGCGAATCAGTGATCCCGCCGAAGCTGCGGGTGAACCTTGCTGCCCGCCGTCCAGGTGGCCATTCGGCCCCTCGAGCCCACTCTGATTCACATCCCGCGGGGACCGAAAGAACCTGAAGGGGCTTGGAGCCTTCGCCGATCGCCGGACTTCTCTGCTCAACAACCGGTGTTCATCGCCGCGACTGCTTGCGGGGTCTCGATAGACGTGGGGCTTGTCGAAGAATCTCGCGGGTGAAGCTCTTCCCGGGATTCGTGATCCCTATTTCTTCTCGTCCTTCGCCCCCTTCTTCTTGATCGCCAGCACCTGCGTGATGGTGTGGTTGAAGTTCTCCTTGTAGAAATCGGCATCGTCGCCCGTGGCTTGGACCTTTTTCGTGAACTTGCTCTCTTCCTTCGCGCCCTGAAGGTACTGCTGCGGGGAGTAGTTCCATTCGCAGGAGTAGGTGAAGTTGCCCGTCATGGTCTGAGTCCCCCTCTTGGAGACGGACGACTTGCCCACGGGGATGCTGACGCCGCCCTTCGCGATGTACCCCTTCTCGCTGATCGCCGCCACCTTGCTCTCGACCTCCTTGACCTCCGTGAGGCCGACGGGCAGGTTGGTCACGTCGAGGGGGTCCTTGAAGAGCTGGGCGACGCGGACGGGGCCGCTGGGGAGCAGGGGGTGGGTGAAGATGCGGGCGAGCAGGGACAGGCTGCTGGTGCTGCGGACGCTGGCGCCGTTCCAGAGAACGTTGGTGCGGCCCTTCTCGGTGACGGTGTCGATCGTGAAGTGGCCCTCGGTCAGGGTCTTCATGTACTCGATCATCCGGTCGGCGTCGCCCTTGGACACGGCGAAGCCGGGGGCGGTCGTGGCCACCTTCATCTTGAGCTGCGGCTCCAGCTTCTTGCCCTCGAGGTACGTCAGCGTCACTTCGAAGTCCTGGGTGCCGTAATTCCAGACTACCTTCTTCAAGGTGAGGTCGAGGATGCCTTCTGCTTTCCAGACCAGTTCGGCGGTGACGTCCCGCTTGTCGTGGGTCTCGGTCGTCTCCCCACGACCGGGATCGCGCTTGCGCTGCTCGTTGTAGCTCCAGACGAAGTCGAAACGGTCGCTTTCGGTGAAGGCCCACTCCATTTTGGCCGGCTCGTCCTGCGCAGCGGAGGCGGGAGGGTGGGCGGCCGGGCTGAGGAAGAGCGTCAAGGTCGCCGCCGCGAGCGTACGCATGGGGACCTCCCTCGGTCAGGTTGACCCGCCGATCGCCAGTATATCCCTGTCCTCCATAAAACAGCCAGTCCTGTTTGGGGAACACCTCAAACACGACGGGCTTGTTTGTGGGGCGACAATTTCGTCGGGGGGAGGGGAACGCGAATGTCCCCCAATGCAGGGGAAAACCCTCAAATTCCGCTCAAAATCGCGGTTTTTCCCGTGGCCCGGCGCTTGCATTAGGTTGCACCGTGATTGAACGAGTGACGAACACGGAAAGAGTAGAAGGGAGAGCTGCCATGAACACCAAGCCTTTCGTCCTGGTCTGCGACGACACCCGAGCCATCGCGCACTCCATCGTCTTCATGCTCCAGAACGCCGGCTACCGCGCCCAGGCGGTCAACTCGGCCCTGGACTGCGTCGCCGTCGCCCGCCGCGACACCCCCGCGCTGATCATCATGGACATCATGATGCCCGGCATGGACGGCGCCACCGCGTCCGGCCTCATGCAGGATGTCCCCGAGATCGAGGGCGTCCCCGTCCTGCTCCTCTCCGCGATGCCCGAGGATCAGGTCAAGGTCCGCGCGGAAGACGCCGGCGCCTGCGGCTACCTCCTGAAGCCTTACCGCAAGGACGTCCTCCTCAAGACCGTGGAGAACTGCCTCGCCCAGACCCTGATCCGGCAGTCGGCTTAGTGCGAACCCCGGCCGGATCGGATAGACTGGCGACGTGACCGATCCGGCCGCCTTGTGGCGCGCGCAGCAGGAGGCGACCTTCCCGGCCTCCTGCCTCCCGCTGGCGATCGACGGCGTCCGGCTGGTGAAGCTCGACGCCGCCGCGGGCGCGATCCTGACCTCGTCGATGCGCACCGACGGCGTCGTCCGCGCGCTGAGCGACGCGAAACGGGAGGAGCTCCTAAAACTGCGCGACCTGGTGACGCGCGCCCTCGTCGACGTCCCCCTCGACTCCGCCGGCAAAGCCTACTTCGAGCGCCTCGCCTTCCTGTGCACCCACGTCCTCATGGGACCAGGATGATCTTTCCGTAGGCGTTCTGCTCCATCACCGCCTTCTGCGCCTTCGCGGCGTCGCTCAGCGGCAGTTCGCGGCCGATCACCGGCTTCAGCGTCCCGTTGATGAATCCCGCCGAGAGTCCCGCCCAGATCGCCGCGGCCTCGGACTCCGTCGGATTCCCCAGGTGCATCCCGAGGATGGCCGCGTCGCGCATCATCGCGTCACGCGGGTTGATCTCGACGGGGCCGCGGCAGCCGATGACGACGATGCGCCCGAACTTCGCGAGCACCGTGAGATCCTTGCCCAGATTGGTGTGCGACGCCATCTCGAGGATGATGTCGGGGCCCTTGCCGTCGGTGAGCGCCGTCAGCCGGGCGAGGTAATCGGGCGCTTGATGGTCGAGCGCGTGGTGCGCGCCCTGTTCGAGGACGAGCGCGCGGCCCTTCTCGGTGCCCGCGCTGCCGATCACCCTCAGCCCCAACGCCCGGGCGATCTGGACGGAGGCGATGCCGACGCCGCCCGACGCACCGTGGACGAACACGGTCTCCCCGGCCTGGGCGCGGGCGCGCTGGACGAGGGAGCGGTACGCGGTGCCGTAAGGGACGAAGATCGCGGCGCCCTGGGCGAAGGACAGGGGGCCGGGCAGCGGGTGAATCTGGTTCGCGCGCGACAGGGCAAACTCCGCGTACGCGCCCGTGAAGCTGGGCGACGTCGTCCCGGTGACGAACACGCGGTCGCCGGCCTTGACGTGCGTGACGCCGTCGCCGGCCGCCTCGACAATGCCGGCCGCGTCGGAGCCGGGGATATACGGCGGGACGACGTTCTTGTAGGCGCCGTTGCGGATGGAGACGTCGACGGGGTTGACGCCGACCGCCCTGACGCGGACGAGGACCTGGCCGGGTCCGGCCTGGGGTGCGGCCATGTCTTCCAGCTTGAGGACATCGGGGCCGCCGAAGGCGTGGACGCGGATGGCTTTCATGGCTGGTCTCCTTGAGTCCGGGCATCATAGCTGGCATAATCTGGCGCATGAAGAACTTCCCCCTCGCGTTCCTGCTGCTGGTTTCGTGCTCGCCGGATCCCACGCCGCCGCCGCCCAAGGTGGCGCCGGAGCCGGCGGGTCCGGGCGCGGCGATGATGGCGCCACCCGAACGGCAGTCGGGGGACCTCCTCAAGTACGAGGCGCCCGCGGGCTGGGAGAAGCAGGAGCCGACGTCAAAGCTGCGAAAGGCCCAGTACAAGGTGCCGGACAAGGCGAAGAAGGCCGGAGACGCGGAGCTGGCGGTCTTCTACTTCGGCGCGAACAACGATATGCTGGCGGACAACATCAAGCGCTGGGCCTCGCAGATGGGGGCGGACGATCCGAAGCCCGAGACGGTGCAGGGGAAGTTCAAGGTCACGCTGCTCGACCTGAAGGGGACGTATACGGGCGACGCGGAGAAGGGCCCGCAGGACAACTCGCGGCTGCTGGTGGCGGTGGTCGAGGCGGAGAACGGCCCCTGGTACTTCAAGCTCGTCGGTCCGGCCGACTCGGTGGGCCCGTGGCGCGAAGACTTCGTCACGATGGTGAAGGGCGCCGGCGGCAAATAGCAGCATCCCTACACGAGGATCCCCGCATGAGCCCTTCGCTGGTCATCGGCATGATGGTCGTCAGCGGCGCGCTGATGGCGTTCCAGGGGCCCATCAACGCCGCCCTCCGCACCCACGTCGGCGTCTTTGAGTCGTCGTTGATCTCCTTCCTCGTCGGCACCGCCGTCCTCGTCGCCATCGTCCTCATCAAGCGCGAAGGCAGCCTCCTTGCCGCCCGCAATGCCGCCTGGTGGCAGCTCACCGGCGGTCTGATCGGCGCCGTCTTCGTCACCACCACGCTCATTGCCGCCCCGCAGATCGGCGTCACCGGCATGATCGTCGCCGCCCTTTGCGGCCAGATCGCCGGCGGCCTCCTCATCGACCGCTTCGGCTGGGTCCAGATCTCCGCCAAGCCGATCGACCTCACCCGCCTCGCCGGCCTCGCCCTCCTCGCGGTCTCCGTCGTGCTCATCAACTGGGGCAACCTCAAGAAGGCCTGACCGCGCGTATTAGTAGACAACCATAAGGGGACAAGGATGAACCGCCTGCTGACCGCCGTTCTGGCCCTCGGCCTCATGGCCGCTCCCGGACTCAGTCGCGACGCCGTCGCGCCGCTCAAGGTCCTCGTCTGGGACGAACAGCAGGAGGCCCAGAAGTCGGTCTATCCCAACTACCTCGGCAACTGGATCGCCGAGCACCTGAACAAACAGGAGGGGATCCAGACGAAGTCGGTCGGCCTCAAGGACCCCGACCAGGGCCTGACCGATGAGAACATCGAGTGGGCCGACGTCGTCATCTGGTGGGGCCACCAGAAGCACGCCCTTGTCGCCGACGCGCCCGTCGCGAAGATCGTCGACCGCGTCAAGGCCGGCAAGTGCGGCCTGATCGTGCTGCATTCCGGCCACTACTCCAAGATCTTCCGCGCCGCCATGTACGAGCGCTTCAAGCAGGACGTGCTCGCCAAGCTGCCGGCGACCGTCGACAAGTCCAAGGTCGACTTCATCAAGAAGAAGCTCGGCAAGCCGGAAGTCGTTTCCGAGGAGGACAAGGAGCACGTCATCACGGTCATCGCCCCCGACTGCGGCCTGGGCGGCGTCCGGGCCGACGGGGCCCCGGGTCACCTCGAGACCAAGCTTCCCGATCACCCGATCGCGAAGGGCGTGCCCGCGAAGTTCGATGTGGCGAAGACCGAGATGTACAACGAGCTCTTCACGGTGCCCGAGCCGGACGCGAACGTCTTCTTCGAGACCTGGGACAAGGGGGAGCAGTTCCGCTCCGGGAACTGCTGGGCGCTCGGAGAGGGCCGCGTCTTCTACTTCCGTCCGGGCCACGAGACCTACCCGGTTTTCCACCAGGAAGAAACCCTGAAGATCGTCCATAATGCCGTCCTTTGGAGCGGGAAGCGGACATGATGGGATTGCTGTTGATCCTGGGCGGGATCCTCTGCGAACAGGAAGTCAGGGCGCCGGAGTTCACGAAGTTCGATTTTGCGCGGGAGCGCATCGGCCACAAGGTCCTCGTCGACGGCGAGATGCTGAACCGGGTCGGCGCCGAGCTGGCCGACGTGAAGCTCACGGCGATCTACTACGACGGCAACCGCGAACTGCGGCGCAGCAAGACGGCGAAGATCGCGAAGGTCGCCGACAAGGGCCGCGCGCCGTTCGCGCTGGAAGCCGACAACGTCCCGAACTTCACCCGCTACGAGCTCTACGTCGAGTACGGGACGCTGACGCGTCTCTACGTCGGCGATGAGAAGGCGCCCCTGCCGGCGCTCAAGAAAGCGGCGCCCGCCGCTCTGACGCTGGTCTCCGTCAAGGACACCCTCCCCAAGGCGTTTCCCGGCGACGTGGTCCTGAGCCTCGCGGTCAAGAACGACGGCGGCAACGAGGCCGACGAGCCGACGGCCGTGATCAACTTCAAGATCCGCGGGCAGGACCGGCTGGTGCGAGTTCCGCTCGACCGCACGCTGCCGGCGGGGACCGAAGACACGTTCGAGCTCAGCGTCCCGGGACTGGAGGCCTACGCGAGCTATGAGGCGCGGGTGACGTTCCTCTCGTCCGAGGGCCCGCGCGTCGCCGATCCTCCGTTGAACGTGAAGGAAGTCGTCATCCGGAACCTGCGCATGATCCGGCTGGTGGACGGAAGCGGCCGGATCAGCGGCAGCTTCAAGAACGGCCTCGACATCACGGTGGGCGAGGTCGCAGCGACGTTTCATCTCGGGAAGAGCGACGTGCCCTGGACGCTGCCGGGGACGATGGGCCCGGGCGACCTGAAGCCGTTCGAGTTCTACATCCCCGACTGCCCGAGCTTCGAAGGCGGCGGCGGCTACGACATCGCGTTCAAGGAGTCGAAGCCGGAAGCGTCCGCGTTCGCGAAGCCGGCGTCGGCGAAGAAGACGGGGACGAAGACGGTCGAGACGCGGACGGTGAAGCTGCCGCCTCCGCCGGCCAAGACCTTGAACGCCGATCCCGAACTCAACCTCAAGAATCCCGCCAAGGGGGAATACGCGGTCGGCATCCGCGGGCTGATGATCGTCGAGGGGGCCTACGGCAAGAACAACAAGTACACGGGCGACGTGTACCTGGTGCGGCTGATGTTCCTCGACGACGAGGGGAAGCCGATGAAGCCGACACCGACGATCAACGCGACGGTCTACAACAAGACCGAAGCGTACGGCAAGGTGCAGCGGATCGTGGAGAAGCAGCAGTGGGGCGCGGACGCCTCGAAGATCAACTCCAGCACGGTGGCGAACGACACGGTCGCCTGCGACAAGAAGACGGGCGAGCTGTGGGTGGCCTTCGTGCGCACGGAGACCCCGGTCTTCGAGCCGCGCGCGGACATGACGCTCGTGATCCCGGACATCGGGATCTGGACGTGGAAAGGGCTGAGCGGAAAGTTCGAGGTCGCGCCCCGGCCGCCGGATCGGAAGTAAACATAGAGGCACGGGGACACGTCGACGGGATGCACGCCCGGCGCTCTGAAAGGAAGGCGTAGCCTCACTTCCCTTCCGCTTCAGCCTTTGCGGCGGCGGGATTCCTGACAAGCCGGATCAGGGTGTCAGAGTCCATTGCCATTTGGACCGTCTTGGGCAGATGCGAGGGTTTCTCCTGATCGGGGGTGTTGAATCCAGGCCTCTTGCTGTCGATCGACATCTTCATCAGGACCGCGGTCTCCCCGCTTACGAATTCCGCCGACTCTAGGTCGTAGTAGTAGACCGATCCGCCTTTGGTGCTGCAGGAATACTTTCCGTCGAGCTCCTTCGGAACCTCCAGCTGCGACACGTCGATTTCGATGTCCAGGCGGGCGCATACTTTCCCGTCGATCAGGACGTATCCCGAGTGCGTCACCTTCGACGTCCCCTGGACCGTCAGCGGGGAGCCCATCGCGTTGAAGGGGATGCTGACCGGAACGAGGGTCGACTCCCCGGGCTTTAGGGGTTTGGGTGGCATCGGGAACAGAAGCTTGAGGAGCGGCTGCGCGTTCAGCGCCCCACCTTCCATGCCTCCGTCCTCGGTCACTTTGGGGATGGCCATGGGAGGGGACTTCATCTCCCTCGTGCGCTCCGGATCTGCATTCTTCGCGGCCACCCCCATGCGCATCTGCATATCCTTTAGGACCAGTGTCCCGGTCTTGTCGCCCTTGGATTTGAGGAGCAGGACTCCCTTGGCATCCATCTTCTGTTTCATTCCGCCGGCATCCTTGGTCCTGCCGTTCATTTGCGACAGGACTTCGACTTGTTGGGAATAATCGAAGGCGTAGACTTTCGTCCCGGAGAAGTCGAAGCGGATCGGGAGCGCCTCCTCTCGCGGCTTGGCCTCAGGGAACTTCTGCTTGCCGATCTCGACAAGAAAGCGGGATTGCGTGGGGCCTGAGGGTCCGGCAGCCGGGTCTTGAGCTGGTGACGCCGGAGAGTCACCCCCCGCCGTCACGGTTGCCGCCTTGGAGTCGCAGCCGCACAGCAGAAGCATCAGCATGCCGGCGATCACAACCGCCTTGGTAGGATTCAAGGCGCGGGATTGAACCATCGCAACCCCTTTCTCGGGTACTTCGAGGGCCGGCAAGGCCGATCTGGCCGGAGGCGGCCGCCTCCGAGAGTACCCTACCACGAAATGGTGAGCGTTACGAATTCACCCGTGTCCGATGGCATCCATCCCGGGAATAGAGCATATAAGGGGGGGAGGATGTGGGAAGTGGGAGCGAAAGAAGGGAGACAGGGGCGATTTTTCAGGGCAACCCCGCGACCCGCAGGTCGCGGTAGTAGAAGGGGCTTCCTTACTGGAGGCTTTATCAGGCGATCGCGCGCAGGCCCTTCGTCATGTGCTCCATGAACAGGATCCGCCGCCGCTTCGGCCGGCCGAATCTGGCGACTCCCTAGGCGGGATGGGCCGGACGTTTTCCTTTCACGCCCCCGGCGTTTGGCCCGATAATCGCCGGACATGTCCGCTGTCCCGGTCCCTGCACCCGACTGGAACGCCCTCGCGGCGAAGGCCTGGGTCCGCCGGACCGCCGTCGCCCTGCTGCTGGCCGTCGTCAACGTCGTCGTCTACCGGGAGGCGATGAACCGCTTCTTCAACGCCGACCAGCTCCACTACTTCGCCGAGCGGGGGAACGACCTGCGCTTCTCGGGCGGGCTCGCGCTCTGGGATTACAATGCGGCGCGGCAGTTCTGGAAGGGGGACGAGTTGCTGTTCAGGCCCCTGAGCGGCGTCGTCCTCGCGGCCGAGACGGCGGCGTTCGGGGCCCAATACCGGGGGTGGAACTGGACGAATCTGCTCCTGCATATCGGGGTCGCCTTCATCCTCTTCGAGGTCCTATGGTCCATCCGTCCGTCCGCGTTCGCGGTCGCCGGGGCCGCGGTCTTTTCCCTCGTGACCGCGAACTTCGAGCTAGTCGTCTGGGGCCACTTGTCGTTCTACCTGATCGGCTACGGCTTCCTGCTGCTGGCCCTGCAGGCGGCGTGGCGACTGTGCCGGGAGGACTCGGAGCGGGGGCCGATGCTGCAGTACATCCTCGCGATGGCGGGGGCCATGGCCTGTCACGAGATCGCGGTGGTCGCCGGCGTGATTCTTCCGGCCTGCGTCGCGGTCTCCAATCCGCGCCGCCGCCGGGCGCTCCCGCTGGCCTTGATGCTGCTGCCCCTGGCGCTCTATGCAGGCCTCTATGTCGGGCACGTGATGCGCTGCGAGCGCTGGCGGTGGACGGACCCGGCTGTCGCCCCCGTCGCCGTCGAGCCGTTCCCGATCCGGGTCGTGCTCACCCTGGGCTCCTGGGGTCTCCGGGCTCTCAACCCCTGGTACGCCGACTTCGATTTCCACAACTTCATCCGATTCGACTGGTCGAAGCGGCCGGCGGGAGCCGGGCAGGTCCCGGGGTTCGTCGTCTCGGCGGGACTCCTGGCGGCGCTGGGCTGGGGCCTGCGTCGGTGTCCGAGTCGGGACCGGGTGCGGACGACGTGGCCCTTCGTCGCGTCGCTGTTGATCCTGCTGGCGGCTTATTCCGCGATGAACAACGTCGGGCGCCCG
>DASQOM010000364.1:0-3363 GCA_035644495.1 Planctomycetota bacterium | reverse complement strand
GTCGCCGATGTTGTCGAAGCCGTAGCCGATGTCGTCGGAGGGGAAGTCCTCGGCAGGGTCGAAGTCGACGCCGGTCAGGTCGCGGATGGTATTGCCGTACTCGGTGCGGTTGAGGCGCCGGACGGTGACGCGGCCGGGGTTGACGGGGGCATTGGCGTCGACTTTGCTGAGGATGGCCTGGAGCGAGGCCATGAGATTCTCCCGCTCCATCTGCTGCGGCTGGACCTTGGAGTCGTCGGGCGGCATCTCGTGGGTCTGCAGCTTGAGGATGGCTTCCTTCCAGATGCGGCGCTCGGCGCGCATCTGGGCCTCGGTGGTGAAGCGGACGAGGTTGAGGTCGGCCTTGGGCTTGCCCTTCCCGGCGCCGTGGCAGCTGACGCAGTATTTGGACAGCAGCGGCTGGATCCTGGGGAGGTCGGTGTCGGCGGGGGCGGACTGCGAGCTTGCCGGTCCCGACGACTGGCCGAGAAAAACCAGGACTGCGAGGAGGCCCGCCCGCTTCATGCTATTCGTAATACGCCTGCCGCATGAGTAATGTATATCGGACAAACGCGGAAGTGTGACGAGGGGCGGAGTACGATTCAGTGGGGATGGAACCCATGGGGGGCATCCGTCGGGCGTGTCCTGCCCTGCAACGAACAGAAGAGAAGAGTGGAAGAGAAAGGGGGCGTAAATCCTTAGCGGGGGCTACGGATTTCCGTAAGCGATCCGTGAGTAAGAAGTAGGAGAGATGAAGAAACTGCTGCCGCTGCTGCTGGTGCTGTCGGGAGCCGCGCCGGGCGAGGCGCCGCCTTTCGAGGTGCCTGAAAACTACACGATCGAGCTGGTGGCGGGGCCGCCGCTCGTCGAACGGCCCATCATGGCCTGCTTCGACGAGCAGGGGCGCCTTTACGTCGCCGATTCGGCCGGGGTCAATCTCAAGGGCAGCGACCTGATCAAGGATCCGCCCCATCGGATCCGAGTGCTCGAGGATACCGACGGCGACGGCCGCTTCGACACCAGCAAAGTCTGGGCCGACAAGCTGGTGTTCCCTCAGGGGCTGCTCTGGCATCAGGGCGCCCTCTACTGCACGTCGCCGCCGTCGTTCTGGAAGCTGGAAGATACCGACGGCGACGGCGTCTGCGACAAGCGGACGGAGTTGATCACGGGACTCGCCAATACGGGGGTCGCCGACGACGCCCATGGCGCGTGTCTGGGTCCCGACGGCCGCATCTACTTCCTCCCCGGCCGCATGGCGCATAACCTGCACACGCCCGACGGCAAGTTCGCGAAGAAGGCCACGGGACCCTGGCTGATGCGCTGCAAGCCCGACGGCAGCGAAATGGAGATCGTCTGCGGTTGTCAGGGCAATCCGGTCGAGGTCGACTGGCTGCCCTCCGGCGACTACTTCATCTCCGGAACGTTCTGGGCGCCCGACTCCTACGGTGGCGGCCTGCGAGACGCCCTCATTCACGGCGTCGACGGCGGCGAGTACGCGGTGCGCGACCGCGTCTATACCGACCGCAAGCGCACCGGCGATTTCCTGCCCGTGATGGTCCCGATGATCGCGACCGCGCCGGCCGGGATGATGATCGCGAAGAGCGACGCGATGGGCGTGAAGGGGAATCTCTTCTGCACGTACTTCAACACCCATAAGGTCCAGCGGCATGTCCTCGAGCGCGACGGCGCCACGTTCCGGTCGAGGAACGAGGAATTCGTCCAGTCGAAGAATCCCGACTTCCATCCGACCGACGTGCTCGAGGACGCGGACGGCAGCCTGCTGGTCGTCGACACGGGCGGCTGGTTCCGCATCGGCTGCCCGACTTCGCAGATCGCGAAGCCGCAGGTGCTGGGCGGCATCTACCGGATCCGCAGGAAGAACGCCGCCAGAGTTGCGGATCCGCGCGGCCTGAAGGCCGACTGGACCCGCCCTGCGGCGTTGCTGGGCGACGCGCGGTGGATGGTGCGGGAACGCGCCATCCGGGAGGCTGCGAAGCTTGGCGCGATCGCCGACCTGCCGGCGACCCCCGAAGGGCTGTGGACCCGGACCCGTATCGAGACGCCGGACGCGCGCGCATCGCTGCGCGGGTTCCTGTCGGACAAGGACGCGACGCTCCGGCAGATCGCGTGCATCTCGGCGGGACTGGTTCGCGATCCGGCGGCGGTCGGGGGCCTGATCGATCGCCTGAAGGAGGACCCGCCGCAGGTGAAGCGCGAAGCGGCCAACGCGCTGGGGCGGATCGGCGACCGGAAGGCCGTGCTGCCGCTGCTCGAGGCCGTGCGCGCCGGGGGCGACCGCTTCCTCGAGCATGCGCTGATCTACGCGCTCATCCGCATCGCCGACCGGGACGATCTGCTCGGCGCCCTCAAGGATCCGAACGCGGGGATCCGCCGGGCGGCGTTGATCGCCCTCGACCAGATGGACGGCGGCAATCTGACGCCCGACCTGGTCACGCCGCTGCTCGATCCGATCGACTCCGCGCTCCAGCAGGCGGCGCTCAAGGTGATCGCCTCGCACCCGGGATGGTCCAACGAGCTCTTCGGCCTCGTGCGCGAGTGGCTCGCGGAGCCGCTGCTCGACGAGGCGCGCCAGGAACTGCTGAAGGGCGTGCTGGTGTCGTTCAGCCGCGACCCCGCCATGCAGGACCAGATGGCGCAGGCGCTGCGGACGGACAAGACGTCGGCACCGCAGCGGCTGCTGGTCCTCGAGGCGATGACGCGGGCGCTTCCGGAGCGGTCCCCGTCGACCTGGCTGGGCGAGGCGCGCTGGTCGCTGGACGCCGCGGACGAGCGCGTGGTGAGGCAGGCGGTCGCGCTGATCCGCGCGGCGGGCTGCGGCGACTTCGACGACGTCCTCCTGCGCCTGGCCCGCGACGACATGCGGAGCGCGGAGCTGCGGGTGGAGACGCTGCTGGCGGCGGCACCGCGGCTGGCGAAGCTGGACGGCGCCTTATACCGCTTCCTGGTCGGCTGCATGGACAAGGACAAGGCCCCGCTGCTGCGGCTGTCGGCGGCGGAAGCCGTGGGCAAGTTGCCGCTGGACGACGCCCAGCTGAACCAGCTGTCGGCCGTGGTCGCCGTCGCGGGACCGCTGGAAATGCCGCGCCTGATCGGCGTCTATGAGCGATCGAAGAGCGCGGCGGTGGCGAAGAAGCTGCTGGGCGCGGTGGCGTCGGCGCCCGGTTTCACGAGCCTGCCGGCGGAGACGCTCCGGAAGGTCTTCAAGGGATACCCGGACGAGGTGCGCCGGGAGGCGGAGCCCGTCGTGAAGAGGCTCGAGGTCGACACGGCCGCGATGAAGGAGAAGCTCGACTCGTTGGCGTCGGTGCTGGAGCACGGCGACGCGAAGGCCGGGCGCGAGATCTTCCTGGGCAGGAAGGCCGG
>DASQOM010000363.1:0-32810 GCA_035644495.1 Planctomycetota bacterium | reverse complement strand
CTTGGCCTGGGTGAGCAGCCGCTTCTTGGTCGCGTCGTCCACGCTCGACAGCCTCGCGTGATCGATCAGCACGCGCGGAAGCTCCAGACGGGCGTCCATCAGCGCGTCCTGCGCCTTGTCGCTCTTTTCCTTCTTGAGCTTCTCGATCGTCTCCAGGTAGTACTTCTCCGCGTCGCCGTACGCCCCCGCCGCCTGCTTCTGCAGGTCGGCGTGCTTGGTGGCGTCGGACTCCACCTCGATCGCGTCGACCGCCAGGCGTCCCTTCCGGGCCTGGACCCAGCCGATGTTGGTCTGCGCCTCCAGCGCCATGGGATGCGTGGGATTCTCGTCGAGGAACTTCTTGTAGAGGCCCACGGCGTCCGCCAGCCCCTGGGAGGATTTCGCGTAGTCCGTCTCGCGGTCGACCTGGCCCAGCTTGATCTCGGCCCGGATGAAGGGGACCATGTTGCGGGCCGCGCCCTTGTCGAGCTTGTCGCAGATCTCCTCGGCGAGATCGAACCAGCCGCGCTGGGCGAGGGCCCGGGCGAGGTCCGAGTCGTCCTGGGCGTGGGCCGCCAGCGAACACAGCAGGGCCGCCGCAAAGGCGGCCACCGACGAGAGCTTCGCCGTCATGCGATGTGCTCCAGGGAAAAGGAGAATCCGGCCCGGAGGCCGGAAGGGAACCCCTTACGCCTTCGACGCGTCCTTATTTGGGCTTGTTTCCACCGCCGGAGCCGCCGAAGACGTTGGCGTACCGGTAGTAGACCTCCAGCGTCAGGGCGTTGATGGCCACCGCGTACACCCGGCCGCCTTCGGCGCCCCACCGCTCGTTCTCCGGATCCCACGAGCCGTTCTTGCAGCCGTCCTTCGCCGTGTGCTGGTTCGGAACCAGCGCGTTCTTCATCGGCTCGTTCCACTTTTTCCACATCGGGCCTTCCGGGCCGTCGAACTGGAACAGCGCCAGCGACGAGTAGTACCAGTAGTAGAAGTCGATCTTGTTCGTCTTCCACTCGGGCAGGTCCGACACCAGCAGGTTCACCGCGCCCAGCGCGGGCTCGCTCTTCTTCTTCTGCATGAAGATGCGGGACATGACCGCCACCGCCGACATCGACGCGTGATGGTCGAACTGCTCGTTCTTTCCGGGCACGTAAACCTTGCCCGTCGACCGCGCGTTGTAGCCGACCTGGTAGTAGCCGTTCTGTTCGGTCGCCTCGTTGAACCAGTTGAGCGCGCCTTCATACGCCGACTTCGGGAAGGAGAGTTCCGACAGCTCGGCCGACTTGAGCGCCATGACCGCCCAGCCCGACACCGACGAATCGTTGTCTCCGCACTTCGCGCTGTAGCGCCAGCCCTTGCCGGGGTTCTGCGCCGCGACGACGAAGTCGATCGCCTTCTGCGCCGGCTCCTTGAGCGGCTGCGACGCCGTCATGCCGTACGCTTCCGAGAGGCACAGCGCCGCGGTCGTGTGGTTGTACAGGTACTTCATGCCGCGCTCGCCCAGGCAGCCTTCGGGATCCTGGTGGGAGAGCAGCCACTGGAGGCCCTTCTTGACGACCTCGCCGAACTTCAGCACGCGGCCGGGGTTGGCCGGGTCGGGGTACTCGTCCTTGGACAGCTGCGAGTATCCGGCGCCCAGGAACGCCAGCAGCGAGATGGCCGTCAGGCCGGTGTCATAGTCGCGCTCGCCGGGGCCGCCGCAGCGGCCGCCGACGCACTGCCCCATGAAGGAGTCCGCGCCCCAGCCGCCGTCCGGACCCTGATGGCGCGCCAGCCACTTGAGCGCCGCGAGCACCGCGCTTTCCGTCGCACGGGTGCCGCCGCCGCGGGCCACGAGGTTCTCGCGGCCGCCAAACCGGCCGCCGTAGCGGCCGCCGCCGCCGCCGCCGACGCCGACGCCCATCGTGTCGTAGACGCCGGGGTTCTTGCCCGCCTGCCGGCCGCGGAAGCCGCCGGCCTCACCCTTGATGTAGGACAGGAAGTCCTTCGAGTCGCCCTTCATCTGGTGATAGTCTTCGTTGTCCGCCGACTCGTTGTGGTCCGACTCCTTCGCCTCGGGGAAGAAGATCGCCGGCTCGTCCGTCGGCTGGGCGACCTGGTCGTCCTTGGGGATGCCCTTCCGCTCGAAGACGTCGCGCGGACGCTCGATCTCCGCGACCACCGGGGCGGACTTCGCGGTCACGACGACCGCGACTTCGCCCTCGTCGATCGCGACGAGCTTTTCGATGGCGACCAGCGTGGCCCCGAGGATGAGCACCGCGTGGATGCCCACCGAGATGAGCCACCAGGGGGCGTTGGCCAGCCAGCCCTGCTTTCCCTGGACGACGACCTCTTCCTGCTGCTCCTCCTGAGCATCCATCTCGTCCATCTCTTCGTCTTCAGGCCGCTTGGGGCTCATACGCACTCCCTTTCTAATATTCCGCGATCAAAGATTTCTACGATTCCAGCGACAGCGACGGCCCGCCCAGGCTCTTCGTCGCCGGGGGCTTCGGCTTGCGGAATATCAGGGCCGTCATGCCCAGGATGACCAGCATCGCCGTGATTCCCGCCCCCACCACCATGCCGTTGCTCAGGTTCAGGACCGGGTCCGCCGCCGTCCGCTCCTTCACGACCCGCAGGCTCTTG
This sequence comes from Planctomycetota bacterium, assembly GCA_035644495.1. Lineage (GTDB taxonomy): Bacteria > Planctomycetota > MHYJ01 > MHYJ01 > JACPRB01 > JACQFK01. The sequence goes on along the minus strand of DASQOM010000363.1, from coordinate 30,209 downwards.
CCCAGGAACAGCGGAGCCTGCACCGGACCCTTCTTGCTCTCGTACGTGCCCAGCTTGAGGAAGACGGCATCCATCCCCACCAGGGTCCGCAAGGCCAGCTCGCCCGGAGGCTGCAGCAGGTCCACCACGTAACCCTCGTCCCCGCTCAGGTCCATCAGGTACGTCCGATGGATGAAGTTTACCCCGCCCGGAGCCGCATCGACCCGGATCGGGTTGGACTGGAGGAACAGGGCCAGGATCTTCACCGTCTCGCCCCGAAGCTCGGCCGGCAGCTTCGAATAGTACGCGTAATCGACCGACTTCGCTTCCTTCCCAACCTGGGCCGCGTCCATCCGGGACAGGCTCCGGATCAGGTACTGATACGACTCGTCCTGGTCGTCGATCGACGACCCGTCCTTCACCTTCTCCAGGACGCCCTCGTACTTCAGCGCCTTGACGACCCCGGGTTCCGCCGGCTTCGGGACGTAGGCGTTGGGGTCCGTCTGCTTGCCGGCGCGCGCCGCCTTCTGCGTGAACTTCGGAGCGATGTCGAACACCATCCACCCGATCACGGCGCAGCCCATCACCCCCACGATCAGGAGTCTCCGGAACTCCTTCGTGGCCCAGTTCGGGGGCCGGTACTCCGGGGGCATCGGCGCTTTCATGCTCATTCCCGTTCGACGCCGGAATTCATCTCCGTGATGCTAGTTCTTGGACGCGCCCTTGTTCATCATCTCGAAGGGCGCCGCGAACTCGATCCGCTCGAGCTTCTCTTTCTTGCACATGTCCATGATATGGATCACTTCCTGCCACGGCACGTCGGGAGTCGCGTCGATCAGCACCGGGAACTCCGACTTCCCGGCCTTCTTGTAGTCGTTGGTCATCTGGATGACCACGTTCATCAACGCCTCATCCGACTCGACTTCGCCGCGGTTGCCGACCTTGCGGATCGTGCGGTTGTTCGCCGCATCCCACTTCATGAACACGCGGATTTCCTCGAGGATCACCTTTTCGGGCTGACCCTGGAAGACGCCGCGGTCCTTCGGCAGCCACGTATCGATCTTACCTTCCAACTGCTTGAAGTGGAACGAGCACATGAAAAAGATGCACAGACAGAAGATGACGTCGACCATAGCCGTCACGTTGATCTCGACGGGATTGTCCGACGCCTCTCCGATGTTTCCACCGCCGCCCATAGTTCCTCCTAGCCGTGCTTCTTGGTTTGATCCATCGGACGCGACGCGCCGACTTCCACCTTGTAGATGCCGGCCTTGGCGCACGTGTTCATCGCCCGCTGGGCCAGGCCGTACGGAGCCGACGCGTCCGCGCGGATCATGACCTTCAGCTCCGACACCTGGGGATTCTTCGGATCCAGGCCGCGCGTGGCGTCGGCTTCCTTCTTCAGGTAGCCACCCAGCTTCTCCGGCTCCGAGTAATCCTTGCCCTTGATGCCGGTCCGCCAGTGGGCGTCGTCGCGACAGACCCCGCCCTTGGCGTAGGCCTGGCACTTCACCTCATAGCGGTGATACACGTTGATGGTGAGCCGGTTCTTGTCCTTCTCCTTGTTCTCCTTGTCCTCCTTCATCGAGTTCGCCTTGGGGAGGACGACTTCTTCCAGCTCGCGCTGACCCATGTCGGCGCCCAGCATGAAGAAGAGGAGAAGCAGGAACATGATGTCGATCATCGGGATGAGGTTCGGATTCGTATATTCCGAAGTCCCGGCGCCTTTCTTAGACATGTCGCAGTCTCCCTTCGCTCGGCAAAGAGCCTAAACTATCGGGCCCCGCCCGCTTCCTTCTGTGCCTCGGGCGACAGGTTCCGGGACAGGATCTCGCCGATCGAATTGTTCACGCGCAGGAGGATGTCGGAGATCTTGTTCTTCATGAAGAAGAAGGCCGACAGGAACACGATCGAGATGAACAGGCCCATCGTCGTGTTCACGAGCGACTCGTACACGCCCTTCGCCAGGTCGCCGGGGGTCGGGGCCTTCAGGGTCTCGATGACCTGGAAGGACGAGATCATGCCCGTGACCGTGCCCAGCAGGCCGAGCAGGGGTCCGATGTTCCCGACCAGGGACAGATAGGACGTCTTGGCGACCAGCTTGAAGGATTCGACGGCCGAGGCCTCTTCCATGCCGCGCTTCGCCTCTTCATAGCCGCCGACGCTGCGGCCGATCGCGCCCGCGATCACCTTGCCGGCATAGCTCTGGTCGGACTGCGCCAGCGTGAAGGCGCCGTCCAGGTCGTTCTCGCTCAGAAGGGCGTCCACCTCGCTCAGCAGCGTGGGGTTGCCGATCTTCTGCTCGTTGAAGTTCACGATGTACTGGATCAGGAGCGCGGTCCCGATCATGGACGTCAGGACCAGCAGGATGCCGACAAAGCCCGTCGACTTGAACAGGTCGAACCAGCTCTTCGTATGGACTTCCGCTTCGCCTTCCTGGGCGAACGCAAGACCCACCATGATGCCGACCATGGCGACCGTCGAGAAAACCTGCAACGCGCGGCGACCCATAACAATCCTCCTGAACTCAGTTCTACCCAAAAAATTCCAGCTACCGTTTCGTCAGCGCTACCGATACTGCATAGATTGCCAGGCACAGCACCAGGATCGTCCCCACCAGGATCACCGGCCGCAGGTACGTCAGCAACCGGTCCAGCACCGTGACGGCGACGTCCGTCTTTCCGACCTGAGGCCTTTTTGCGTCCTGCACTCTGTCCGCCCCAACTGCCTCGGCCCAGCCCCAAGTCTGACAGGCCCCCTATGAGTGCAAATCCTGTGCCACCGCCAACCCTCAGAAAACGCGCGATTTTGGCGGCTTTGGGGGTCCCCCGGTACATCCATGGGAGGCCGTGTGGCGTTCTGCCACACTCCGGCTCCCCACCCCAACCCCGCTGAGCACTTCAGTTCTTCTTGATGTACTCGTTCCAGTCGGCCTTCACCTGCGCCTTGTTCCCGTCGTTCACCCGCGAAGGGGAGTCGCTCCGGCCCGTGAGTTCCTTCAACATCAGAACCGCCGCGGTTCCGATCGTCGAGTCCTCGTTGTCGATGAACTCCACGAGCTTGGGATAGGCCGACTTGCCCATCGATTTCACCCGCTGGAAGTGGTAGTACTCCTCGTTGTTGGAGTTCATGAACCCGCCCGAGCGGCAGGCCCCCAGCGTCCGGGGCCAGTCCTCCGTCGCGGCATTGCCCGAGACGCCGCCGCCCGTCGGTTTGGTCGACGAGGGATCGGCGCCCGCCGATGTGGCCCAATCGGCAATCGCATTCCGATTGGGCAGCATGAGCCACCACTGGGCCCAGTACGTATACTCGCCCCCGCGGATTTCCGGCATGTTCATCCCGTTCATCGTCGACTGCTTCCCGAGATCGCTCTGCGAGGCGTCCAGCTTCCTCTTCACGATGATCTGGTGCAGCGCGTCGCAGGTGTTCTTCACGACCGCCTCGTTGTCGCTGAGCAGACCGTCGAACACGTACGTGATCCACTTGTAGTCTTCGTTCACGATCTCCGAGATGCGGCCGCCCGTCACCATCGCCTCATAGGTCTGGCGCGCATCGGGATTGCACTTCATGTCGGGGACATCCTTGCCCACGCCGGCGGCCGTCCGGGCGCCCGGCTTGAACGTACCGCTGTCCGTCGGCGGCTCCGGCCTCGATACGGACGCGGGCTTCGGGTCGTCCTTTTTCTTCTTCTTGACCGGCGCGGCAGCCTCCTTCTCACTGCTGCCGGACGACTTGGAGTGTCCGCCGCCGTCCTTCTTGCCCATGAGCGCGAAGGCCGCGACCGCGATGATGATGATGACGCCGGCGGCGATGCCGACGATCATCCCGGTGCTCATCCCTCCGGAGACCTCCTTGCCGCCTCCGCCGCGGGGACGACCGCCCTCGCCGGGGGAGCGGGCGCTGTTCATCTTGCGGAAGAGCTCCGTCTGCCGGCCTGCCCCGGGGGAAGTCCGGACCTTCGTCGAGTGCTTGTCCCCCGGCTTGCGGACCTTCGTGCCCCCCCGTTCGCGGCCGCCGGCTGCGGCGGCGGGCGCGGGAGCCGCGACGGCGGCCTTCGGGATCGGCTGGGTGCCGCCGGAGATGCGGACCATCGTGCCGCAGGCCTCGCAGCGCACCGTCGAGCCGCCCGACAGGTCGGTGACGTCGATCTTTTCCTGGCAGCGGGGGCACTTCAGGATTTTCGCCATGACGGCTTCCTCTACTTACGGAGCTTGTCGATCTGAATCTGCGCGATGTTCCGGGTCTCGGAGTTCGGATATTTCTTCACGATCTCCTCGTAGATGGCGATCGCGTTCGCGTTGTCGCGCGCATACATATAGGCCGAACCCAGGGTGAACAGCATCTGGTCCATGTTGGGCGCGTCCTTGAAGCGGTCGCAGGCCGCCCTCATCCCGGTGATGGCGTTCTGCCACTTCGCTTCCTTGCAGTCCGCCATGCCGATGATCCAGGCGGCCTGGGCGCCCAGCTTGCCCGAATCGGCCGGGTCCAGCTCCGCCACCTTCATGCAGGAGCTGCGGGCCGGGACGTACCACTTCATGTCATAGTAGGATTTGAGCTGGTTCTCGATGATCTTCAGCGCGCCGGCCTTGTCGCCCTTCTTAACGAGGTGGTCGATCGCCTTGGTGTAGGACGCCGACGACTCCTCGGGGTTGTTCAGCTTCTCGTACGCCTCCCCCAGCATCACGAGCTTGTCGGGCTGGTTCGGGTCGCGCGCCAGCGCTTCGCGGGCGGGGGCGATCTTGTTGAAGTAGGCGGGGCCCGCCGACGCGATCGCGCCCGCATAGTAGTCGGCCTTGAGGGCGGAGACGGTCGTCAGCAGCTTGCCCTCCGGGTCGAAGACGTAGGTCATCGGAGGCCGCGCCTGGCCGAGCTTCTGCCAGAGCGCATTATCCTCGTCCTTCACGTCGGGGTCGATCTTCGCGCAGACGTGCGCCTGCAGGGCGGAGACCACCGATGCGGTGGGCAGCGTCTCGGCTTCGAACTTCACCGAGTCCTTCAGCCCGTTGTTGACGAAGATCAGGATTGCCAGCTTCTTTGAGGCCTTGGCGTCCTTCTGGGCTTCGGCCCAGGAGGCCTTCCACTTGATGTCCTGGGGCGTGAGGCACAGCGCGAGGACGGCAATCAGAGCGATCCTTCCCATGCTTCCTCCGAGTATCAACTGAACCTTTGACGCCGGCTCCCGTTAGAACCCCCCAGCCAGGAACGGCGCCCCGGGAAGGATGTCACGCCCGCAAAGAGACCGGCCGCTGTTCGACCGCAAAGCGCATGCCATCCTGAATACGGGGGGATCCGAGCCTGGCGTGGGTCGAAAAGCCCTGAAGAGTGGGGCAGGATGTGGCACGTGGGGCGAAATGCCACACGGCGGATGTTCAAAAAAAAGAAACGGGGCGGAGATCTCTCCCCGCCCCGTTTCGGGATCTGTCGAAGAGAACTACTTCTTCTTCTCTTCCTTCATGGGAACCGCGCAGCCGCCCTTGGCCTTGCAGCTGTTCTTGCCCGCGCAGCCGGCGTCGCCGCTCTTGCAGCCGCCCTGGCCCTTGCAGGCATTCTTGGCCTTGCACTCGTGCTTGGCCGACGTCGCGCAGCCGCCCTTGCCCTTGCAGCTGTTCTTGCCCGCGCAGCCGCCGTCGCCCGTCTTGCAGCCACCCTGGCTCTTGCAGGCGTTCTGGCCCTTGCAGACGTGCTTGTCGTCCGCGCTCAATACGGACGCCGACGCGCTGCCCATGAGGGCGGCGCCGCCGACCAGGCCAGCAGCCGCGGCCGACACCAACTTCCCGAACTGACGACGAGAGATCTCCGCCATAGGTCCTCCCTTAGATAGAATCAATCCCACCAGTGGAACTGAAGTACATACGACACAATCCCCAGCTTGGATTGGACATTTTGCCTAATGATTCGGCTAACGCAAGACTTCTTCTACAACTTTTCCGTCGATTCCGGCGGGCGCCCCGAGGCCCAGGAGGGCCAGCGAGGTGGGCGTCGTGTCGTAAGTGCGGATGATGCGCTCAATTTTTAATCCCGCCGGGATGCCGGGGCCCACGCAGATCCACGGAATCGTCACGTTCTCGGCCTTGTCGGGCTCCGTCCACCGATAGTGGCCCCGTCCGCTCCCGCCGTGGTCCGCGGTCACGATCAGCGCCGTCTTTTCGAAGCCGCCGTTCTTTTCGATGACGTCGACCACCACGGAGAGGGCCCTGTCGATCTGCTGGAGTCCCTCGAGATACTCCGGGCCCATCCAGCCTTTCTTGTGGCCGTTCTCGTCCGTCTCGCGGAAGTGGATGAACGTGAGCGCCCATTTCTGCTCGGGCCACGCGGCGGCGAAGGCGCGCGCCAGCATGTCCGCCGTGGTCATCAGGTCCCCCGGAGGAGGAGTCGTCGGCTTTTTCGCCGGCAGCTTCGCGGCGTCCTCCTCCTTCTTCAGCAGCTCCTTCAGCTGCTCCGGGTCGCTGAAGTCCTCGCGCTTCGGAATCTTGTTGGGCACGGGCGGCCCGTAGATCCAGTTCACGCAGGCGGGGTTGGCCAGGAAGTGGAACTTGTCCTTCGAAAACAGCATCGCCGTTTTTTTTCCCACCTGCGTCACGACCGAAAAGACGGTGGGATGCACGATATAGCCCGTGCGGTAGTTGTTCCACACAACCTCGTGATGCTGGAAGTCCAGGCCCGTCAGCATCGCCGTGTGGCTGGGCAAGGTGATCGACGGGCGCACGGTCTGGGCGATGTCGCAATAGGCTCCCCGCGCGATCAGCTTCTTGATCGTCTGTGCATTCGCGGCGTCGATCGCGTCCGGCCGGCAGCCGTCGATGCTGACGATGATGATGCGCTCGACCCGGGCCTTGTCCGGGACTCCGTTGAGCGTGGCGACCGGTGCGGGGTCGCCGGCCTGAAGCGCCGCGTAGTTGTCCGCGCATCCGAGGGCCGAGGCAAGGAAGAGCAGGGGGAGGAGCCGTTTCATGCCCGGGGAACCTTAAAGAACGTGTAAAGCATAGCGTCGCGGCGCCCCGGAGGCGAGGAATGCTTCAGTGGACCTTGAGGAGGGTGCGGAGGGGGAACGCAACCGCCATCGCGACCAGCAGGTAGAGGCCGCCCCACTGGAGCCACAGATTCCACCACGCTTCCTTGATGCTCGGCGTGAGCTTGAATTCGATCGCCTGCAGGCGGTCCTGCGTCCGCGTGGGCCCGCTCACGGTCGTCACCGGCTCGGGCGGGTGTCCCCCCTTTGGAGAGACCTGGAACGGCACGGACGTCAGCGTGCCGGCATAGTGGATGACCAGCTCCGTCCGGCCCGCCCCGTCTGCGCGGATCTTCCATCGGGCCTGCAGGCCCCCGCCGTCGGGCGGAACTTCGATCGGCGCGATCAGGGCTCCCTGCAGGGGAATCTGCTCGTCCCGGACAAAGAGATACGGGAAGCCTTTCGCATTATCCTCGAAGTGGCCGACGACCGCGACCTCGTCGCCCGGATGGATCGGCTGGAATCCCAGGCGCGACCCGGTCCAGAGGCCGACGACGCCGATCAGCGGCACCGTCCAGAGCGACGGCTTCAGCGCGGCGACCATGTACTTGCCGCCGATTTTCCCCGACAGGCCGCGCGCGCGGGCCAGCGCGTCCTCGTCCTTCGCCTGCTTCGCCGCCTTCATCTTCGTCTTCAGCAGCTCGAGGTCCGCCTTCGCCTTTCCCATGAACTTCTGGTTGCTGCCGTACTTCTGCACGGCGATCACCGCGACGCCGGAGATGACGCCGACGATGCTGATGGACACCACGGGCGGGAACCGCTCCACCCAGCCCAGGAGCCAGTCGCAGGGGATATAGAGCACCTCGAGCAGCGGCAGCAGAAGGTGGAGGTAGATCCATTCCATGGTCAGCGCGCCTCCGCCTTCTGGAGCTCGACGCGACCCTTGTTGCCGTCGATCTTCGCCGTCGCCCCCTCCGGGATCAGCTTCGTCGCCCCCGGCAGCACGACCGCGGGGATCCCGAAGTCGCGCGCGACGATCGCGCCGTGCGACAGCATGCCTCCGCGTTCGACGACCAGCCCCGACGCGTGGACGAAGAGCGGCGTCCAGCTCGGGTCGGTGGTGGGGCAGACGAGGACATAGCCCTGATCGAGATCGCCGGCGTCCGACGGGGAGTGGAGGATGCGCGCGGTGCCGGTGCCGACGCCCGAGGCGACGCCGACGCCGGTGAAGACGCCGTCCTCCGACGCGGGCCGCTCCTCGTCGCGGCCGAGCGCCTGCAGATCGCTCCCGCGCAGCAGTTCCGGCATCGGCAGCCGCTGCCACGCGCTCCAGCGCAGCTTGCGATCCTGGATCTGCGCCAGCATCGCGTCGCGCTGCGCCTTGAAGCGGGGCAGCTCGTCGCGCCGCAGATAGTAGATGTCCTTCCCGAGATCCCAGCGTTCGGCGAGCACCTCGACCGCCTCCCGGACGAGCGCGACGCCCAGGACGAACGAATGCTTGCAGGTCTCGCGCCACGGCATATGCCGCTGGGCGCCCGCCAGATCCTCGCGCAGCTCTTCCTCGAGCGACGCGGCCCCCTGCTCGAGGAGCAGCTTCGGGATCGTCGCCTCGGCTTCCTCGCGTTCCTTCTTCTTCTTATGGTGCAGGTCCACGGGCGACGTTCCATTCGACGTCTTCTGAAACTGGGCGATGCGCTGCCTCGGATAGGCGGAATCCTCCGACCAGCGCGCCTGGGCGAGCTCCAGCTCGTTGACCGACCGGTGGCCGTATTCGGCCAGGTACGACTCCAGCGTCCGCTCGCCCTTTGCGACCTGGTAAAGCCCGATGTTGGACTCGACCGTCTTGTCGCCGTCGAGCCCTGCGAGCAACTTCGCCGTCAGCGCCCGGCCGTCGGCGCCGCCGAGCACCGATTCCAGCGTCGACGCCAGACGGCCGTGATAGTACGCCGCGAGGAAGCCCGGCTTCAGCAGCTCGGGGCCGTATTCGTTCAGGGCGACCTTCTCGCGCTCCGCGATCTCCGCGAGCAGCGCCTCGTCGCTCATCCCGGCGAGCTTCTTCGCCCGCGACGTGCGGACGAACTCGTCGAAGGCCGGCAGCACGCGCTTCTGCAAATCGTCCAGCCCGGTGCGGACGACTTTCTTCATCACGCGGCTGGCGCCGATCATCCGCGCGATCGTCAGGGGCAGTCTGAGCAGGAAGCCCAGGCCGGCGCGCTCCACCGCGAACTTCGTCGGGCGGTCGAGCAGCACCTCCGAGATCTTGCCGTTCGGGCCGCTCAGGTCGTACTCCATCGGCAGGTCCTTGAAGAACAGCTCCGCGGACCGCTCGACGTCCATATAGATGCGGCCGCAGATCAGCTCGAGGAAGCCGTCCTTCAGCACCCGCTCGCTCGGCTGGAATCCGAGGTCCTTGTAGAGCTTCAGGAAGCCGTTGCCCATGAAGCCCTGGCCGACGATGTCCCACGTGAGCGGCAGGGGCGCGGGCAGCGTCTCGGCGAGATTGTGCACGGCCCACGCGGCCTTGGGCCGCCCTTCGGCGAGCTTTCCCAGCCGCGCGATCTCCTCGTCGCGGACTTTCGGGACCGAGCGCAGGATGTCCAGGCCCCGCACCGGCCGGCTCTGCAACAGGCAGATCCTGCCCTCCGCGATGCCCCATTCGACGTCGACCGGCGTCTTGTAGAACGCCTCGACGTCCAGGCCCAGCCTGGCCAGGTCGAGCGCTTCCGCGTCCGTCACGCACGCGGTCTTCCCGGTGTTGGCGCGCTTCTCGAGGATCGTCTTCGAGATCCGGTCGATGCAGAAGATGTCGGGCTCGACGTGGCCGCGGACGATGGCCTCTCCCAGTCCGTAGGAGGCTTCGAGGATGATGCGGCCCTGGTCGGGGCGGTTCGGGTCCTCGGTGAACAGGATCCCCGAGCGCTCCGAGGGGAACATGGTCATGACGGTGACGGCGGTGCCGGAGAGGCCGCGGACATTATGGTGCTCGCGGTACTTGATCGCCCGCTCGCTGTTCCACGACTCGAAGACGGCGCTCACCGCCGAGGAGAGCAGCTCCCACGGGTCGGTGGGGAACGGCCTGCCGCGCAGCCTCTCGAACGCCGCGAGAATCTTGGCCGCCTGGTCCTCCGGCGTGCCATGGCCCGCCGCCTTCTCCATCTCCTCGAAGTCGAGCCCGCAGACCGTCTCGCCGAAGCCGCGGACGAAGTCGCGCAGGTCGCTCCAGAAGCGGTCGGAGTGCGGATAGCACGAGACGAGCTCGGGACGCAGGCCGACGTTCAGCACCGTATCCATCATGCCGGGCATCGACTGCGCCGCGCCGCTGCGGACGGCGATGAGCAGCGGCTTCGGCGACGTCCCGAGACGGCGGCCGGTGACGGTTTCCAGCCAGTCCAGCGCCTGGCGCAGCTCGCGCTCCAGCCCGGGCGGCCACTTCTTGCCGGCGTCGTAGTATTCGGCACAGCAGCGCGTCGTGATCGTGAACCCCGGCGGGACGGGCAGCCCCGCGGCGGTCATCGTCATCAGGCTGTACGCCTTCCCGCCGAGGATCTCCTTCGACGGATTCTCGTCCGAGACGCCGGGGCCGAAGAAGCGGATCCGGTCGAGCTTCGGGGGAAGGGTGAGGCTGCTCATGGCTTCGCCTGCCCCGAGGGGACGCCGATCGCGACGAGTCCCCTCTTCGTGGTGCCCACCCAGATCGTCTCGCCCAGGATCATCGGCTGCGTCGTGGGCCTCCCGATGTTGTCCTGGTCCCTGTAGTTCCAGAGCCACTCGGAGGCCGACAGATCGTACGCCGCGATCCGATTCTCCCCGGCGGCGATGACGACGTCGCCGCAGAGCGCGGGCGCGACCGGCTTGCCGTCCACCGGGATCGGCTCGTGCGGCTTGCCGTCCGACGCGCGGAAGACCGCGATCTTCTCGTCCGCCGTCGCGACGCAGGCCCAGTCCCCGGACGCGACGACGAACGAGACGGGCATCTCGTCCAGCTCCCTGCGCCAGGCGAGCGTTCCGTCGACGAGCTTGTGCGCCTCGATCAGCGCCTTCGCCTTGTCGCGTCCGGTGACGACGATATAGACCTTGTCGCCTGAAACGGTCACCGGGCCGAGCGCGAGCGAATCCAGCGTCGCGGTCCAGATCGGCCGGACGCCGCTGCATTCGAGAACGGAGCGGTCCGGATCGGACGAGGGTTTGCTCCTGAACTCGAGGCCGTGGATCGAAACGGAATCATCCCCGGGGATGCGGGCCCCGAGCACGCCCGCTTCCAGTCCCGTCGTGCTGTCGACCTTGATCCGCGATTCCCTGCCGGGCACCAGCAGGAATCTTCCGTCGGCATAAAACGGTCCCGGCTCGATCTGCTTCACGGCGTCGGAGTGCGGCCATTTCCGATCCGCGGTGTCGCCGCTGATCGACGGCAGTCCCCGGCCGTCCGCGCAGCCGCTGCGGCCGGCGCGATCCTCGACGGAGAGGGCGGGCGTCGACGTCTCCTCGGGGGGCGCGTCGGCCAGGCAGATCAGACCCTTGTTGCGGGTGCCGACGAAGAGCTTGCCGGACGACACGGCCGGCGACGAGACCAGCGGGCTGCCCGGCGACACCGGCGTCGTGAAGCGGATCGCGCCGCTCTTGCGGTCGAAGCCGAAGAGACGGCCGCCGTCGTTGCCCGCATAGACGGAGTCGCCCGTGACCACCGGCGAGCTGACGATCGGCGAGCCCGTCGCGTACTTCTGGACGATGCCGCCCTTCTCGAGGTCGATCGCGTAGACGTTCCCGTCGCGCGAGCAGGCGTAAGCGCGGCCTTCGAGGACGGTGACGGAGCCCAGCACGGTGTCCGGCAGCTTCGTCTCCCAGAGCTTCGCGCCGTCCTTCAGCGAGAGGCAGAGGATCAGGCCGACGGGATCCGGCGCGCTGTGGACGAAGTCGCCTTTGCCGACGCCGATCAGGACGCGGTCGCCCGCGACGGTGGGCGCGCCGAAGGCGGGGTAGGGAACCGCGGTTTTCCACACGAGGGCGCCGGTCCCGGCGTTCACGCAGTTGACGCGCTGCCCGTCGACGCCCGAGCCGAAGAGCAGGCGCTGCTCCTGGTCGGCCGTCGTGACTGCGATGCAGGACGACTCCGAGTCGGGGTTGAAGAAGTCGATCGCGAGATAAGGGCCCTTGTCGCCCGTCGCGACCCTGCCGAAGACCGTCCGCTCCAGCGTGCGGCCGGATTCCATCAGCGGGATCGGGGCCGTCGCCGCCTCGCGGATCTCCTTCGCCTCGATCGTCATCGAGCCGGCGTCGTCCTTGTTTTTTGCGCCCGCGCCGACGCGCTTCACCGTGCCGCTGACCGCGACCGTTTTCCCGACCAGTCCGGCCAGCGTGGCGGCCTTGGGACCCGTGACCTGGTAGCGGTCGCAGGTGCCTTCGATGTGCCAGAGGATTTTTCCGGTGGCGAGCTCGATGCCCCAGTAGCCGTCGTCGCCCGTCCCGACGAAGACCTTGCCGTCGTGGATGCAGGGGGTGCTTTCGACGTGGTCCGTCGCCTGCAGGCTCCAGAGCAGCTTCGGAGCATCCTTGCCTTTGCTTTTGCGGACGGGGTCGAGGTCGAGGCAGAGGAGCCGACCGTCGCGGTCCTCGTGGTAGCCCTCGCCGCAGACGAGGTAGCGCGCAGCGGGAAGCGCTCCCTTATCCGGCGGCTCCACCCAGATGACCGGCGAGGAGAAGATCGCGCGCAGGGCGGAGTCGAGCTCCGACTTCCCGGTCCAGCGCCAGGCGAGCGCGCCCGTGTCGGCATCCGCGCAGCAGATCGAGCCCGCGGAGCCGGTGAGGATCGAGTTGTTGCCGACGCCGAAGTAGATCCGGTTGCCGACGACGGCGGGGGAGGAGTCGACGGCGGCGGTGGAGCCGCCGAGCGGGTCGCCGGCGAGCTTCCACAGGACGCGGGGCCGGATCTGGGGCCCGCGGGCGCCGGCGACGGCGCCGGTGCGCGCGGGGCCGCCTCGGAAGGCGGACCAGGGAGCGCCGACCTGCTCCTCCGAGACCTTGCCGCGGGAGAAGGAGGGCGCCCAGATGAGGCAGGCGATGCCGATGACCAGGACCAGCGTGAACGGCTTATGGGACCAAAGGTAGGCGCCCAGGAGCTTGTAGGTGCGCGGCTTGAAGATCGCGACGAGGCCCGCCGCGAGGGCCAGCATGAGCTGCGGGAGGATGACGATGAGGGCCTGGATGGGGCCGAAGGCGGACGGGATCACCGCTTCCGCGTCGGCGCAGGGGAGCAGGATCGCAAGGAGGGCTGCAGCCAACCCCCATCGCCAGGCCGTGCGGAACCGGAGCGCCATCGTTTGTAAAGATATCAGAGCCACCGGGTACTCGTTACAGGTTAATGAGTGTCCCGGGGAGGGCGCCCGTTACTGCACCGCGCTAATTCGGCTGGCCGGTCTGACTCTTGTCGGCTTCCGTGGCGTAAACGGTGGCCATGTCGTAGCGGAAGATGACGCGGCCGAGGCCCTTGTAGTACCAGACGGTGAACTCCATGTCGAAGCGGTGCTCGTCCTGCCACCAGCCATTCGCACGGCAGCTGGGCTTGCCCAGGACCTTGAGGACCTGGTCGGGGCCGTCGACGTCGACCGTGATGCCGGGAATCGGACCTTCACCGCGGTAGAATCCGCCGGGCTCGTTGAAGACGCAGGAGACGCCCGACAGGATCAGCGCGCCGAGCAGCAGCCCGAGGATCGTTCGGCGATGGGACATGGTCGGCCTCCGGAGTACTCTACCTATATTACAGGGACGGTCCCCATCGGAGTACACCTTCAGCCGAATCACAACCCCCGGCGGAACTTGCGGAGCAGCAGGAGGGGGAGCCATTCGAGCCCGCTCAAGCCGCAGCCCCCGCCTCCGCCGCCACCCCCGCCGCCTCCGGTCGCCGGGGGAGGAGGAGTGTAGTCGACCGTGATCACGTCCGACGTGTTGTTGCCGCCCGCGTCATGCGCGGTGAAGGTCAGCGTGTTGGTCCCCGTGAACAGCGGAATCAGCGTGCTCCACGTCGTCGTCCCCGACGCCGTGCCGCTGCCGCCCGCCGAGTTGGTCCAGGTCACCGACGTGACGCCGACGTTGTCCGAGGCCGTGCCCCCGAAGAGCGGCGTCGCGGTGCTGGTCGAGTAGGTGGCGCTGCTGGTCGGCGTCGTGATCGAGACCAGCGGCGGAGTCGAGTCGCCGCCGCCCCCGCCGCCCCCGTCCGTGATGGTGACTGCCGCGGTGCTGGTCGCGCGCGGGCCTTGGTGCGGTCCGGTCGTGACGACAACATCGAACTCGTCGCCGTGCAGGGTCTGGATATCGGTCAGATTCGTGAGGCGGCTGTCGGAGTTGGTGGAGATGTACCAGGTGCTGCCGTTGTCGGCCATGATCATCCCGTACTTCTGCAGCGCCAGCGCGATCGCTTTCGCGTGCGGCCTCATGGCAGTGATCTTGTTGTTGACCGTGACGTTGTTCCTCAACCGGAAGCGCTCGCCCATGCGAGGGCGGTCGAGGCCCGAGTAGGATCCCGTCTTGTGGGTCGCCGGCCAGACGTAGGCCGCACGGGAGGAGGCCGTGAAGCGGATGGCATGCTCGACCATGCCGCGCTGGCATTCGTCGTAGCGGGTGATCGAGGGGAGGAGCGGAAGGCCGGCGGCGTCGGCCGAGGTCCAGGTGTCCGGTCGCGTGACGTTGGAGTTCAGCGCGAACGTCGCTTCGCCCGAGGCAGACCAATTGAACCCGGCATCGCGCACGGTGTTCCCGAACTCATAGATATAGCCGTTCACCGGATCGATGATCGTTCCGTGACGGTCGCCTCCCAGCGTCGGGATGTCCTGCTGGATGTTCGCGAGCGTGCGGTTGTCGTCCGTGGTGAAACCCTCGATCGGCATGTTGTCGGGAACCCGATACGGGCCGGGATCGGATTCGCCTCCATAAAGACTGAGGGGGACGGTCTTCGTCGGCTGGGTGCCCGGAATGATGCTCAGGTTCATGTCGCGGTTGACGTGAAGATTCGTCGCGAGCAGCATCATGCCCGCGATGATCGTGCCCGAGTCCGGCGACACCGCGAGGCCGCGGATGTCCTCGTTCCACGGGTTGTTCGCGGGGAGGATCTGCAGGGCCTGGAGGATCCCGTCGGCGGTCGTCGTGTTCCAGTCCACGGGCACGGTGGGCGCCGTGTAGGTCCCCAGCACCCGGCCCTCGTGGTTTGTCGCGGGCGTCGTGGGCGGCACCCCGAGATAGGCGCCGCCGGTCGGCGTGTTCAGCTGGACGTAGAAGGTCTTGTTCCCGTTGACGACGCCGTCGTCGACGATCGTGATCACGATGTTCTTCGGGGCGCTGTCGCCGTTCGTCCAGGAGAGCGTTCCGGTTTTCGCGACATAGTCGGTCGGAGCGACGGCGGTGCCGTTGACGGTCGTGTAGCTGCAGCCGACGGCGCCTGAGGAGCCGGCGACGCGGGTGACCGGGATCGTGATCGTGGCACCGGCGGCGGTCACGGTGTAGGTCGGCTGCGACGGTTGGAGCATGCCCCGTTGGGGAGCGGAGCTCTGGGCGAGGAGGCAAATTGCCAGGGTGAGACCCGTCATGGTGAGCTCCCGTCAATCCCTGGCTCATTGTAGCTCGGCGGGACCCATTAAGTATGAGCCGGCGGAGGATTGAGGGAGCCTACTTCTTCTCGAAAGCGCCCTGGGAGGGCGGCGCGGGACGCTTCCTCCCGGCATGATCGGTCGGCGGGCCGGGAGTCTTGGCGGCGCCGATCAGCGGCGAGCCGAGTTGCGGGACGTGGTCCCCGCCGAGCTTCGGATCGCCGGTCGTGAAGTTGTTCTGCGCGTCGGCGTCGGTCGCGCCTCCATAGAGACCTTTCTTCGACAGCAGCACGTTGTCGAGCAGCTTCAGCCCCGAGCCCGGCTTGGTCATCGTCACGCAGGGGCCGTCACCCGTCAGCACCGTGCAGTAGCGGATCGTGTTGCGCCGGGCGTCGTCGCGCAGGACGAAGGCCGAGTTGTAGCCGGTGTGCGCGCCGTTCTTCGGCTCGAGGACAAGCAGGCAGTTTTCGATCACGCTGTCGGAGCAGAAGAGGTCGATCGCGCCGTTCCCCTTGATCGTCAGGCCATCGGCCTTGAAGTGGTCGCCGAAGACCTCGAGCGACGCGTCCTCGATCAGCCCGCCTTTCACCGTGATGGGCGCCGTCGCCGACGACCCGACCGAGAACTTCCCGCCGTGCGACGTCATGTTCTGGATCAGGATCGGCCCCAGGCCTTCGCCATGGTCGTAGAAGACCTGGTAGCCGTCGACGTCGTCGGCGCTGCAGTCGATCCACTGGTGCGAGTCGTTCTTCCGGGACGCGTCGCTGAACGAGACGTAGAACGTCGCGCCGCCGGGGATCGCCGGCATCGCGGTCGCGCATTTCAGCCGGAGGCCGACGAAGTTCGAGGAGTTGATCGTGCCGAAGTGGTGGCGGCCGGCGCGGTAGGCTTCGCAGTCTTCGATGCGGACGTCGTCGCTTCCCATCACGCGGAAGCAGTAGCCGTCGCGCACGTCGGCCGATTCGTCGGCGACGAGGTCCTTGAAGACGAGATGGTTCTTTCCGTTGGAATGGACGGGATCGACCCGGAGGCAGGCGGTATAGGAGCCGGGTTTCGCCTTGAGGACGCCGTTCGCCCAGCTCCACGAGGCGGGGGCGAGGAACTTGTGGTCCGCGAGCAGGGCCGCGACGGGCTTGTCGATTTTCGCGGTTCCGTCGGCGCCGATCTCGACGGGGTCGCTGCCCCAGAACTTCGGCTTCTCGCCCTTGCCGTAAGCGGCGTAGGTGATCGGCTTGCCGGGCGCGCCGCTCGAGCCGACCTTCAGGCTGTCGCGCCACTCGCCGCCGCGGGCGAAAAGGATCTGGTCGCCGGGCTTGAACGCGGTGGCGTTGACCTTCGCGACGGTCTGCCACGCCTTGGCCTCGGAGCGGCCGTCGTTGGCATCGCTGCCTTTCGGGCCGACGTAGTAGATGTCCGCCGCGAGCAGGAGAAGAAGCAGGTTCATGCGAGTTGTCCGGCCTTGAGGATACCGCCCTGGAGGACGGCGATGAAGCGGGACCGGTCTTCGAGGATGCGGATGTCCTTGATCGGGTCGCCGTCGACGACGAGGACGTCGGCGAGCTTGCCGGCTTCGAGGGTGCCGAGCTCTTTTTCGCGGCCAAGGATTTCGGCGCCGGTCTTTGTCGCGCAGCGGAGCGTGTCGATCGGAGAGAATCCCACCTCGCGGACGAAGAAGGTCAGCTCCTTGGCGTAGTCGCCGTGCGGGGTCCACGCGAAGCCGTAGTCGCCGCCCATGCCGAGGCGGCCGCCGGACTTGAGGATGCGCTTCGCACTCGCGATGCCTCCCTCCAGGGTCTCCTTGTGTCCGTCGATCACCCCCTGCGGCATGCCGAATTCCTTGCCGCGCTCGATGCTGGCTTTTTCGAAGTAGAGGGCGGGGACCACGGGGACGTTGCGCTTGAGGAGCAGGTCGAGCGTTTCGTCGTCGATGAAGGTCGCGTGCTCGATCGCGTCGAAGCCGGCGAGGAGGGCGTTCTTGATGCCGGCGGTGGAGCGGCAGTGGCCCGTGACTTTCAGTTTGAAGTTGTGGGCTTCGGACACGGCCGCGTCGAGCTCCTCGCGGGTCATGCAGGTGCTGTGATGGTCGGCGTGGGGGCTGGCGGCGTCGCCGCTGGGGTAGGTCTTGACCCATTCGACGCCGTCCTTCGCGAGCTTGCGGACGGCGGCGCGGGCTTCGAGGGGGCCGTTGACGAGGAGGATGAGGCCCTCCATGCCGAGCTTGAGGTAGTCGGGGTTCCAGTCCATGAGGCCGCCCGAGCCGCAGATCTCGCGGCCGGCGGCGGCCATGCGGGGCCCGGGGTGGAGGTCGTGGTCGATGGCCTTCTTGAGCCAGACGTCGATGTTGTGGAGGCTGCCGCAGCTGCGCGCGGCGGTGTAGCCGCACTCGAGGGCGAGCTTGGCGTTGGCGGCGGCGAGAAGGGTGACGTATTCGACGGGGTACTTGATGTCGAGGTCGGCGAGTTCGGCGACGTTGAAATAAGTGGCGTGGAAGTGGGCTTCGACGAGGCCGGGGAGGATGGTGCCGCCTTTGGAGTCGATCGTGGTCGCATCGGCCGGAGCGGCGGGGGCCTGGGCGGCCGGGCCCGCGTAGGCGATCAGCCCATCCTTAATATGGAGGGCGGCATTCGGGAGGGGGGCTTTGCCCGTTCCATCGAAGAGCTGCCCGCTCTTGACGACGGCATACCCCTTGGCTTTTCTCATCGCAACCCTTCTTGACAATCCCGGACCGCTCGCAGTATACTGCATGCAGTACGCAGAATGCAATAGGAACTTGATATGGAACTGCCCGTCCCCAAGACCGCACTCTCGCGCACCTTCCTAGTGGAAGGCGCGTATGAAGCCATTCTCGAAAACATCCTCTCTGGAGCTTATCCCAGCGGCACCGTCGTCAGCGAAGTTTCCCTCGCCAAGGATCTGAAAGTCAGCCGCACCCCCATCCATCAGGCCCTCGCCCGCCTCGCCAAGGAGGGCCTTATCGAACACCGGTCCGGCCTCCAGCCCCGCATCGCCCGCTTCAACCGCGAAGACGTCATCGAAATCTACGACATGCGCCTGCTCCTCGAGACCGCCGCCACCCAGCGAGCCGCCCGGCGCATGGACTCCCGCGTGCTTGCCGACCTCACCCGCGAAGCCGACACCCTTGCCGCGGCGCCCGACAGCCCCGAGTGGACGCGGCAAGCCCTCGATTTCGACGTGCGCTTCCACGACGCGATCGCGGCGGCGTCGGGCAACCGCCGCCTCCGCCAGGAGATCGCCAAGTACCGCCTTCTCGTCCGCGCCTTCTGCCGCATGACCGGCAGCAGCGAGACCCTCCGCGACGCGCTCCGGGAACATCAGACGGTCCTCAAGGCGCTCGCCGAAAAACATCCCACCTCCGCCGGCCAGGCCATGGCGCTGCACGTGCAGAAACGAGTCGATGCGGTCCTGGGTAGCCTATATAAGGAGGCGAAGTGAAACTCCTCGCCGCGCTCGCCCTCGTCCTGCTCTGCCCGGGCCCGGAGACGCCGGCCCGAGCGAAGAAGATCGTCCTCCTCGCCGGCCCGCTCGACAGCCATCCCAAGGACACGCACGAATACGAACGCAACATCCTCCTCCTCAAGCACTGCCTCGACCGCTCCCTCAAGGACGTCCGCGTCGAAGTCCACTTCGACGGCTGGCCGGCCGATCCCGCGACGCTCGACGACGCCGACACCATCTTCATCACGTCGGGCGGCTGCGACCGCAAGCTCGAGGATCATCCGCTCTACGTCGGCGAGCGCTTCAAGGTCCTCGAGAAGCAGATGAAGCGGGGCTGCGGGATCCTCTTCCACCACTGGTCCACCTTCCATCCCTCGAAATACCACGACCAAATCACCGAATGGGTGGGCGGATACTTCGACTACGAAACCGGGACCGCTCCCAACAAGTGGTACTCGAAGATCGAGACGAAGGACTGGACGACGGTCATCAACGCGCCCGACCATCCGATCGCGCGCGGCGTGAAGCCCTTCAAGGTGAAGGAGGAGTTTTACTTCAATACGCGCTTCCGCGACGCCGACCCGCGCCTGCAGCTCGTGATCGCGAAGGACGGCGGTGATCCGCGCGCGTCGTGCGTCGGCTGGGCGGTCGAACGCGCCGACGGCGGCCGCGGCTGGGGCTTCACGGGCGGCCACTACTTCGCGAACTGGTGGATCCCCGAGTTCCGCAAGCTCGTCCTGAACGCGATCGCGTGGACGGCGAAGATCGACGTGCCCGCGGGCGGCATCGAGTCGACGCTCGACGACCCCGTGCGCGCGCTCATCCTCACGGGCCACAATCACCCCGCACACGACTGGAAGACGACGACCGCCGCGCTCATCCATACTCTCGAGCAGGATCCGCGGATGCGCGTCGACGTCACCGAGAACCCCGAAGATCTCGCGGGGAAGCGGCTCGACGCGGTCGATCTCCTCGTCCTCAACTACAACAATTGGGACAAGCCCGGACTGAGCGACGCGGCCAAGTCGAACTTCCTGAAATACCTCGAGCGCGGCGGCGGCCTCTCGGTGATCCACTTCGCCGATGGCGCGTGGAACAGGACGCTGCCCGCCAAGGACTCGGAGTGGGAGGAGTACCGGACGAAGATCGTCCGTCGTGCCTGGATGCATCCCGACGGCGCGCATGATCCTTATGGACCCTTCAAGGTCAGCCCCACCTCTAAAGAGCACGAGATCACCGCGGGGTTAGCCGCATTCGACACGAACGACGAGCTTTACTTCAAGCAGGCGGGCGAGCAGCCGATCGAGCCGCTGATGACGGCGAAGTCGAAGGTGACCGGCAATGACGAGCCGATGGCGTGGGCGTATGACGTCGGCCGGGCGCGCGTCTTCCAGACGCTGCTCGGGCACTCGGCCGACTCGATCCGCAAAGCCGCCGCGCTGATCCGTCGCGGGTCGGTATGGGCGGCGAAGCGCGGTCCGCTCGGCTTCGATCCCCCGATCGAGAAGCTCGAGAAGGCGACGTTCCGCAATGGCGCTAAGTGGACCGGCCAGGCGCCGAAGCAGGCGGAGCCGCCGAAGCCGAAGGTGCTGCCGGCGGATCCGGGTCTCGACGGCGGCGAGGGCGGCCACTGGGGCAAGACGGGCGAGAAGGACTGGGCCGACGCGCGCTGGAACCAGGCGGACGTCGGCCCGTTCATGACCTCGGCGCTCAAGGTCGGCGAGGAGACCATCGTTCGCGCAATCTCGGTGAAAGTCGGCGACGGAGGCATGGTTTTCGATCCCGACACGCTGACGATGAAGGCCGGGTGGAGCGGCGGCTTTCTTTCGTTCAGCCCCGCGCGATATGGGCTGATCGAAATGCCTAAAGTGGCGGGAAGACTCCAGTGGACCTCGTCAGTTTCAATCCGCGGGCGCTATGAAGGTATCCTCCTCCAGGGAAATCTGGTCCGCCTGAACTACAAGATTGGCGGCACCGAGGTTACCGAGACGCCGGGGATCGAATCCGGAGGCGGTGTCACTGCGTTCACGCGCAGTTTTCTCTTCAGGGCTTTGGTTCCCTCACTCCCGGTTCTCGAGATCAAGGGCGCAAAGGGTCGATACGATACGCTCGATGGCGTGACGGTGGCGTCGCTCCGGATGGGGGATGATCGTCTGACCGCCGTCGCCGTCATTGGAGCCACCCTCCGAATCAGCGAAGAGGGTCGCATTGAACTGGTCGACGTCGACCGAAAGATGCACCCCGTGGTAAAGGTCTTCATCTGGTCGGGAGTGCCCAGGGAGCTTCCCCAATTCGCGGCACTGGTGAAGGAAAGTCGGCTCTTGGATCCTGTACCGATCAATCCCCCCCAGCGATGGCCGCCGCTTTCCACCAAAGGCATGTCAGGCCGCGACAATGGGCCCTACGTCGTCGACACCCTCACCGTTCCCTACGACAACCCTTGGAAGGCGTTGATGTTCCTTTCGGGACTCGACTTCTTCAAGAACGGCGACGCGGCTGTCTCGACAATTCACGGCGACGTCTGGATAGTTCGCGGCATCGACGAAAAGCTAGAGCACCTGACGTGGAAGCGATATGCGACTGGACTGTATCAGGCGCTGGGCTTAAGGATCATAGACGACACAGTCTACGTTCTCGGTCGGGACCGGATTACACGGCTCGTCGACACGAATAGCGACGGCGAAGCGGACCAGTACGATAATTTCTGCGCCGATCTGCCGACGACCGATCGCGGCCACGACTACATCACCTGCCTCGAGACCGACGCCGCGGGCAATTTCTACTTCGTGAGCTGGCACGGGCTCTATAAGGTGTCCGCCGACGGCAAGAAGACCGAACTGCTCTCCACCGGCTTCCGCAATCCGAATGGCCTCTCGGTCGGACCCGACGGGACGATCACGGTCGCGCCGCAGGAAGGCGAGTGGACGCCGGCGTCGATGATCGCGGTCGCGTCGCCCGGCAGCTATCACGGCTATGGCGGGCCGAAGGTCACGCCCGAGCGGCCGCTCGGCTATGAGCCGCCGCTTTGCTGGATCCCGCGCGGCGTCGACAACTCGACCGGCGGCCAGGTCTGGGTCACGAGCGACCAGTGGGGCCCCCTCCAGGGCTCGCTCCTTAGCCTCTCCTTCGGCCAGAGCTCGATGATGCTCGTCCCGCGCGAGCAGGTCGACGGCGTCTGTCAGGGCGGCGTCGTCCCGATGAAGGTCGCGTTCGCGTCGGGCGCGATCCGCGGCCGCTTCAATCCAAAAGACGGGCAGCTCTACGTCGTCGGCACGAAGGGCTGGGTCTCGAACGCGACGCGCGATGGATCGCTGCAGCGCGTCCGCTATACGGGCGCGAAGGTCCATCTGCCGGTCGAAGTGCACGCGGTCGCCGGCGGTTTGCGCCTGCGCTTCACCGAGCCGCTCGACAGAGAAATCGCCGGGGACCCCGACAGCTGGTCCGCCGAGATGTGGAACTACAAGTACGCCGCGGACTACGGCTCGAAGGAGTACTCGGTCGCCAACGCCGGCGTCGAAGGCCACGACGCGGTCGAGATCAAATCCGCGAAGCTCTCCGACGACGGCCGCTCGGTGTTCCTCGCCCTGCCGGCGCTGCGGCCCGCGATGCAGGTGCGCGTCCGCTACAGTCTTCGTTCCGCCGACGGCGCCCCGGTGAAGGGCGAATACGACGGCACGATCCACCGCCTGGGAAAGTGAGCCGGATGCGGAGACTGGCGTGGCTCCTGCTCCTGGCCGGATGCGTGCCGCCCCGGCCGGAGCCCGGTTTCCCGCGCGCCATGATCGTCCCCCAGCCGGAGGACCAGCTGTCGTTCCAGGTCGACGGCCGCGAGTGGCTGCGCTATCACTACGGGGCGCAGACCCCGAAGCCGTACTTCTACCCGGTGATGGGGCCCGCCGGGGCGCCGGTCACGCGCCTCACGCACCCGCACGACCCCGTCACGCACGCCCACCACCTGAGCCTCTGGATCGGGCACCAGAACGTCGCGGGCTCGAACTTCTGGGAGCACATGAAGAGCGCGGCGCGCATCGTCCACGACCGCATCGTCAAGATCGAGGACGGCGATCGGGCGACGCTGACCCTCACCGCGAAGTGGCTCGACGGGGACAAGAAGCCCCTGCTGCTCGATGAACGGGTGTGGACCCTGACGCCGCGCTACGAGACCCTGGGCTCGAACGGCTTCGGCGAGTATACGCTCGACCTGAAACTCACCCTGACGCCTGTCGCTCCGACCGTGACGATCGGCAAGTCGAACTTCGGCCTGGTCGCGGTCCGCGTCGCGAAGATGATGGGGACGCTCGACGGCGGCGGCTGCATCACGAACAGCGAGGGGAAGGTCAACGAGAAGGAGTTGATGCCGCATCGGCGCGCCCGCTGGTGCGACTACTCGGGCCAGGCAGCGCCGGGCCGGGTGAACGGGGTGACCTTGTTCGGCCACCCGTCCAACCCCAACCATCCCTCCTACTTCCACGTCCGCGGCGACGGCTGGATGGGCTCGTCGTTCAGCTTCGAGAACGACGTCGTGGTCGCCAGGGAGAAGCCCCTCGTCCTCCGCTACCGTTTCCTGGTTCACGCCGGGCCGGCGGACCCCGCGATGCTCGACGCGGAAGACCACCGCTTCGCGGAATAGCCCCGCCGGAACGTTTTTCCGGCTGGCCCTGAGGGGCCTCCTGTGAGAGAATCGCCGCAACC
Source organism: Planctomycetota bacterium (assembly GCA_035644495.1). Lineage (GTDB taxonomy): Bacteria > Planctomycetota > MHYJ01 > MHYJ01 > JACPRB01 > JACQFK01. The sequence continues at coordinate 6,560 of DASQOM010000363.1, read as the reverse complement.
TCGAGGGATCCTTCCATGAGCTCCATTCCCGTCGGCGTGTGGGTGGCCCTGGGCGTCCTGGCGTATGTCGGGTTTATTGCCGGCATCATCGCCCTCGCGGCGAAGTCGGCAAAACGCCGCTTCCTCAAGAAGGTTGAAGGCGTGTCCGGCGGATTGCAGAGCGTCGGCGCCGCGCGCGTCGACGATGCCGGGACCGGCAAGAAGTCGAGCGCCTCGGAGATCGAGTACCAGCTGTCCGGACGCCGCGTCAGGGTCTCCGTGAAGCAGGCCGGCAAGCATACGGAGCGCACCTCGATCCGGATCGAAGGTCCGGTCTACCCGTGGGTCGACATCTTCCCGGAGGGCTCGTTCGAGCGCTTCGGGAAGCGGATCGGCATGAACAAGGAGGTCCAGACCGGCGACGAATCGTTCGACGAGGCGGTCTACGTGGACACGCTCGACCCCGAGGAGCACGCGGAGCGGCTGCTCTCGGTCGCCGAGGTGCGGACCGAGATCCGGGGCCTGGTCGGGCTCGGCTTCCGCGTGAAGTTCTCGGCCCGCGGCGTTGAAGCGTACCAGATCCTGTCGTCCCGGTCGGCGATGGACCCGGCCAAAGCCGGGCAGGCCGCGGAGGCGCTCGTCCGTCTCGCGGCGAAGGCGCCGGACTTCGGCGACGTCGGACTGAAGCCGCGGGGCGAGGCGAACTGGGCGGCGGTCCCCGCCATCATCGCCATGGTGACCGGCATCCTCCTGATGGCCGGGCTGTCGGTCTTCGCGTCGCGGATCGTCCACGGCTCGTCCGTCGCGGCGGCCATCCTCCTGTACGGCGGCGGCGCCTGGATCCTGTACATGCTGGCCCTGACGGCGTGGTTCCGGGGGCGTTCGTACGCGATGCGGGTGCTGAGCGCCGGCGGATTCCTCGGCTTCATCGCGATCCCGGGCGGGGTCGGCATGACGATGGTGGCGCTCAACGAGCTGCTGGACCGTTCCCCGTCGACCGGGCACGTCGAGATCGTCCGGAGTTTCCGCCGCTACAAGAGCTCGCGGTATATCACCGTGGATTCCTGGATCCAGGCGGACCGCAGGGAGGAGCTCGGCGTCTCCACGGACGTCTTCAACAGCCTGAAGACCGGCGACCGGGTCATCGTCCGCGAGCACGCCGGAAAGTTCGGGTGGGCGTGGACCGAGCCGGTGACCGGCAAGGTCCGCTGAATGGCCCCCTTGCCGGGGCCGGACGTTCCCCTGGCAGCCCTCCCCGGGCGTAAGATAGGGGCTACAATCAGGGGCCGCTTGCGCTATTAAGACCCGGAGGAACGAATCCCATGCTGAGCACCCTTCTCGCGCTGTCGCTGCTGATGCAGGAGCCGCCCCCCAAAGGGCCCGCGGACTGGAAGGTTGAAGTCCTTGCGAAATACCCCGACATCAAGTTCCCCTCGGTGCTCAGCTTCGCGCCCGACGGACGCCTCTTCATCGCCGAAGATCCGATGGACATGGAGGGCCCCGTCAACAAGCCCGTCGATCGCATCCTTTGTATCCACCCCGACGGCAAAGTCACCGTCTTCGCCGAGGGACTCTACGCCGTCTTCGGCCTCCAGTACCTCGACGGCAAGGTCTACGTCCACCACACGCCCAAGTTCAGCGTCTTCACCGACGACCACGGCGTGGGGAAGGACCGCGTCGATCTCATCGAGTGCACCAACCCCAACCCCGCCCCCGGCTTCAACGACCATATCCCGTCCAACTGCCGCATCGCGATGGACGGGTATCTGTACATCTCGACCGGCGACAAGGGCATCTACGGGGCCGTCGGCAAGGACGGCAACAAGGCCGAGATTCACGGGGGCGGCCTCGCGCGCATGCGGCCCGACGGCAGCGACCTCGAGGTCTACTCGACCGGCACCCGCAACCACCTCGACGTCGCGGTGACGTCGGAGGACGAGCTCTTCACCTACGACAACACGGACGACGGTCACGGCTGGTGGACGCGCGCGACCCATATGGTCGACGGCGGCTACTACGGCTATCCCTGGGACTACAAGCCGCAGCGCCCTTACACCCTCTGGATGATGGCCGACTACGGCGGCGGCTCCGGCTGCGCGTCGATCGCGTACAACGAGGACGCCCTGCCCGAGAAGTACCGCGGCAACCTGTTCCTCTCCGACTGGGCGCGCAAAGAGGTGCTGCGGCTCGACGTGGTCCGCGTCGGCGCCACGTGGAAGATCCAGTCGACGGAGAAGTTCCTGACGGGGGGCGGCGGCGAGTTCCGCCCGCTGGGCCAAGCGGTGTCGCCCGACGGCATGTCGATCTATATCTGCGACTGGAACTACGGCGGCTGGACGGCGAAGGGCAAGCAGACCGGCCGTCTGATCAAGGCGACGTATACGGGCGGCGCCAGCATGGCCGCGCCGAAGCCGGCATGGTATGTCCCCGCCGCGACCGCTCAGACCTTCGAGGCATCGACCGCGGATCTGATCAAGGGTTTCTCACACTCCTCGCGCGAAGTGCGCCTCACGGCACAGCGCCGGTTATCCGACCGCAAGGCCACGAAGGAGCTCGAGGCGGTGCTCGCCTCCGGGACTGCCCCGGCGAAGTGGCATGCGATCTGGGCGCTCGACGCGATCGGCGGGTCGCCCGCGATCGCGGCCGCGCTCAAGGACGCCGACGCCTCCGTGCGCCGGCAGGCCGCGCGGCAGCTCGGCACGCGCAAGGTGAAGGAAGCCGCCGAACCCCTGATGGCGCTGCTCCAGGACGCGGATCTGACCGTGCAGTTCCACGCCGCGACGGCCCTCGGCCGCATCGGCGCCGCCGCGGCGATCCCCGCGCTGCAGGAATCGCTGAAGGGGAAGGACCTCTTCGCCCGCTATGCCGCCTTCCACGCGCTCAACCGCATCGGCCGCGCGAACAGCTCCGCCTGGGGCGACATCGTCAAGGGCCTCGAGAGCCCTGACCCGGCCGTCCGCGAAGGGACGCTCTTCGCGCTGCGCGACACCTATGAGGAGCCGCTCGCTGCCGCGCTCGCGAAGGCGCCGCGCTCGGCCGAGTGCATCGCCGCCCTCGCGGAGATCCACCGCAGCCCCGCGCCCTGGAAGGGCCAGTGGTGGGGAACCCAGCCCGTCGGGCAGCCGCGGCCGCCGAAAGTCGTCGACTACGGCGGTACGAAGCTCGTGCTCGAGACGCTCCGCGCGGCGCTGAGCGACGCGAACGCGGCTGTGCGCCGCGCCGCCGTCGAGAGCGTCGCCGCCACGAAGGACGTCCAGGCCGCGGCGGCGCTCCGAGACCTCTTCGCGAAGGAGGCCGACGTCGACGTCAAGAAGGCCGTCCTCCGCTCGCTCGGCGCGATCAAGGATGACGCCGCCGCGGAGCTCGTCGCGTCGGCGTTCAAGCAGCCCGAGCTGCTCACCGATGCGGCCCAGGCGGCCGAGCAGATCGCGGGCCCGACCCTGGTGAAGATGCTCGCCGATCTCGCGGAGACGGCGACGTCGCCCGAGATCCTGGCGCCGGCGCTCGGCGCGCTGGGCCGGCTCAAGGCGGGGGCGCCCACCGCCGCGAAGCAGATTGCGCACGCGGATCCCCGGGTCGCGCTGGCGGCGATCGGCGCGCTGGGGCAGATCGGCGGAGACGTCGCCGTCGGCGCGCTCTGCTCCGCCCTCGAGGACAAGCGGGTCGAGATCCGGAAGGCTGCGATCACGTCGCTCGCGACGCTCGCGGCGAAGCCCGCGGTGCCGTCGCTGCTGAAAGCCTATCTCGACAAGTCGACGCGCTTCGAGGCGGTGGCCGCGCTCGCCGCGACGCCGGACCTCCGCGCGCTGGACGCCTACCTGGAGGGGCTGGGCGGGAAGAACGCGACGCTCCGCGAGCAATGCCGCAAGGCGGTGGCCGCGATCAGTGCGCCTGCGCTCCCGCTGATCGAATCGAAGATCGAAGCGACGCTGCTGACGAACGACATGATCGTGGAACTGCAGCGCGTCTATAACAAGCCGGTCCCCATCCTGGAGTGGATGATCCTGGGCTCGTTCCCGTCGCCCTGCGCGGAACCCTTCGCGGTGGACTCCCCGCCGCTGAGCAGGGAGTTCAAGGACGCGCAGAACCGGCCGATCCAGTGGAAGAAGGCCAAGGTGTCCGCCGAGTTCGGCATGGTCAACCTGCGGAACCAGATGACGATCGCGGACGACGCCACCGCGTACGCCGTGACGGAGCTGGAGTCCCCGGCCGAGCGCGCGGTGCAGTTCGTCGCGGGCAGCGACGACACGATGACGGTCTGGCTCAACGGCCAGAAGATCTTCGAGGATCTCAACAACCACGGCTGGAAATGGGACGCCTATCATTTCGGCGGCACGCTGAAGACGGGGAAGAACGTGGTCGTCGTCAAATGCGCCAACTCCGGCGGCGGCTGGGAGTTCTCGCTCGCCTATCCGGCGCCCCGCCAGGGACGCCTCTTCGAGGCGAAGCCCCAGAAGCTCGATCCGAAGGCGTACGTCGAGTTCGCGAAGAAGACCGCCGGCGACGCCGCCCGCGGCCGCGCGCTGTTCTCGGATGTGAAGGGCGTCGCCTGCATCAAGTGCCACCGCGTGTACGGCGAAGGCGGCGAAGTCGGACCCGACCTGACGGGCGTCGGCCTCAAGTACGGCAGGGACCACTTCATCGAGTCGGTCCTGTATCCGTCGGCGAAGATCCTCGACGGCTACAAGCAGACGATGGTGCTGACCCGGAGCGGCGTCGTCATCGCGGGCCGCTTCCTCGGCGATTCCGGCGAGGAGCTCACGCTGATGGACGCCGAGGGGAAACGCCATGTCGTGAAGAAGTCCGAGATCGACCAGAAGAAGGAAGCGGAGCTCTCGCTCATGCCGGAAGGGCTCAATACGGGGCTGTCGCTGCAGGACTTCGCGGACATCGTGAGCTTCCTCGAGTCCCTGAAGGAAGCGCCGAAGAAATAACACAAAGACCCCAAGACCACCCGGAAAAGCCTCTGTTGAACAGCGCGCGCCTTCCGATCCTCAAAAAAGATCTTCTCTGGGGTCTTGGGATCTTGGTATCTCTGTGGTTCTCTTATGGCGCGGGGCGGAACTCGAGGCTCGAGACCCGCAGAGTGCCGTTGGTGGCGTTGAACTGCAGGCAGCCGTTCCGGACCGGGCTGTTTTCCGTCAGCGCGATGGGCTTGCCGTCCATTGTCGCCGTCACCTGGTCGCCGCGGCAGATGAAGATCAGCTCGTGCGGCCGGCCCTCCAGGGTGCGCACGGCCGTGCCGTCGAAGACGAAGCCCTGGGCGCCCTGCGCGCTCTGGCGGGCGCGGAACGTCATCGCGTCCACGTTTTTGCATTCGAAGCGGATCCGCAGGTCGCCGTTCTCGAACTCGAAATTGGTCTGCGCGGAATTGAGCACGGTCGGGTCGTTGACGAGGACGCCCTTGTCCACCCTCCATCCGTCCGCGCGTCGCAGGCAGTCCGTCGTGCGGCCGTCGAAGAGCGCCGTCCAGCCCTCCTTCTGGTTCTTGAAGTAGTCGGCCACGGGGATGTCGTTCACGGTCTTCAGGGTACGCATCCCCTTCACGGCGCTGAAGTCCGTCGCAGGGATGCGCTCGCAGTCGAGGCGCTGGATCGGAAGCGTCTTGATCTGGGCCAGGTCCTTCACGGCGCTGCCGGAGATCGAGAGGCGGGCGAGGGGCATTCCCTGGAGCGCCGAAAGGTCCGAGACGCGGGTGTTGGTCAGTCCGAGCTCCTGGAGTCTCACCCCCTTCAGGAAGCCGATCTCCGTCAGCACGCAGCCCCCGCGGTCGTCGCCGAGGTCGAGTTTTCTCAGGTTGGGGAAGGCGCGGACCGGCCAGGCGTCGAAGACCCTCTGGGTGGAGATGGAGAACTCCGTCACCCGCTCGTTCTCGATCTTGTACTTCATCGTCCCCTGGTCGAACGACGGATTGAGCTCGCGGAGCTTCTCGACGACGCGGCGCAGCTGCTCGGGCGCCTGCTGCGCGACGACCGTCTTCAGGAAGGCGGCGTCCGGAGCGGTCGCCAGGCTGCTCCGGACCCTGCCGCGGCCGGTCACCTCGCGCACCTGGACGGACTCGATCGCCGTCATGCTTTCGCAGTTCCCCAGGCCGAGGAGCCCCGGAGCGTCCACGCACCAGCCGCGGTCCGTCGTGAGCTCGCCCATCGAGGGCGTCCATTCCGACAGCTTCCGCCCGTCCAGGAGGCAGGTGACGCGGTCCTTCCGCACCTGTACGAGGGAAACATAGCGGGTGCCGTCCCGCGGGACGAACTCGGCGCGGGTGGGGTTGTCGACGCTGTTCTTGCCCCCGACCACCGATATTCCCGAATGCGAGTTGCCGTACCCGCCCATCTCCCAGAAGAAGGAGCGGCCGTCCCGGATGAGGAACTGGGCGGTGGCGCAGTGGCTGTTGGTGCGGCTGAAGATGATGCGGAAGTCGTACTCGACGGGCGGCTCGTAAGGGATCCGCAACACCGCGTTCTCGCCGCCGTCGCAGTAGATCCGTCCGCCCTCTTTGCGCCAGGGTCCGGCGATCGTGTCGCGCAAGGGGTCGATGAACGGGATGAGGTCCAGGGCGTTCTTCCAGAGGGCGGCGTCGG
>DASQOM010000362.1:0-28251 GCA_035644495.1 Planctomycetota bacterium | reverse complement strand
CACCGGCACACGCCCGAGATCGAGCAGGCCTCGGGCGTCGACGTCCTCTTCCAGCCCCACTCCACCCCGCTCGTCCGGGGGGTCTTCACGACGAGCTACGTGCCGCTGAAGCAGGAGATGACCTCCGACGAGCTGCTCGAGATCTTCCGGAAGGCGTATCCCGGCGAGCGCTTCGTCCGGATCAGCAAGGGCTCGACCAACGTGACGTACGTCAAAGGCTCCAACTTCATCGATCTCGGCGTGGCCGCCGAGGGAAAAACCGCGATCGTGTTCGCGGCGATCGACAACCTGGTCAAAGGCGGGGCCGGCCAGGGCGTCCAGTGCCTCAACCTCATGTTCGGCCTCCCGGAGGATGCGGGGCTGCTGACCCCGCCGGCCCAGCCGTGACGAAGAGGGCCCAAAAAGAATTCTTTGTGGTGAACGCACCGAGGAAATCGCTTCGTGTCTTTGTGTCTTCGTGTTTAATGAGCTGACGATGACGAGCCTTCTGAAGACCTACAAGACCTTACCGCTGGAGCTCGCCCGGGGCGAGGACGTCTGGGTCTGGGACACGGCCGGCAGGAAGTATATGGACCTGTACGCCGGCCACGCCGTGTGCTCGACCGGCCATTGTCACCCTCACGTGGTGAAGGCGATCCAGGAGCAGGTCGGCCGGCTGATGTTCTACTCGAACGTCGCGGCGTTCCCGCTCCGCGAGGAGGCCGCCGCGCTGCTGCTCAAGCATGCGCCCGCCTTCAGCGCCGCCCTCTTCGCCAACTCCGGCGCCGAGGCGAACGAGAACGCCCTCAAGATGGCCCGGCGCCATACCGGCCGCCCCGGCATCGTCGCCATGATCGCCGGCTTCCATGGACGCACCGCCGGCGCCATCTCCGCCACCGGCATCGAGAAATACCGCAAGCAGGCCGAGCCCCTCGTGCCCGGCATCAGCTTCGTCCCCTTCGGCCAGGTCCCGGTCCTCGCACGCGACACGGCCGCGGTCCTCCTCGAGCCCATCCAGTCGATGGCAGGTTGCAAAACCGCCCCGGCCGAGTACTTCCAGAAGCTCCGCGAGGCCTGCACGAAGAACGGCTCGCTCCTGATCTACGACGAGGTGCAGACCGGCATCGGCCGCACGGGGACGATGTTCTTCACCGGCCGTTACGGCGTCAACGCCGACCTCATCACGCTCGCCAAGGCCATCGGCAGCGGCATCCCGCTGTCCGCGGTGCTCGCGACGAAGGAGGTCGCCGACAAGGTCCAGTACGGCGAATATGGCGCGACGTTCGGCGCGGGCCCGGTCGCGATGGCCGCCATGAAGGCGACGCTCGAAGTCGTCGAGGGGCTGCTCCCCAACGTCGTCGAAGTCGGCCGCTACCTCGCCAAGCGCTGCGAGCACACGCCGGGCGTCCAGGAAGTCCGTGGCATGGGCTTCCTGCTCGGGCTGAAGCTCACGGGCGAGGCGCCCGCCGTCCAGAAGGCCCTCCTCGAAAAGGGCTTCATCACCGGCACGGCCGATGAGCCCGGCGTGCTCCGGCTGCTGCCCCCGCTGACCCTGACTCACACCCAGGTGGATTCCTTCGTGCAGGCCCTGGGAGACGTGTTGAAGGCCGCCCCCGTCGGAGTTGCTGTACCCTGATGCCAAATCTCAAAGGCCGCTCGTTCGTCTCGACCCTCGAGTTCAAGCCCGCGGAGCTGGAGTTCCTGCTCGACCGCGCGAAGGCCCTCAAGAAGACCCGCCGGAAGAAAGGGAAGAAGCCGCTCGCCGGCAAGAGCATCGCGATGGTCTTCTTCAACCCGTCGCTGCGCACCCGCGTGTCGTTCGAGGTCGGCATCGCCGAACTCGGAGGCCAGGCCGTCACGATGTCCGTCGGCAGCGAGTCCTGGTCCCTCGAATACAAGGACGGCGCGGTCATGGACCAGGACAAGACCGAGCACATCAAGGACGCCGCCCAGGTCCTCTCGCGTTACGTCGATGCCATCGCGGTCCGCTCGTTCCCGTCGATGAAATCCCACGACGAGGACATGGCCGACCCGGTCATCGGCTCGTTTCGCAAATACTCGAAGGTGCCGGTCATCAACATGGAGTCCGCGCTCTGGCATCCCTGCCAGGCGATGGCCGACGCCATGACCCTGCAGGAGAAGCTCGGCAAGCTGAAAGGCAAGAAGGTGACGCTGACGTGGGCGTACCATCCCAAGGCGCTGCCGATGGCGGTGGGCAACTCGTTCGCGGCGATCGTCTCCCAGCTGGGCGCCGATCTGACGATCGCCCATCCGCCGGAGTTCGCGCTCGAGAAGAGCTTCCTCGACTCGCTCCCGCGGCCGCCCCGCATCGTCCACTCCAAGGAGGAGGGCCTCGAGGGCGCGGTCGCCGTCAACGCCAAGTCCTGGGGTGCGCCGGCCTTCTATGGCAAGTGGGAGGAGGAAAAGAAGATCCGTGAGGGGCTGCGCTCCTGGATCTGCGACTCCGTCCCCAAGGGCGCGACCTTCCTGCACTGCCTCCCCGTGCGGCGCAACGTCGAGGTGGCCGACGCCGTCCTCGACGATTCGGCGATCTACGACGAAGCCGAGAACCGGCTTCATGTGCAGAAAGCGATTCTTTCGGAGCTGGTATGAATCCAGAGCATCTCAACCTCCTGCGCCAGGCCCTGCCGTTCATCAACCGCTTCAAGAACAAGACTTTCGTGGTCAAGATCGGCGGCGAGATCGCCGACACCGACCAGACCCTGCACTCCTTCTGCGAGGAGGTCGCGCTGCTCTCCCAGGTCGGCATCCGCGTCGTCATGGTCCACGGCGGCGGCAAGCAGGCCACCCAGCTCTCGAAGCAGCTCGGCATCGAGACCCAGATGATCGACGGCCGCCGCATCACGGACGAGAAGACGCTCGACGTCGTCATGATGGTCTTCGCCGGTCAGATCAACACCGAGATCATCGCCGCCCTGCGCGAGTACGGCGCCGAACCCGTCGGCATCTCCGGCGTCGACGGCGGCATCATCAACGCCGTCAAGCGTCCGCCCCAGAAGGTCCATAACGACAAGACGGGACAGGACGAGGTGGTCGATTTCGGCCACGTCGGCGACATCCAGTCGATCGATCCCAAGCTGCTCGAGACGCTCCTGGCGGCGGACTTCGTCCCGGTCATGGCCTCGCTGGGCGGCGACGACTCCGGCAACATCCTCAACATCAACGCCGATACGGTCGCGTCCGAGATCGCCTCCGTGCTCAAGGCCGAGAAGCTGATCCTCGTGACGGACGTCGAGGGAATCCTCCGGGAGGACAAGACTCTCATCTCCCGGGTGACGCCCCAGGAGATCTCCGACCTGATCAAAAGCGGCGTGATCCGCGGCGGCATGGTGCCGAAGGCGATGTCCGCGGTCGAGGCGCTGAAGGACGGCGTCCAGAGCGTGCATATCATCAGCGGCAAGAAGCAGTCGACGCTGCTCGCCGAGGTCTTCACCGAGACGGGTTCGGGCACGATGATCCACCGGAACCACCAGTCGGTCGTCAAGCGGGTCCGCAAGAAGGTCGTTCCCCCGGCGCCGTCCGCCAAGACCGGGGAGGAGAAGCCGACGGAAACCCCCTCGGCCAAGTGATCCGCGCCCTCCTGCTGATCCTGCTGCCCGCCCTGCCGCTCTTCGGCCAGGCACCGACACCCGCCCCGCCGCGCTGGCGCGGCTTCAATCTCCTCGAGATGTTCCGCAAGGAGGAGGCGAAGCCCTTCCGCGAGGACGATTTCCGGACCATCGCCGAGTGGGGCTTCAACTTCGCCCGCCTCCCGATGGACTATCGGATCTGGATCCAGGACGGGGACTGGAGGACCATCGACCCCGGGTCGCTGCGCAACGTCGACGCCGCCCTCGAGTACGGAAAGAAGTACGGCGTCCACGTCTCGCTCAACTTCCACCGGGGTCCCGGCTACTGCGTCAATCCGCCGAAGGAGGCGAAGGATCTGTGGACCGACGCCGACGCGCGCGAGGTCTTCGCCCTGCACTGGGGCGCGTTCGCGAAGCGCTATAAGGGCATCCCCTCCGAACGCCTGTCCTTCGACCTGCTGAACGAGCCGGCGGGCGTCGAGGCTGCGGCCTATGTCGCCGCGATGACGCCGGCGATCGAAGCGATCCGGCGCGAGGATCCGGAGCGGCGCATCCTGGCGGAGGGGCTGAAGTGGGGCAACGCGCCGGTGCCCGAACTGCTGCCGCTCAAGGTCGACTTCAGCACGCGAGGTTACGCGCCGATGGGCATCAGCCACTATGCCGCGTCGTGGATCCCGGATTCCGCGAAGATGCCCTTCCCCACCTGGCCCGTGCGTCAGGGTGTCGGCGACCACCTCTATGGAGTGGGCCAGCCGGAGCTCCACGCCCCCTTGGTCTTCAAAGACTTCTTCGCGGCGGACACGCCGTTCTCGATCCGGGTGAATACGGTGTCGCAGAAGACGCGACTCCTGGTGCTCGCGGGCGACAAGGTCGTGCTCGACAAGCCCTTCGAGCCCGGACCCGGCGAAGGCGAATGGAAGAAGGCGGTCTTCGTCGAGCAGTACAAAGTCTGGCAGAACGTCTACGACCGGGACTATACGGCGACGATTCCTGCGGGCACCACCGAGGTGCGACTCGTTGCGATCGAAGGCGACTGGCTGACCTTCTCGCGCCTGAAGCTCGGCTCGCTGGAGATTGTCCCCGGCGACCTCGAATGGGGCCGAAAGCCGGGGACGTTCACGATCGGGCCCGACGGCCGCCTGGACTTGTCGACGTCGCCGATCCTTTACGACCACGCGACGCACCAGAAGGAGCAGATCGCGCCGTGGAAGGTGCTGGAGGCAAAAGGCGCGGCGGTTCACGTCGGCGAATGGGGAGTCCTCAACCGCACGCCCCATCCCGTGGCGCTCGCGTGGATGGAGGACTGCCTCCGCAACTGGAAGGACGCGGGCTGGGGCTGGGCTTTATGGGAACTGCGCGGCGGGTTCGGGGTGCTGGACAGCAACCGCAGCGACGTGACCTACGAGGAGTTCCGCGGCCACAAACTCGACCGGAAGATGCTCGATCTCCTCCGGGCGTACTGAGCCACCAAAGACACGAAAACCAGATTTGTGGCTTTGGTGTCTTTGTGTTTGGATTTCCTAGAGGCCGTAGCGGCCGCGGAAGAGGCGGACCACGTCGCGCAGCGGTTCGTCGAGGCGTGAGAGCGTCTCCTGCTCGATCGCCGGCGGGACCCCGCCGTAGAACGCTTCGGCGACGGAGCCCGTGATGCAGGTCAGCGTGTCGGTGTCGCCGCCCAGCGAGACGCCGAGGCGGATCGCGTCCTCGAAGTCCGTCGACTCGAAGAACGCCGTCAGCGCCTCGGGAACCGTCCGCTGACACGATTCGTTGAACTCGTAGTCGGGACGGATCTGGTCGCAGGTCCGGCTCAACTCGTAGTCGGTGTGCTTCACGACCCAGTCGCGGATCTCGCCCTTCGACTTGCCGTGGCGCGCGAGCCAGATGGCGCCGGCCGTCGCCTGGGCGCCCTTCACCCCTTCGGGATGGTCGTGGGTCACCGCCGTATGGACGCGCGCCTGCTCCAGGGTTTCCTCGAGCGTCGGGTACGCCCAGCCCGCCGGGCTGATGCGCATCGCGGCTCCGTTGCCGAAGCTGCCGTAAGGGCCCATCGTCGGCGTGAGCAGCCACTGCCGGAACCGGCCGCCGTAGCCGGCGTGGGGATAGCGCGCGCCGTAACGGCGCATCACGCCGCCATAATCCGCCCGGTTCAGGATCGCGTCCGCGAGCGCGACGGTGAGGACGCTGTCATCGGTGAAGCTGCTCTTCGGGCCGAACAGCGGAAAATCCTTCGAGCGGTGGTTGTGCCACTCGTAGACGGACCCGACGACGTCGCCGACCAGGGCCCCCAGCATCCGTCTACTGGGGCAGCTTGGGCTCCGGGATCGTCGTCGTCTCGGTCAGCGTCTTCAGGAACTCGACGATGTCCGCCTGCTCGGCGGCCGTGATCTCAGCTTTCAGCAGGTTGACCTTGTCGAGGAACGGATTGTCGTGGCCGCCGTTCACCATCAACTTGACGGCCTCCTCGAGCGTCGCCACGCTTCCGTCGTGGAAGTACGGCGCCGTCCGGGCAATGTCGCGCAGGGTCGGCGTCTTGAACGCGCCCGTGTCCTTCTCGATCTTGCTGTTGGCGAAGCGGCCGACGTCCTTGGGCTTGCCGTCGACGAGGCCGATGCCGACATTGTGGAACTGGAGGTCGGTGAGCAGGAAGCCGACATGGCAGTTGGTGCACTTGGCCTTGGCGAAGGCGGTCCAGCCGCGCTTGGCGGCGTCGCTCACCGCGGCCTCGTCTCCCTTCTGCCACTTGTCGAAGGGGGTGCTCTTGCTGATGATCGTGCGCATGAACGTCGCGAGGGCCTGGGCGATCTGCTTATCGGTGGCCGGGCCGCCGAAGACCTTCTGGAACGGGTCCTTATAGGCCTTGTTCAGCGTCTCCAGGATGTCCGCGCGGATCTCGTCCTTCTCCTTGTCCTTCCCGCCCATGTTGGCGAGCTTCCAGGCGGCGAGGGCCTGACCCTCGAGGGCCTTGGAGCGGCCGTCCCAGTACCATTCGGCGTGGTAGCCGATGTTCCAGAGGGTCGGGGCGCTGCGGGTCAGGGGCTTGTCGAAGGCGCCCTTCCCGAGCGCGAGGCCGTCGGTCAGTCCCTTCTCGTTGACGTGGCACGAATAGCACGCCAGCTTTCCGTCGCCGGACAGGCGCTTGTCGAACCAGAGCTGCCAGCCCAGGGTGGCCTTGTCCTGGGTCATGGCGTTGTCCGCCGGGATCTTCATGGCCTCGTACTTCTCGAGGGGGGCGTAGTGCGCGGGGTCGGACGGCAGCGGCAACGTCTGCTCCTGGGCAACACCGCAGGCGAAAAGCAGCACGCCCGAGAACAGCAGCGCGCCGACGGCCGGGATCGCGAACCGGTTGATCATCATTCCTCCCCTTCGAGTGAGCGCGATTATAGGGTCGCGCGGCCTACCGGATGAAGAAAAACCACATCCCCGCGAGGATGGCCGCGTCGGCACCCCAATGACTTACGAGCGCCGGCCACAGGGAGCGTGAGCGGAACGTCACGAAGGCCCACAGGGCTCCCGCGCCGCAGGCCGGGAGCGCATAGAGAATGCCCCGACCTCCCAGGACCAGCCCCAGCGGAACGGCGTGGAGCAGCCCGAAACAAAGCGCGTTGGCGGCCAGGATCATCCCCCGCTCCGGCCGACCGGGGTCCATCACCATCGCCCGCCAGAAGATCTCCTCCAGGGGCGCATGCACCAGCAGGGTGTAGACCGCGAAGATCGGGAAGGCGACCCGGACATGGCCGAACGGAAACAGGACCCGGTGGAAGACCGCCTTATCGGGCGAGGGATTCTGGATCAGGGGCCCGCAGGCCAGAGCCCCCAGCACGAGAACGGTGGCCCCGACCGTCCAGCGCAGGGTGGACGTCTCCCAGCGAAACCAGTCCCGGATCCGGCGCTGATCCCGGAAAATCATGACCGCACACAGGACGTGATAGGCCAGGATCGCCGGGTGGATGCGGCCGGTCGCGAGGAAGAGGCCGCCGACGATCAGGGGCGCCGCCGCCGCGAGGGTCCAGTTCACACATTCATCCTATCTCTTTGGCCTTTACGGCGTTCCTCCGGGGGCGTCGAACCCGGGACTGTACCCTGGCGGCGCCGGGGGGCTCCATCGCTCATCCACCCCCTCCGGCGCCGCTCCTCCCCCTCCTCTTCGTTGCAGGGCGGGACCCTCTTATTCTTCATGCCTGATGCCGCTTCTTCTTAAAGTCTTCCCCCCTCTCCAGTCGATATTATTATCGGACCATGTTGTCCCCCGACGATGCTGCCCTGGTCGTGGATCTCAAGCTCGCGGAAGACGCCCGGCTGCTCTTCCGGGAGTTCGGGTTCGCGCTCGAACTCTGGGAGGCCCTGCGCCTCGCCCGCACCGAGCATGTCACCCTCACCTGCGAAATGGAACGGCTTCAGAAGCTCCGCAAGCAGGGGCGCTCGCCGTCGATCGGCGGCCTGGTCATCGACTCCATCGAGCAGATGCGCAAGGCCCTCGGGCCGCGCGCCCGGCAGTACCGCGACGTGCTCCGATCCTCGAACGTCGCGGGCGACAGCGTCCGCCTCGACCTGCTTGCCGGACTGCTCGCCCAGCATCCGACGCTTCCGACGGCCGACGAGATCATGAAGCTTTCCGCGCAGGTGGACCGCTGCCGCCGCGCGCTGCTGCAGCGCCCGGGCACCGAGGTGCGCAAGGCCGCCGGCCCCCCGCCGCTCCCGGCCGACGTGAACGCGGACCTGGCCGAAGACCTGCGCCATGCCGTGAAGCTGCGGCACGCGTTCGGGCCGGCATCGCCCGGCATCGAGCTCTGGGAGGCGATGGCGCTGGCGCTGGAGGACCGCGCCGCGGCGAAGGACGCGGCCGACAAGCTTCGCGCCGCCCGCGCGGACGACGGCAGCCTAGTCCGGGTCCTCGAGCGGATCCTCGAAGTCCGCACCCGCCACAGCCGGCTCGCGATCAAGCTGCGCAACTACATGAACCACCTGCCGATCGGCCGCTACAACCGCGACCTGATGGAGCTCGCGTTCGGATTCCTGCTCGTCTCTCCCGAGGGACGCGGCCGCGCCGAGCAGTGGCTGGAGGATCCGCAGCGCTTCCTCCGCGAGGCCGCGATCCGCGTCGAAGGCGTCATCGGAAAGGCGCAGCGATACCAGGGACTCCTGCAGGCCGCCTGATCCACCAGTTGAATCCGGCGCCGTCCCTCGCCTAGAATCCATCCGGCTCATGAGCGAACCGGATCTTCTCGAGGGCGCCCTGCAGATCGCGCAGGTGGAGTATCCCGCTCTCGACGTCGACCGCTACCGCAGCAGCGTCGACGACTTCGGGCGCCAGGCCCGCGCCGGGATCCGCTCGTCCGGCCGACGCGCCGTCGAGCGCTTCAACGCGTTCTTCTTCGACGAGCTCGGCTTCCACGGCAACGCCGAGGACTATTACGACCCGCGGAACAGCTACCTGAACGACGTGATCGACCGCCGCACGGGGATCCCGATCACCCTGGCCGCCCTGTACTGCGAAGTCGGCCGCCGGGCCGGCCTCCGCGCCCACGGCGTCGGCTTTCCGGGACACTTCCTCGCCAAGTGCCTGATCGCCGGCGGCGAAGTCCTCGTCGACTGCTTCAACGCACGGACCCTCTCCCGCGACGACTGCCAGGCCCTGCTCGACTCCTTCAGGCCCGGGGGTGGCGCGGTCACCGACGAGATGCTGGAGATCGCCGAACCCCGGGAAATCCTCTCCCGCATGCTCCACAACCTGCGGCGCATCCACGCGGGCCGCGGCGAATTTGCCCGCGCGGTCCGCTGGGTCGATATGGACCTCGTCCTGCGGCCGGATAATCCCCACAGTTTCCGGGAGCGGGGGATGCTCCACGTCCAGATGGAGCAGTTCGGCCGGGCCCTCATCGACCTCGAGCGCTATGCCGGGCTGATGCCCGCGCCCCCGGACCTCGCCCAGGTCCGCGAGCAGATCCAGCTCATCCGGAAGCTGCTCTCCCACCTCAACTGATCATGCAGATCGACCCCTCCGCCCTGTCCCCCCGCGACGCGTACCGCCTGATGATCTCCTGCATCATCCCCCGCCCCATCGCGTTCGTGACGACCCTGTCGCGCGAGGGCGTCTCCAACCTCGCCCCCTTCAGCTTTTTCAACGGCGTCTCCTCCGATCCGCCCGTCGTCTCGCTCGCGATCGCCACCAAGCGGGACGGGTCGAAGAAGGATACGTGGCGCAATATCGAGGAGACGGGAGAGTACGTGATCAACGTCGTCGTTCCCGAGTTGATGGACGGAGTCATCATCGGGGCCCGGGAACTGCCCCACAATGTGAGCGAACTCGACCTCGCGAAGCTGCCCACGCTTCCCGCGGTCAAGGTCAAGCCGCCCCGGCTCGCGGGCTCGCCCGTCCAGATGGAGTGCACCCTGCTGAAGATCGTCGAGGTCGAGGAGACGGCCCTGATCCTCGGCCGCGTGGTGATGGTTCACGCGACGACGTGGTCGAGGACGGACGCGTCGATCCCCGCCGGTTCACGGCCGTCGGCCGCCTCGGCGGGGAGCTCTACTGCCGGGTCAACGACCTGTTCGAGCGGAAGCGCGATTGAGCTACTGGCCGCCCGTGGTCGTCTGCAGGATCACGCCGTTGCCCCCGACGACGACCCCCTGCTGCGCCGGGTGCATATAGATCGCATTCAGGGTGTGAGGCGCGGTGGCATCGGTGGGCACGTGCAGGACGGATCGCGTCCAGACCGTCCCGCTGTCCATCGTATAGAACACTCCGCCGTTCGCGCCCTGAGTGACGACCCAGCCGAAGACGTCGTTGATGAACGCCAGGCTCGCCGGCGTCCCGAAGTTCGCCGTGGTGGTGGGAGTCCAGGCCGGGGTCGTGCCGGCGGAGAGGCGGTGGACATTGCCGTCGGCCGCCCCGGCGAACAGCGTATAGCCGGGACCGGTCGGCGCCTGAAGAGCGCGGATCGATACATTGGGCGCCGCAGGAACCACGGCCGCCCAGGTCGCGCCGCCGTCGATGCTCTTCACGACGTAGCCGCCGTCCCCCGCAATATAGAGGTTGTTGCCCGACGCATCGCAGGCCGCGGCATAGTTCGTCCCGCCGGGGGCCGGCACGAGGGCCTGGGTCGCGATGGCCAGGGTCGCGGCCGTCGGCGGCGTGACGACCGCCGGGGTGTAGGTCAGGCGCGCGTAATTCCCCGCGGCGCCGGTGACGAGGCCCGCGGTATCGCTCTTGGGGAACAGGAGGGCCTTGATCGCCGTGGGGAAAGCGCCGGAGGTCGCGGCCGTCCAGGTCCCCGGACCCTGCAGGTTCGTGTTGAAGAAGATCGCTCCGGTGTCGCTGCCCACGAAGGCGACGGTCGTGGATCCCTGTCGCGGAATGCTGACCGCGGTCAGGTTGGCCGGCCCGATCCCGGTATTGAACGTCGACCACGTCAGGCCGCCGTCGAGGGAGCGCACGAGCGTCCCGTTGTTGCCGACCGCCAGGCCGACCGCGGCGTTGAAGGTGAAATCGACCGCGTTGAAGGTCGGCGTCGGATTGACCGCCGGCCCCGACTTCACGGTCCAGGTCACGCCGCCGTTGCCGGTCTTGACGACGACGCCGTTGTTGCCTACCGCGTAGCCGTTGCTGGGGTCGGTGAAGAAGACGTCGTAGAGATCCTCAGCGGTGCCGGATGTCTGGGTGTCCCAGGCCGGGGTGGTGCTCGCGTTGCGGATCCGGTAGATCACGCCGGCGTTGCCGACGATCCAGCCCGTATCCTTGTCGAGGAACTGGATGCCGTTGAGGTTCTGCGTGATGGCGGGCTTGGCGCCGCCCACGTTGTCCCAGTACTGTCCGAGCTCAATCACCATGCCCGGGTCGGGCACGATCGTGACGACCGCCCCGCTGTTGCCGCAGGCGTAGCCGGTGAACTCGTTGATCATCGAAAACCGGTTGAGCTGGGGCAGCGCGGCCGGCATGCGCGTCGGGAACCAGCCGAGGCCCGTGTTGGACGTGACGCGGACCGCGCCGTTGCCCGAGCCGTCGCGCCCGCAGACGAGTCCATAACCCGAAACGCCGAAGAAGGTGATGCCCTTGGCCTCCTGCCAGGTGAAGGCGGGATTCGGCGGCATCAGCACGAAGTTGAAGGTCGAATCGTAGCTCGCCACCAGGCTGCCCTGGACCAGGTCCACCATCCCGTTCGGGCGGAGCCGGTAGGTCGCGGAGGTGGCGTGGTTGGAGGCGGGGATCACGAGGGAGACGTCGACCCACGGCTGGGGGAACGAAGGCGGAGGCGTGTCCGGCTGGTCGAAGGTGGTCGCGTCGAGCGACTGCCACGCGACCGTGCCGCCCGCCGGGTTCGAGCCGACCGCGAACGTCGTGGTCTGCGCCACCTGCATCGCGAGGACGTCGCCGGTCAGGCTGGCCGGCGTATGCTCCAGCTGGACCCAGGTGGTGCCGCCGTCGTCGGTGCGCACGAAGGTCCCGAACTTGCCGGCCGCGATCCCGCTGAGCGGGTTGCCGAAGCGGACGGCGCGGAGATCGACGCTTGTGGGCTTGCGGTACGATTCCGACCAGCGCGGAGGCGTGATGGGATGCTTGACCCCGTCGCCGCCACCGCCGCCGCTGCCGCAGCTCGGCGCGAGCGCGGCAATCAGGAGGAGACTACCAATCGATCTGCTCTTCACCGCCCCTCTTGTTCTCCACCCGGGCCAGGACGAACAGCAGGTCCGAAAGCCGGTTGATGTATGTCATGACGATGGGTGGCACGGAAACCCGGCGCGACAGCGTCACGATGCGCCGCTCCGCGCGGCGGCAGACGGTGCAGGCCAGGTGCAGGTAAGAGGCGCCTTTCGTTCCGCAGCGGAGGATGAAGCCCTTCAGCGGCGGCAGGTCCGCGTCGTGGCGGTCCATCGCCTGTTCGAAGGCCTCGATCCGGGCGGCGTCGATCACGGTCTTGGGTTTGATCTTCCGGGACTCGAACCTGGGATCGGCCAGCTGCGCCCCCACGGCGAGCAGATCCCTCTGGATCCGCGGGAGCTCGGCGCCGATCCCCGGTTCCTCGACGAAGGCGCGCGCGAGGCCCAGGACGGCGGACAGCTCGTCGACGTCGCCGTACGCCTCGGTGCGGAGGTGGTCCTTCGGGACGCGGGTGCCGTCGAACAGGCCGGTGCTGCCGTCGTCGCCTTTGCGGGTGTAGATCCTGGCCATGGAAGGCGGGGGCGTCTCCAGATCCTGCGGAAAAATCACACTCGATACACACCCCGTGACGGGAAAACCCTGCGGGTTTCCGCGGCCGGAATCGGGGCGGAGCAGCGGGCTACTTCTTCAGGAATGAGAAGCGGCCGGGAGGCGCTCCGGGCCGTCCCCCCGCGGGTTTCACGGGCGGGGGGGTGTGCGCGGCCTTCTCCTCCGCGGCCGGCCGCGCGGCGGGGGTCGGAGCCGGCATCGGGCGCGTCGGCGCCTCGCTGGCCGGCTTCTCGGCGGCGGCCTTCGGAGCCGGGGCGCCGTTGCCCCGGAGGGCCACCAGCGCCGCGGACACCTTCGACTCCGCGGATTCGCGCGCCTCGGTCTCGTCCTCCAGCCGCTGCTGGACGTCGACCAGGGCCTTCTCGGACTGGCCTCCACGGTCTTCGGCCTTCTTGAGGAAATCGGTCTGCTGGGACAGCGCCTTCTTCAGCTTCTCTTTGTCCTCGCTCAGGATGCTGTTGGAGAGGACCGCGGCGTCGACCTTGCCCTGGAGGTCCTTGATGATCTCGTCGTTTTTCGAGGCGCCTTCGAGCTGGCGGCGGGCCTCCTGCAGCTCCTTGCCGAGAGCGTCCACCTTGGCGCGGTAGGCGTCGCGCTCAGCCACGACCTTCTTGTATTCGACGAGCTGCTGCTCGAGGCGGACCATCTTGGTCTTCTGGCGGTCCGCATATTCCCGCAGGAGCTTCTCCGGATCCTCATCCTCGCCCTCGTGGGCGGAGACGATGGGGGCGCGCACGACCGGGGCCGCGGGGCGGCTCGCCGATGCGGCGGCGGAGGGCTGGGAGGACGTCACCGAACCGGGTTTCCGGGCCTCGGACGCCTTGCGCGGATCCGACGCCGCGGGGGCGGCGGCCGGCGCGGGCTTGCGGGCTTCGGGCGCGGGCGGCCGGGTCGGTACAGTTGGACTCACCTTGGCCTCCTTCTGCGGGGTCAGCTCGAGCTGGGTGCTGTCGTTCGAAAGGCTGATCATCGGCAGATCGTCGTCGCTCATGCGGACCCACCCCGTCATTTGGATCTGGAAACCGTCCTTGATTGTAGGGGGCCCTATCCGGGAGTTCAACTGTCTTCGGCACGGAAGAGCCGATATAATCTGATCGATGACGACGCACAGCGACTTCCTGATCGGCCGCATCGCGCTGGAGCGCGGCCTGATCTCGGTCGACCAGCTGGCGGAGTGCCTCGCCGACCAGAAGGGCGCCTCCGCCGCGACGCTCGGCGCCCTCATGCTCCGAAAGGGGCTGATCAAGCAGCGCGACCTCGACACGCTCCTCGAGGAGCAGAAGAAGCGCCTCGCCAGCGCCCTCGATCTCACCGATCCGAAGCTCGAGGACGCGCTCCTCGGCCGACTGCTCATCAAGCAGGGCCTCGTCAAGGAGGCCCAGCTCTACGAATGCCTCCGCGCCTCCGCGGAAATCGGCGAGAAGGGCGAGAAGCCGCCCCGCCTCGGCGAACTCCTCGTGCGCAAGGGCTACCTCACGACCGACGCCGTCGACCGCGTCCTCCCCACGTCGCGGAAGGACCGCTTTCTCTGCCCCAAGTGCGGCACCCAGTTTTCCTCCATGGGCGGGGACGAGAGCCGCTTCCCCACCTGCAAGCAGTGCGGGGCGGTCCTCGAGCGCCGCGAGCGCTCCGGCCGCCCGGGCGAAACCACGGAGACCATGAAGGTCGATTTCCCCGAGGACGCCGCGAAGGTCGCCAAGGACCCCGCGCGGCAGTTCGCCGGGGGCAAGTACCTGCTCGTCCAGGAGGTCGGCCACGGCGGCATGGGCGTCGTCTGGAAGGCCTGGCAGACCGACCTCAGACGTTACGTCGCGGTGAAGATCCTGCTCGGGACGATGTGGACGGACGTCGAGCTGAAACGCTTCTACCGCGAGGCCCAGCTGGCCGCCAGCCTCTCCCACCCCAACATCGCCTCGATCTACGAGCTGGGCGTCCACGACGGCAAACATTTCATGGTGATGGAGTTCGTCGAAGGCGACTCCGTCGCGCGCCTCATGACCCCGACCTCGAACAAGCAGGGCACGCAGAGGGCGGTCCGCGTCCTCCCCACCCGGCGCGGGATCGAGATCCTGCGCGACGCGGCCCTTGCCGTCGACTACGCGCACACGAAGAAGATCATCCACCGCGACCTGAAGCCGCACAACATCATGGTGCAGAAGGCGGACGGCCGCGTCTTCGTCATGGACTTCGGCCTGGCGAAGCCCATCCGCAAGGAGGACTCGATCACGCTGTCCGACGCGATCGTCGGGACGCCGCAGTACATGTCGCCCGAGCAGGCGCGCGGGGACACGGTGGACCGGCGGACGGACGTGTTCTCGCTCGGCGCGGTGCTCTACCACGTGCTGACGAACCGGCCGCCGTTCGACGGCCACTCGCCCGGCGAGATCATGATGTCGGTGCTGGCGGACGATCCGGCGCCGATGCGGAAGCTCAACCCGCGCATCCACGAGGACGTCGAGACGATCTGCCTGAAGGCGCTCGACAAGGACCGGAGCCGGCGCTACGACACGGCGAAGGCGTTTGCGGACGACCTGAGCCGCCACCTCGACGGGGAGCCGATCACGGCGCGGCCGCTGTCCACGCGCGAGCGGGCCTGGAAGGAGATGCGCCGGCGGCCGCTTCCGATGGCGCTGATCCTGGCGTCGACGGGGGCGATCGTCCTGATCTCGATCATCTTCACGATCCAGTACCTGCAGACGCGGGCGAAGATCGAGGAGTTCGCCCGGGAGGCGCACGACGCGGAGGCGCAGGGCAAGTACGACCAGGCGAAGACCTGGTGGGACAAGATCCTGACGCTGTCGCCGGAGGACGCGGTGGCACTGGAGCAGTGGCGGCACTGCGACGAGCTGGCGGAGAACCCGGCGCGCACGCTGCGGGAGCTGCAGGACCTGCAGCGCCGCTTCATCAAGGCGAGCCACCAGGAGGCGGACGCCCTGCTCAAGGCGGGCAAGTACCAGCGCGCGCTCGGGCTCACGCTGAAGATCCTTGCCTTCGACCCGAACGACGGCGAGGCGCTGCGCCGGCAGAAGTTCTGCGAGGCGGCGCTCGCGGACGAGGAGCAGAAGACCGAGGCGCTGATCGCGAGGAAGGACACCGAGCTCACCGAGCAGCAGCAGAAGGAGAAGGAGCTGAGGCGCCAGCGCCTGATGCGCATCAACGCGTTCCCCGACTACCACCGCGCGCGCGAGCTGGCCGAGGAGGCCAAGGGCATGCGCCTTCAGGACGAGGCGGGCACCGGGTTCACCATCGCGGACGTCCAGGAGAAGTACCGGGAGGCGCGGAAGGCGCTGACGTCCGCGCTCGAGACCGACAAGACCTACGCGGAGGCCCAGTACTTCCGCGGGCAGATCCGCCACCGGCTGGGCGAATTCGACTTCGCCGAGAACGACTTCAAGGAGGCCTGGGACTATTCGTCGGACTCGATCCCGGTGGCGCTGGCCGCGGCGATGTCGCAGCTGGCGATCTTCACCCTGCACGAGCACGTGATCCCGGAGCTGCGCGACGCCAAGGGCCGCGACGCGGCGCTCGTGCGGATGGAATCCTGGGCGCGGAAGATCGAGAAGACGCCGAAGCCCCAGAGCGCCTTCGAGCACTGGATGGGGAAGGCGCTCATCGAATTCCGCGAGGCCCGCTACGCCGCCGCCGCGGAGAGCCTGGGCTACATCCAGCGCGAGAGCCGGGCGAACTACTTCTTCCACTTCCTCAACGCCTGCATCCACTCCGCCCTCGGGAACTGGCGCGCGGCCCAGCAGGACCTGGGCTCGGCGCTGGAACTCGAGCCGACCGCCCTGGAGTCCCGTTACCTGCGCACGGTCGTCCGCATCCACACCGAGGACCTCACCAACGCGCTCAGCGACGCGAAGAAGTCCGTCGAGATCGCCCCGCGCGGACCCTTCACGTGGTTCATCTACGTGCTGCGCGCCCAGGTGAACCACGAGCTGCGCCTCACCGAGGAGGCGGTGGCGGACCTCGCGACCGCCGGCAGCTTCGCGGGCCCGATGGCGGGCGCCGTCAACACGCTGCGCAACCGCTGGGTCCGCGCGCCCCGCGCGGAAAAATAAGCTCCCCCCTTGACTCCGCGCCTCCTCCGTCATAAAGTACTTTGTATGACAAAGTATGAGGACGACCCGGCCGCGGTGCGGGACGCGTCGCGGGACCTGGTCCGCATCCGCGCGCTGATGGAACGGGCCACGGAGTACTCGCATCTCTCGGGCGTCTCGATCCTGCTCTCCGGCCTGCTCGCCGCCGCCGGCGTCGCCGCGTGCGCCGGGGCGGGCGTCGACTTCAACCTCCCCGCCCACGTGCGGACCCTCGCGCGGATCTGGGGCGCGGTCTTTGCCCTGGCCGCGGTCCAGGGCGTCGGGTTCTCGATCGCCAACGCGCGCCGCAAGACGGAACCCGCGTGGTCGCCCCTGACCCGGCAGGTCGTCGTCGCGATGCTCCCCGCCCTCTTCACCGGCGCCGCCCTCACGGGGTACGCGCTCGAGACGGGCCAGCTCGACCTCCTGCCGCCCTGCTGGATGCTGGCCTACGGGTCGTCGCTGATGGGACTGGGTCTTTTCGCCGGCTGGCGCATCCGGATGGCGGCCGTCGCCTTCCTCGCGCTGGGCGCCGCGTCGCTGTTCCTCTGGAAGGACCGCGGCCTCGTCACGATGCTCGGGTCGTTCGGCGGGCTGCACCTCGTTCTGGGAGCCTGGATGCTATGGAAGCCTCGGGCGTAAGCCGACTCAACGCCGTGATCCACGAGCGCGCGCGCCTCGGGATCATGTCGGTGCTCGCCGCGCGCAGCGCCCTCACGTTCGCGGAGCTCAAGGCGCTGCTCGACCTCACCGACGGAAACCTCTCCGTCCACCTGCGCATCCTCGAGGAGGCGGGCTACGTCTCCATCGAGAAGAAATTCATCGGCCGCAAGCCCCAGACCACCGTGAAGGTCTCGAAGAAGGGCCGCCTGGCGTTCGAGCACTACGTCGAGGTCCTGGAAGAGATCGTGAAGAGGAAGTGATGTTGAGCCGCCGGCCGCTGATCGCGCTTCTGCAGATCCTCCTCGGGCTGTTCCTGAAACGGAGGGCCTCGTGAGCGTCCACGCCCTTCTGCTGCGGCGCGAGACGCCGCTGCCCGCGCTCGTGCTCTCCGCGGCGATCTCCAGCGCCTGCTTCGGCGCCGCCGTCGGCAGCTATGCGGGCCGCTGGCAGATCGTCACCGACGCCGTCAAGATGCCCATCTATATGCTCGGCACGCTGGCGATTTCGTTCGGCGCCATGCACCTCTTCGCCGCGCGCGAACTGCGGGCGCGGGAAACCTTCGCGGTCGCGATGGAGACCGTCGCCCTCACCGCGGTGGTCCTCGGCGCCCTGGCTCCGATCGTCTGGCTCCTGAGCCTCTCCCTTCCGGTCTCTCCGGGGCTCCGGGACCCCGCCTCCCAGCGCGGATACCGGATCCTGATCCTTGTCCTCACCGGATCGGTGGCGGCGGGGGGCATGACGGGCGTCGTCCGGCTGCGCCGCCGCCTCCCCTCGGTCCGGCTGACCCTGATCTGGGTGCTGCTCTACCAGTTCGTCGGCGCGCAGATGGCCTGGCTGCTCAAGCCCTGGGTCAGCTCCACGGGGACGGACGACCGTTTCCTGCCGCTGAGGGAAAACCTGAAAGGCAACTTCTACGAGTCGGTGATCCGGACCGTGCTGAGCTTTTTTTCGTAAGGGGGAAGGAATGACCACGCCCATGACCGCGGACGCGAAACTCTTCGACAAGCTGGGACGCGACGTCTTCGATTCCGACGGCCTGAGCCGCGGGCTGGGGGGACGCTTCCTGGTCGTCGGCGCGATCCTGCGGGCGCCGGGAGCCTTCATCCGCGATCTGCTGGGCGACCGCAACCTGGCGCACTACGCGGGCAGCCTGGCGCTGACGACGTTCCTCTTCAGCGCGGCTTACGGGGCCATTCTGGGCCTCGTCCATCCCGGCCTGCAGACGCTGTATGCCGCGGCGAAGCTGCCCGTCGTCGTGCTCGGGACCGCCTTCCTCTGCACGCCGACGTTCTACGTGTTCAATGCGATCCTGGGGTCCAAGTTCACCCTGCGCCAGACGGTGACCGCGATCCTGTTCCTGGCCTCCCTGAGCGCGCTCGTCCTGATGGCCTTCGCGCCGATCGCCTGGTTCTTCACGGTCTCCACCGGCGGGCTCGGCTTCCTGACCGGCCTGCATCTCTTCATCTTCTATATCGCGGTCAGCTACGGCATCCGCTCGCTCAACCAGGCGCGGAAGTATCTCGGCCATCTCGATGCGACGCAGACGCCCATCCACGCCGGCTTCCTGTTCCTCTGGTTCGTCATCGTGCTCTTCGTGGCGCTGCAGATGGGCTACTATCTGCGCCCCTTCTTCGAGCCGCTGCCCGACCACCGCTTCTGGACCGGCGAGCGCGGCCTGTTCCTGGACGTGTTCATGCCGGCGGCCCGCCGCTCCGTCGATTGAAGGAAACGGAACCCCTGATGAACCGGCTCTGGTCCCCGCCCGCGATGCGTCGTGCGCCCCGCCTGGATCCCGACGCGCCGCGGACGTTCGTCCGCCCCCGCAGCGCGCTGCTGATCAATCCGTTCTATCCCAAGGACGCCCATGCCAGCTTCGGCAAGCACGTGCTCACGCCCAGCCTGGCCCTCACGAGCGTCGCCGGGGCGACCCCGCCCCATTGGGAGGTCCGCTATTGGGACGAGAATCTCCTCCAGGGGCCGCCCCCTTCGACGCCCATCCCCCAGGTCGTCGGCATCACGGTCCACCTGACGTTCGCCCGGCGCGCCTACGAGCTCGCCGCGTGGTACCGCCGCCGGGGAGCGAAGGTCATCCTCGGCGGTCTCCACGTCCTGTCGTGCCCCGACGAGGCCGTCCCCCACGCGGACGCGCTGGCCGTCGGCGACGGCGTCCAGCTCTGGCCCGTCATCCTGGCCGACGTCGAGAAAGGCGTGCTGAAACCCGTGTACCGCGGCAGCTACCTGCGGCCGTATCGCGAGGATCCGGCCCCGCGCCGCGACATCCTCCCCCGGGGCTCGTATCTCACGACGACCAGTCTGATCGCGACCCGCGGCTGCCACAACCGCTGCGGCTTCTGCTACCTGTCCACGGACGGGCTGCAGATGCCCTACCTGGTCCGCGACGTGGAGCAGATCGTGGCGGAGTTCGAGGCCGACGGACAGCCTTATGGCGTTTTCATCGACAACAACCTGGGCTCCCGGCGCGACTACCTGCGCCGGCTCTGCCAGGCGATCCGCCCTCTCGGAAAGATCTGGAGCGCGGCGGTCACGCTGGACGTGACCGACGACCCCTCCCTGATCCGGGAGATGGCGCTCTCGGGATGCACCGGCGTCTTCGTGGGCTTCGAATCGCTCACCGACGCCAATCTCCAGGAGGCGCGGAAGCGGACGCCCCAGGCGTCGGTCTATGCCGCGCGCGTCCGGATCTTCCACGACCACGGGATCCAGGTGAACGGCAGTTTCGTCCTGGGCTTCGACCACGACCGGAAGGACTGCTTCCCCCGGCTCGTGGAGTGGATCAACGAGAACCGCCTCGAGTGCGCGACCTTCCACATCATGACGCCGTATCCGGGGACCCCGCTCTACAGGGAGATGGAGCGGGACGGCCGGCTGCTGCACCGGAACTGGGAGCTCTACGATACGGCGCACGCGGTGTTCCAGCCTCGCCACATGACGCCGCGGGAGCTCGAGGAAGGCTACGCCTGGTGCTACCGCGAGATCTTCTCGCACCGGTCGATCTGGCGGCGCCGGCCCGAGGACTCCGGCGCGGTCCTCTCGTACCTGGCGATGTCGTATCTCTATAAGCGATCCAACCGGTTCTGGTACTTCCTCATCCGGCACCGGCTGACGGCGGCGGTCTGGAGGCCGCTGGTCGAGCTGTCCCGCCGGCGCCACCTCAAGTTCCGCAGGCGCCTCGAAGCCGCGACCTCGGCCGTCGAAGGCTCCGGCTCGATCTTCTCGGCGGGAGTGTAGGAATCGCGGACACTTTTCCGCCGGCGGGAACTAGAATGCCCCGATGGCTCCGGACCGGAAGTATATGCTCGTCCTCCAGGTGCCCCTGGGGACGATGGGCGATTTCGACCGGCTGATCGAGGCGGCGGAGCGGATCGATGCGCTCCTGAAGGATCTCGGGCAGGTCGCCGGTCACGAGGCCGGCTCGGGCGAAGGGAATCTGTTCATCCGGACCGACCTGCCGGAGCTCGCGCTGCAGAAGGCGCTGCCCTGCCTCGATGAACGGATTCGGGACCTGGCCCGGGCGGCGTATCGGGACAGGGACGGGGAAGACTTCACGATCCTGTGGCCGCCCGGTCTGACGGAATTCCGGGTGATCTAGGCCTCGGGCCCGACGCTGAAATACTCGGCCTGCGCGTGGTGCAGGACGAGGGCGCTCACCGACGCCTCCGGATCCATCATGTCCCCCTCGGTCAGCTGCACGCCGATCTCCTCCGGCCGCAGCAGGGCGAACAGCTTGCGCTGGTCCGCCAGGTTCGGACACGCCGGATATCCGAAGCTCACGCGGATGCCTTGATACCGCGCCTTGAAGCGGTCGTTCATCGTCAGCTCCGGCGCGTCGGGGAAACCCCACCAGGTCCGGATGTCCCGGTGCAGCTTCTCGGCCAGGCCTTCCGCCGCTTCGATCGCCACCGCCTGGACCGTGTGGGACAGCACGTACTCTCCCTTCTTCTTCAGCTCCTCCGACTTCAGGCGGATGCCTTCGCCGGTCGTGGTGACGAACAGGCAGACATAGTCGGGCTCGCCGCCCACCGGACGCACGAAGTCCGACAGGCAGAGGCCGTCCGCCTTCGCCTGGCGCGGGAAGTCGAAGCGCTCGATCTCCTTCCCCGCCTGGTCGTAGATCCGCAGCAGGTTTCCGTCGGAGTTCGCCTTGAAGTACTGGTACACGCCCCGCGCCTTCATTCCGCCGGCTTCGAAGTCCTTCTGGACCCGCTGGACGATCTCCTGGATCTCGAGGAACTTCGGGTCCCGCGCCTCCGCCAGCTTCTCCAGGTTCCCCTTCACGCCGAGATGCTTCCCGTAGAGCATGAAGGGGCTGACGTAGGGCCAGAGCCCCCGCAGGTCCGGCACCTCCACCTTGTGGCGCTCGAGGTCCGGCGGGACGCGGATCGGCTCGTCGGCCTTCACTTGCGACGAACGCACCGTCGACGCCACCGGAGCGTCGTCGGGCTTCGCCGCCTCCGGCTGTGCCAGCTGGATCGCCTCGGCCGAGATCTTCTCGTTGAGAACTTTCCTCAGCGCCGGATTCATCACCTGGTTCGCGAGATCGAGGCCCTGCATCGCGTCGCGGGCATAGCCGACGAAGCTGTCGTAGGCGCTGCGGATGCGGGTATAGGTGAACTTCTTGGTCAGCGCCGCGCCGCCCACCAGGATCGGCAGGTTGATCCCCGCCGTCCGCAGGTCCTGCGCCGTCGTCACCATCTGCTGCGCCGACTTCACCAGCAACCCCGACAGGCCGATCAGGTCGGGCTTGTGTTCCAGGGCCGCCTTGATCAGCGTCTCCGGCGGGCACTTGATGCCGAGATTCACGATCGTGTAGCCGTTGTTCCCGAGGATGATCTCGACCAGGTTCTTGCCGATGTCGTGGACGTCGCCCTTCACCGTGGCGAGGATCATCTTGCCCTTGTTCTGCGCGTCCGCCTTCTCCATGAACTGCTCGAGATGCGAGACCGCCGCCTTCATCGCCTCGGCCGACTGCAGCACCTCGGCGACGATCAATTCGTTGTTGTTGAAGAGACGGCCGACCTCGTCCATGCCTTTCATGAGAGGTCCGTTGATGATGTCGAGAGGCCGCGTCGTCTTCCGCTTCTCCTCGAGATCGGCGACCAGCCCTTCCTTGGTGCCCTCGATGATGTAGTGGGCCAGACGCTCGTCGAGCGACAGCTTCTTCTGGTCCGCGGCGACCGTCTTCTTCCCGCGGAAGTGGTCGGTGAAGCGCGCGATCGGCGCTTCCCCACGGTTGAAGAGGAGATCGTCGCAGAGCTTCTTCTCCGCCTCAGGGATCGACGCGTAGCGCATGAGCTTCTCGGAGGAGACGATCGCGAAGTCGAGGCCGGCCTTCGTGTTGTGATACAGGTAGACCGCATTCAGCGCCTCGCGCCCCGCGGGAGGCACGCCGAAGGAGACGTTCGAGACCCCGAGGATGGTCTTCGTCAGCGGATACCGCTCCTTCAGCGCCTTGACCGCGTCGATCGTCTGCTTCGCGGAGCCGAGGTAGTTCACGTCGCCCGAGGCGCAGGGGAAGACGAGCGGGTCCCAGAGGATGTCCTCGGGCGGCACGCCGTACTTCTCCGTCAGGAGCTTGTAGCTGCGGTCCGCGACCTTGAGCTTGGCCTCGGTCGAGATCGCCTGGCCCTGCTCGTCGATGGTGCCGACGATGAGGGCCGCGCCGTATCGGCGCGCGATGGGGCAGACCGTCTCGAACTTCTCCTCGCCGTCCTCGAGATTGATCGAGTTGATGATCGCCTTGCCCTGGCTGTAGGTCAGCGCGTATTCGATCGCCTTCGGGTTCGTCGTGTCGATGACGAGCGGCGCCTTGACCATGCGGATCAGCTTCTCAAGGAAGGCGCCCGTCGCCGGCAGCTCGTCGATCTCCGTGTGCTGGATGTTGACGTCGAGGATATGGGCGCCGGCCTTCATCTGCTTGCGGCCGATCTCCGCCGCTTCCTCGAACTTTCCGCCCATGATCAGCTCGCGGAACTTCTTCGAGCCCGTCACGTTCGTGCGCTCGCCGACGATGAGCGGCCGGCTCGATTCCTCGCAGGGGACGTAGTCGATCCCGCTGACGTGGGTGACCTTGAGCTTCGGGGGCACGCGCGGTTTCCCGGCCTTCGCGACCTTCGCGATCTCGCGGATATACTCCGGCGTCGTGCCGCAGCAGCCGCCGACCAGGTTGACCCAGCCCTGCTCGATGAAGCGGCCGATCGCCGCGGCCACCATGCCGGGCGTCTCGTTGTACTTCCCGTCCCCGTCAGGCAGGCCGGCGTTCGGGTAGCACGTGACGTAGCAGTTGGCCATTCCCGCGAGGGTGCGGACGTGGTCCGTCATGAACTCCGGCCCGGTGCCGCAGTTGAGGCCGACCGAGAGCGGCTTCGCGTGCTCGATCGAGGCGTAGAACGCGTCGACGCCCTGCCCCGCCAGCATCGTGCCCATGGGCTCGATCGTCGCCGACAGCATCAGGGGGACGCGGAAGCCGATCTCGCGGGAGGCCGCGTCGATGCCGAGAATGGCGGCCTTCACGTTCCGGGTGTCCTGCGAGGTTTCCAGCAGGAGGGTGTCGACGCCGCCGCGAAGGAGTCCGAGGGCCTGGACGCGGAAGTTCTCGACGAGTTCGGCGAACGTGATCCCGCCCGTCACGGTGATGGTCTTCGTCGTCGGCCCCATCGACCCGGCGACGAAGCGCGGGCCGGGGAATTTCGCGGCGGCCTCGCGGGCGACGCGGGCCGAGGCCTCATTGAGCTCCAGCGCGCGGTCGCCGAGCCCGTACTCGTTGAGCACGATCGGGGTGCCGCCGAAGGAGTTGGTCTCGACCATGTCCGAGCCCGCGGCGTAGTACTCCGCGTGGATGTCGCGGATCACGTCGGGCCGGGTGACGACGAGGTTCTCGTTGCAGCCTTCGAGGTCCGGACCGCCGAAGTCCGCGGCGACCAGGTGTCGCTGCTGGATCATCGTGCCCATGGCGCCGTCGAGGACCAGGATCCGCTGCGCGAAGAGGTCGAGCAGCGCCCGGGAGGAGTCCTTCAGGGGGACGTCGGCGGGGTTGTTCACGCGGGTCTCTTGCCGCTGGCGACAATGACCTGGAACGGATCGCCGCGCTTGCTGGCGCCGATCTCGAACTGCAGGTCCTTGAGGCCGGCGTCCTTCATCATTTTCCGCAGCGACTCTTCATCGAATCCCATCCATCGGTCCCCCAGCTTGCGCACCCACTCTTCCTTATGGGACTTGAGGTCGAGGAGCAGCAGAGTCCCGCCCGGGGCGAGGATGCGGGCGGCCTCCGCGATCGCGCGGGCGGGGTCCTTCGCGTGGTGCAGGGCCTGGGAAAGGAGGGCGACGTCGACCATTCCGTTCTCGATCGGCAGATCCTCGATCTCGCCCTGTTTGAAGGTGATGTTGCGGATGTCGCGCGTCTTCGCGAGCCCGCGGGCGGTTTCGAGGACGCGTTCGGAGACGTCGATGGCGGTCACGTGCTTCGCCCAGCGGGTGGCCTCGAGGGCGAGGTAGCCCTCGCCGCAGCCGAGGTCGGCGACGCGGAGGGCGGGGAGCAGGTGGCCGAGGGCGCGGGCCCAAGCGGCCCAGCTTTTGCCGGGGACGAGGCCGCGCTCGTGGGTGAAGTCCTCCTTGCGGTGGCGGAGGATCTCCTGGAGGCGGGCGTCGTCGCCCTTGGCGTCGAGGGACTTGATTTCGCGGCGGAGGAGGTCCCAGGCGCGGCCCGGGGTGGGCGGCGCGGGGGCCAGGCCGTAGTAGGTCCAGCCGCGGTCGCGCTCCTCCTGGACGAGACCGCCTTCCTTGAGGAGGCGCAGGTGGCGGGACACGCCGGGCTGGGCGATGCCGAGGATGGAGGTCAGCTCGCTGACATTGAGGCGCTCCCGCTCGAGGAGGCGGAGGATCCGCAGCCGGGCCTCGTCGCCCAGCAGCCGGAAGAAGGCGGTCGCCTCTTTCATATCTCCAAATATAGATATAGTTATAAGCCATGTCAAGGAGAGATTTTTCGGGACCCCATGGGCGATGGGTGATGGGTTGACGCTATAGTCATAGTGCAACCCGGGGGCAGTCAGGGAGAAGTCAAGGGGATGCCTTACGCCACCGACGGCCTGGTCGGCAAGCTCGCTCTCCAGAAGGGGATGATCACCGCGAGCCAGCTCAAGGACTGCCTCGCCGAGCAGGCCGCCCTCCAGAAGGCCGGACAGAAGCGCCCCCTCGGAGTCATCATGGTCGGCAAGGGCCTGATGAACGACGAGGCCCTCCTCGACCTCCTCGAGGAGCAGAAGCGCGTCCTCGCCGAACGCTCCAACTTCACCCAGGTCCGCCGCGACGACTTCCTCTTCGGCCAGATCCTCCTCAAACAGGGTGTGGCGACGTCGTCCGAGATCAACGAGGCGCTGCGCATCCAGGCCGAGGCCGCCGAGCGCGGCGAGATGGCCGTTCCGCGCCTGGGCCAGATTCTCATCGAGATGGGCGTCACCGAGGAGAAGGACATCCAGCGCACCCTCAAGCTGCAGTACAAGACCCTCTACGAGTGCCCGGGCTGCCTGCTCAAGTACAACCTCGTCGAGGCCAGCGGCGAGAAGCAGTACCGCTGCAAGAAGTGCGACGCGATCCTCCTCCCCAAGCCCCCCGGCACCGGGCTCAAGGCCGACGAGAGTGCGTACGGCATGGCCCTCGAGGTGGCCTCCGACCTTCCGGCCGAGGTGGCCCAGGCGGAGCTCGACCCCTCCAACCAGTTCGGCAAGTACATCCTCGTGCGCCCGCTCGGCCGCGGCGGCTCCGGCGTCGTCCACCTCGCCTACCAGAAGGAGCTCAAGCGGTTCATCGCCCTCAAGCTCCTCCGCGGCAACGAGGACCCCGAGACCCTTCAGCGCTTCACCGCCGAAGCCCAGCTCGCCGCCCGCCTCCGCCACCCCAACATCGTCTCCGTCTACGAGATCGGCAAGCACCTCAACGTGCCCTATATCGCCCTGGAGTACGTCGACGGCGTCGCGCTCGACCAGCGCGGCCGCCTGCCGATCCGCAAGGCCTGCCAGCTCATGCGCGACGTGGCCGGAGCCGTTCACGCCGCCCACGAATGGGGCGTCATCCACCGCGACCTGAAGCCGCAGAACATCCTCCTGGACCGCAAGGACCGCCCGGTCGTCACCGACTTCGGGCTCGCCCGCGAGGTGTCCGCCGCGCGCGAGCTCACCGAGCACGGCATCGTGGTGGGCACCCCCGCCTATATGAGCGTCGAGCAGGCGACCGGCGAACGGGCGCTCGACGGACGCAGCGACGTCGCCAGCCTCGGCGCCGTCTTTTACGAGCTCCTCACCGGGCGGACCCCCTATACGGGAAAGACGCCGGTCGATATCGCCCTGGCGGTGATCAACCAGACGCCGATCAAGCCCCGTGCCCTGATCCCCGACCTGTCCCCGGCGCTCGAGGCGATCTGCCTGAAGGCGATGGCCAAACGGCGGGAGGAGCGCTATCCGACCGCCCGCGCGCTGGCGGAAGATCTCCAGCGCTTCCTCGAGGGCGAAGCCGTCGAGGCCCGTCCCCAGGGGAAACTCTCCCGCACCGTGCGGCGCCTCGCCAGGAACAAGTCGACCACGCTGATGGCGGCCGCCGCGATCGCGGTCATCGCCGTTGCCGGCGTCGTGGTCTTCTCCATGCGGCGCGACTCGCGTCGGACGACCGATCTCCTCGAGGCGCGGACGTTGGAAAACTCGGGGAGGCTCCCGGAGGCGCTCCGGATCTACGAGCAGATTCCGATGCACGCCGAGGTGGAGCGCGTGCGCGGCATCCTCCGGATTCGGGAGGAGGAGGCGAAGGACGCGCAGGATCGCGAACGGGCCGCGGGAGTCCTCTCGGAAATCGGAGGCGACCCGGGCGCCGCCGACCGCGTCACCATCGCGACGCGCGCCCTCGAGATCTACCCCGGCCTCGAGCAGGCCTACGTCATCCGCGCGCTCGCCCGGCAGGACCTCGGCGACGACGCCTCCGCCTATTCCGACCTGGGCCTGGCGCTGAAGGTCTCGAAGAGCCCGCTCCCTCACTACCTCGGCCGGGCGGACATCGCCCGGCGCCTGGGCCTGATCGAGGACGAGATCGCGAACCTGAGCGCCGCCCTGGAGCTCACCCCCTTCTCCGCGGACCTGCGGATCCACCGCTCCTGGGCCAACGCCCGGCTGGCCCGAAAGCTGGCCGACTCTTCGGCCCCCGAGGCGCGGATCCAGGCTCAGCGGGCCCTCGAGAGCGCCGAGGCGGACCTGGCCACGGTCAAGCGGCACTCCCTTCTGGAGACCGTCCAGGGCGCGGTCAAGGAGGCCCAGGTCGCCCTTCACAAGGGCTCCTGAGCGCATCATTCTAATTTTCTGTCATACCGGCCCGGCCGCTCCGCTATAATGCGTCGATGCTGGACACGAGAGGACTCGTGATCGGGGAGCTCGCGGTCAGGGATCAACTCATTTCCCGCGAGCAGCTCGAAGATGTGGTCGCCGAACAGGCCAAATCCGGATTCAACCAGCCGCTCGGCTCCCTGATGCTGGAGCGCAAGCTCCTCACGAGGTCGCAACTCGAGAACCTCCTCAAGCGCCAGAAGGACGCTCTGGTGGAATATGAGAAGGCCCTCTCGGTCAGCGGCCTCTTCGGCCGCATCGCGATCGAGGTCGGCCTCATCACCGAACGCCAGCTCGCCGAGGCCATCCGCCGGCAGCTCGCGGCCGACTACGAGGGCAAGCACACGAAGATCGGC
>DASQOM010000361.1:0-13397 GCA_035644495.1 Planctomycetota bacterium | reverse complement strand
CGGATTCGACCTCTTCATCGTGACGGAGCTGCGCTCGCTGCAGCAGCGGCCCGCGTTCAAGGTCTATCCCGCCGCCCGCTTTCCGTCCGCGATCTCGTCGTCTGCGATCGTGACCTGGGCGGTCGTCGACGGCACGGGCCGCTACCCCTTCGGACTCGCCCGGGTGGCGGGCGAACTGCTGCTGCCGCCGGGCGTCCGGCCGTCGCCGGACGACACCCTGTTCGCGGACCCGCTCTCGGAGGGTCCGGGGGTGGACGCCCGGAAGCGCCTCAGCGCGGCGACGGGGGCCCGGATCGCCGAACGCGGACGCGGGCTGACGGGCCCGAAATGACGATGTACGGTAAGGCGCACTATAGGGGGGAACTCCGTCCGTGAAGCTCGACACGATGCTCGTCCTGGGCTACCTCGGGATCATCGCCGTGCTGTTCATCGGCGTGGCCCACGGGTCCCCCCAGGAGATCTGGTCCCCCGAAGCGCTGGTCGTCGCCTTCGGCGGCGCGGTCGTCGCGACCATCGCGGGCCTTTCCCTCCAGGAGCTCCGTGAGTCGGTCCAGGCGCTCCGGGTCGCCTTCACCGTCGCGACCTACGACTACGAGCGGCTCATCGGGGACTTCGTCGCGTACGCCGGCATCAGCCGCAAGGACGGCCTGCTCGGGCTGGAAAAAGTCATCAACCAGATCACGGACAACTTCCTGAGCCGCGCCGTGCAGATGGCGATCGACGGCGTCGAGCCCGACCTCGTCGAGGAGCGCCTGGCCGTCGAGATGGCGAGCATGGAGGAGCGCCACGCGCGGACGCGGGCGACCTACGACACGATGGCGACGTACTCGCCGGCCTTCGGCATGATCGGGACCATCATGGGCCTGGTCTTCGTGCTCAAGTCGCTGGACGACCCGACCCAGATCGGGCCGAAGATGGGGGTCGCGCTGCTCTCGACGTTCTACGGCGTCTTTGCGTGCTACGCGGTGTTCACGCCGATCTCGAAGAAGCTCGACCGGAAGCACCGGCACGAGGTGCTGTACCGGCAGATGATCGTGAAGGGGATCATCTGGCTCCAGACCGGCGACTCGCCCCGCTCGATCGAGGCCAAGCTGCGCTCCTTCCTCCGGGAGAAGCGGGCCTGATGGCGAGGCCGCTCAAGATCGTCATCGGCCTGCCCGCCACCGCCGAGAAGGACGAGAGCGAGGTGCGCTGGCTCATCTCCTATTCCGACTTCATGATGCAGCTGGTCTGCCTCTTCATCCTGCTGTACTCGGTCTCCTCGCTCGACAAGGGGAGGATGGCCCGGGTGGCGGCGGCGTACCGCGCGTCGGTCGGCATCGGCGAGGCGGTGGCGTACGAGACGCGGACCTCCGGCGACAAGCTCGCGGTGGGCGACCGCTCGCTGCTGGGCGGAAGCCTGGGCGGCGGCGATCTTCCGCCGGGGCTGCGGCATCAGATCGAGACGGTCCCGGCCGGCTTCCGGCTGACCTTCCAGGCGCCGCTGTTCGCGCCGGGCTCCGCGGAGCTGACGGACGCCGGGGCGGCCGCGGTGGACGGGGCCACGTCCGTGCTCAAGTCTTACGCGGGCCAGGTCCGGGTGACCGGATCCGGCGACGCGGATGGGACGGCCGACGCGCTGACGCTGTCCCTCGCGCGCGCCCGGGCCGTGCTGGCGCGGCTGGAGAAGGCCGGCCTGGATCCGCGATCGATGATCGCGGCGGGGAAGCTCGCGGCCGATCCGCGGGGCATCGTCATCGAACTTCGGACGGAATAGGATGCCCTCGATGCGGACCGCCGAGACCCCCGGGCGCCGGAAGCGTCACCCTCTGCTCCCGGGCCGCGCCTCGCGCCCCGAGAAGGACGAGAGCGAAGTGCGCTGGCTCATCTCCTATTCCGACTTCATGATGCAGCTGGTCTGCCTCTTCATCCTGCTCTACTCGGTGTCGTCCGTGGACACGTCGAAGGCCGTCCCGCTGGCCCAGGCATGGCGCGATGAGACCGGCCTGGGCGAAGTGAAGCTCCCGTCCACGGGCAGGACCCCGAACGTCCCGCTGACGTCGTCCGAGCTCACCACGATCATCCACGAGGTCCAGATCATGGCCGGCCGTCATCCGGGCGGCGACTCGCTGCGCCTCGTCCGCTCGACCGACGGCTTCAAGCTGCAGCTGGCGTACGGCATGTTCGAGCGCGGCGGCGACCGCCTCGACGCGCAGGGCATCGCGGCGGCCGACCTGGTGCAGGATCTCCTCCATCCGCTGCAGGAGCGCGTGGAGTCCGTCGCGGTCGTGGGTCACGCGTCCACGGACGAGCCGGGTCCGCTGGAGCTGTCGCTGAACCGTGCGGCCGCCATGCTCCGCCGCCTGACCCGGGAGGACGCGCCGCGCCGGCTGACGGGGGAGCTGCTGATCGCGGCAGGGCGGGGCGCCCACGACCCGATGGCGGACCCCGGCGAGGAAACGGGGAGACGGCTCAACCGGCGCGTGGAGTTCGTCGTGCGCCTCAAACCCGGCTCCTGAGACACCACACCAGGACACAAGACGGATCGGCTCCGAGTCTCCGGTGTCTTTGAGTTCCTGGGGTCTTGGCGTGCGCTCCTAAGACAGGTAGCCCCAGGTTTGCAGCAGGTCGCCGTCGCGGTGCCAGCGCTCCCCGATGTCCGTCCGGTAGAACATGTTCGGGATCATGATGTTCTTCACGCGGTTGTACGTCTCGCGGCGCGCGTCCAGCATCGTCGGCCCCGATCCGGTGACCACCGCCGCGTAGCCCGAGTTGCCCGCCAGGCGCCAGTCGCCGTCCACGATCTTCAGGTCGCAGGGATGCAGCCCTTCCTTCATCTCCTTGCGGAAGAGGACGACCGCCTCCTCCGAATACTTTCGGAACGCATCCGGATCCACGAAGGGGAAGGGCGGGACGCCGATCACGACCGCGACCTGGAAGCCGCGCTTCGTCCGGAGCTCGAAGGCCTGCCCCTTCGCCATCGCCTCCAGGAAACTCCCCCACGGAGACAGGACGCCCTCGATCTGGAGGTTGATCGTCGGATACCCGAACCGCGTGGTGAACTCGAGGGGGAAGATCCCGTGCGAGTTCGCGATGCAGTTGATGTCGATGTAGCCGACATAGCCCTGGATCCGGTCCTTGATGCGGGCCAGGGTCTTGCGGAACAGGGCGCTCTCGGCCATCCAGAAGCTGGTCGTCCCCATCTCGCCGGTCGAGGGGCCGATGTCGTCGTTGAACATCCGCTTGTGCTCGAAGTTCACGAAGGCGGGGAGGATGAAGTCCTTGCCGTTGAAGAAGGCGCCGACGGCGACCTCGACGCCCGCGACGTACTTCTGGATCTGGAAGCTCCGGATCTTCGAGCCCCAGCCCTTCTTGTAGTGCTCCAGCATCGAGGCGAGGTCGCGCCCGTCGTCCTCCTGCCCCACGAACGAGAGCACCTTGTCGTTCTGGGCCTGGCCGTTCGGCTTGACGACGTATCGGTCGGGATTCTTCCGGATGAAGTCGATCGCGTCGTCGAACGAATTGAAATCCCAGTTGGGGAGGATGGTGAGGCCGGCGGCCTTCATCTCCTCCTGGCCGAAGTCGCGGTCTTCCTCGAGGCGGTCGCTGGCGCGCGTCCCGCCGATCACCGCCTTGCCGTCCCGGCGTAGCCTTTCGGCGGCGTCGCCGAAGCCGGTGTCGTCGAAGACGATGACGTCGGCCCAGCCCTTATGGTCCTCCCAGTTGTCGACCTTGTCGACGAGACCGTCGGCGACGTCCTTGTCGGGCTTCGAATGGATGTGGTAGCGGACGGCGTGCCCCTCCTTCTTGACTTCCCAGGCCAGGTCGTGGATGAGACCCGTGTGGGACACGAAGAGGAACTTGCGCGCGTCGGTCATTCCCGGCCCCGGCCTCCTATAGGTTGACCTTGAGTTCGGGCCCATGGTACATCGGCCCCGGTGAAAACGCTCGTGCTGTCCGGTCAAGAGATCGAAAAGATCCTCACGATGGAGCGGGCGATCCCGGCGGTCGAGCAGGCGTTCGCGGCGCACGGACGCGGCGAGGTGGTGATGCCGCCGAAGCTGTACCTCCCGCTGGAGAAGCACCGCGGCGACTTCCGCGCCATGCCGTCGGCGATGGACGACGCGGCCGGCGTGAAGTGGGTCAACATGCACCCCGAGAACCCGAAGCGCTTCAAGCTGCCGTCGGTGATGGGGGTCTATATCCTGAGCGATCCCGAGACCGCCTTTCCGCTCGCGGTCATGGACGCCACGCGGCTCACCGCCTTCCGCACCGGGGCCGCCGCGGCGGTGGCGTCGAAATTCCTCGCGGTGAAGGAGCCGTCGACGGTCGGCTTCATCGGCTGCGGGACGCAGGCGCGCACGCTGCTGTCGGCCCACCGGGCGCTCTTCCCCGGGTTCCGCGCGGTGGTGGCGGACATCGACGCCGACGCGGCCGCGAAGTTCGCGAAGGAGGCGGGCGGCTTCGTCGCGACGATGGACCAGGCGGGGAGCTGCGACATCATCTGCACGTCCACGCCGGCCCGCGCGCCGCTGCTCTTCCGCTCTTATGTCGGGATCTCCACGCATATCAACGCGATGGGGGCGGACGCGCCGGGGAAGCAGGAACTCGACCCGCGCCTGCTGTCCGAAGCGACGGTGGTGCTCGACGACCTGGCCCAGGCGACGGAGAGCGGCGAGGTGAACGTGCCCCTTCATTCGGGCGCGTACCGGCGCGAGCAGATCTACGGGACCCTGGGGGAGATCGTGGCGGGGAAGAAGGCGGGGCGGGTCGGGACGGAGATCACGATCTTCGATTCGACGGGGCTGGCCATCCAGGATCTCGCGCTGGCGCGGCTGATCTTCGACGAGGCGCGGCAGCAGGGGCTGGGGCTCGAGATCGACCTGATCTGAAGGGATAAGAGATCCTGGCGAACTTCTCCGCGTGAAGCGGAACAATTTCCCGGACGCTCAGCGCCGGTCGGCCCGGCCGTGCGCTGCACGCCGTCCGCCATCCGGTCCTACCGCCCCGCCCGGTTCGACCCGGCCATCGTCACCGGATGCCGGCCCAGGTGCTCCGGCAGGATTCTTCTCAGGGCGACGCTTTCTCATCGAGGGCCAGCACGTCCATCGTCCCCGGTCGCCGCCGAAGGCGTTGTCGTCGCCGGCGGCCTCGCGTTCCTCTACGGGTTGCAGACGGCGAAGTTCCCATGATGCCGGTCCAGGTCAGACCTTCATGAACACCGTCGCCAGTACGGCGATCAGGCCGATGGCGTCGATCAGCAGGAATCCGCCGAACTCCAGCCACGCCACCCGGAGCAATTCCGCCTTCGGCTCCTTGGACCAGGTCAGGATCGGGGCATTCGGTGCGGTCTTGTGCGACGGCCCCGAGGACTCCACCATCTCCTGGTAGTGGGTTTCCAATCCGATCCGGTATCCCCCGCGCCAGTCCTCGTCCCACGAGCCCGGCCGGTTGCCGTTGATGTCCTCTCCCGCCACCCACGCGGGCACCGGATCGCCGGACTTCCAGTCCGGCGGCAGCACGGGGGCCATGAAATAGTTTACGCGGCCGTTCCGGGCGACGGTCGTCCTCCGCTGGATGTGCCGGATATCTACCTTCCCGTCCGAGAACCGGAAGACATCAAACCCGGCATACTCGGGCTTGGCGGCGTCGCTCAGGGGAATCACGGGCGTCTCGCGGAGACGGAAGAGCTGCGGGATATGGCCTAACAGGAGGCCGTAGACCAGGCTGTAGATCGCGAACAGGATGATGACGATGAAGAGTGCGCCGCCCCGGTCCCCCATCTTTCCGTTGACCCAGCCCGCGAGGCCCATGATGAGGATCAACTGCAGCAGCCAGATGCCGAACATCGCCAGACCGTTCTTCTGCGCTCCGACCAGATGGGTGAGGGCGATCAGCCCCGCGGTCGTCAGCGCCAGGTAGAGGGTCATCCACAAGAGGGCGACTCCGACGGAGACGGGCGCCTGGGACGCGGCCGGCTGGTCCATGTCGGGATTCTAACGAAAGATCCGGCCGGTTTTTATTTCAATTGTCCGAGCGGCGCTATTGTGAAGAGTTCATCAGCGAGCAGCCGAAACGCTCCGCGAGGAGCATGCTGGGGGTCCCGTCGGCGCTCGACGACCACGGTCCGCTCGTCCCGGCGGATGCAACGTGGCCCGACTACGGGATGCGCTGGAGAACGGGCAAACCCGCGGCCCGCAGGCCGCGAAATAGTAGAATGAGCCCTCTTCACTGGGGGCGACCTTATTCGTCACATGATCGAGGTACGCCATCCCCTGACTATTGGCCCGCTCGTCTTTGACGATGGCGTTTATGACGGAGTCGTTTTGCGGGACTAGGAGCAACAGGAGCTGAGGGCTTCCAGGTTCATGCGGAAATCCTCATGGTCGAGACAGCGGTGCTGGCTATGATTGTACGCGATGGAAGAACGCGCGTGGGTACTGCCCGCCACCGCCGAGGATCTGGAGACGTTCAGCTCGTTGCGCGGGCGCCGGCATCCCGAGGGGATGTTCATCGGCGACGGCGACAAGGTCGTGCGGCGCATGCTGCGGACGACGAAGGTCGAGCGCATCCTCTGCACGGCCGACTGGGTCGAGCGCCTGCCGATCCCGCCGGGGATCGATGTGCGGATCGCGTCGAAGGCGGACCTGTTTGCGCTCGTCGGCTTCCGCCTGCACCAGGGGCTGATGGCGCTGGGGTATATTCCGCCCGAGAAGCCCCTGTCGGGGACGTTTCACGTCGCGCTGGACGGGCTGGCGAACGCGGAGAACGTGGGTGCGATCCTGCGTACTTGCGCAGCGTTCGGGGTGGACGGGGTCATCGTCGGACCGGGCACGGCGTCGCCCTGGCTGAGGCGCGCGGTCCGGGTCTCCCTGGCGGCGCCGTTCGTGGTTCCGGTGCACACATCGCTCGACCTGGCTGCGACGCTGTCGCCCATGAACGCCTACGCCGCCCACATCCACGGCGAGAAGCAAGATTATCGGTCGGTTGATTGCACGAAACCGGTGTGTCTCGTGCTCGGCAGCGAGCCCCTGGGAGTGAGCGACCCCGTCATCAAAGCCTGCAAGGGAGTGATTTACATCCCGATGGCCGCGGAGTGGGACTGCCTGAACGTGGCGGCCAGCGCCGCGGTGCTCCTCTCTGAAGTGAGAAGGCAGCGCACAACATAGCTTCCTTCGCTTCTGCGGTCACTTCGGCAACTGCTCGCGCATCCACTTCTGGCAGGCCGGGATCAGCTTCGGCATTGCGTTTGCCCAGTTCGAGTCGACGCTCGGGCCGGTGTCGGAGGCGTAGCGGCCACCCCGGTTCGGAGAGGGCTCCAGCTTCACCAGGACCTTGGCTGTCGGATGCAGACCGGTCTGCGGCTTCATCGTCAGATTGTCGGGATGCCGATCTTCGCCTTATTTCTTCTTCTCCGTCTCGGCCTGCCACCAGGCCTTCCAGAACCTCTGCGCCTCATCGCTCCTCACGATGCGGATCCCCTCCGGCTCCAGGATCGCTTCGCAGCCGCCGTGCTCCAGGACGACGTCCAGCACCTCCCGCAAACTCTGCGCGGCGAACACCTGTCGAGGAGAGGCCAGGAAGTTCTCCATGCCGTCCATCCGAACCTTCGTCCCCGCTTCCTGGGCGAGCCCTGCCAGGATCTCCTTGCCGCCGGCCCGCAGGTCCGTCCTCATGAGCTTCTCCCCGAGGTGCTTCCACGCCTCCGGGCTCCGGACGCCGTTCAGGGCCGTGCGCTCGGCGCCCTCCTCGTTGAGAAGGACGGCGACGCCTTCCCGCCGTCCCATCCGGCAGAGGGAGGCCGCGGCGGCGATCCGGCCCCACTTCAGGGAATCCTGGAGCATCTCGATCAGCGCCGGGGCGGCGTCCTGAGCGTCCAGCCTTCCGAGGGCCCGGGCGGCATACTGGCGGACATAGGCATCGTCGTCCTTCAGCAGCTTTGCGATCTCCGGCGCCGCGTCCGTCACCCCAAGCCGGCCCAGCGCCTGGGCGGATTCCCGGCGGACGCGGGGGCTGCCGTCCTTCAGAAGCCTCGTCAGGTCCGGCGCGGCCGCCCGGGAGCCCATGCCGCCCAGCACCACGGCGGCGTTCTCCCGGACCGGGGCGCTCCGGTCGCTCAATAGCTTCGCGACTTCCCGAGCCCGATCGTTCGCTCCCAGGGCCCCGAGCGCCAGAGCGGCGCTCTCCCGGACCGTATAGTTGTCGTCGCTCAGGAGTTTGGCGATGTCGGGCACCGACGCCGTCGCGCCCATCTGACCCAGCACCCGGGCGGCATAGAAGCGAACCTTGGCATCGCCGTCCTTCAAGTACTCCGCGATCTCGGGAGCCGTTTCCTTGGCCTCCAGCAACGCGAGCGCCTCGATGGCGTACGTGCGGACGTCGGCCTTCGGGTCCCGGAGGAGCTTGACGATCTCCGGCGTCGCCTCCTTCGCCCCGAGGGATTTCAGCGTCAGGCCGGCGAGCATCCGGACCCCGGGATCGACGTCCGTCACCATCCCGGCGATCTCCGGGATCGCGTCGCGGGCGCCCAGGTCTCCGAGGGACCACAGGGCGTTCTGACGCACCCCGGGGTTGCTTTCGGTGAGCAGTTTCCGGAATTCGGACACCGTCTCCTTCGGGGCCTTGCTTTTCAGCACCTTCGTGGCGTACTGACGGAATC
Source organism: Planctomycetota bacterium (assembly GCA_035644495.1). GTDB lineage: Bacteria > Planctomycetota > MHYJ01 > MHYJ01 > JACPRB01 > JACQFK01. The sequence continues at coordinate 4,759 of DASQOM010000361.1, read as the reverse complement.
CGGAATCCTCGCTGACCGCGAGTATCTTCACGATTTCCGGAACCGACTCTCTCGCGTCCAGAGCCCCCAGCGCCGAGATGGCGCTCCTCCGCACATCGTCCTCGCTGTCGGTCAGGCACTTGATCAGCTCCGGGATCGCCGATCGAAAGCCCTGTTGAGCGATCAGGCTGCACATCATGAACTTCTCTTCCGGATTGCCGGCTCCCCTAAGCGCCGGCGTCGCGAACGGTTCCAGGTCGGCCTTCTCCAAGCCCGGATGCTTGGCCGGGTCGCAAAGCTCCAGGAAGATCTCCGTCCACGCGTGGCCGCCCTGGGCCGCCAGCCGCTCCTCCACTCCGGGCATGGCCTTCCGCACGCCGGGGGAAACGATTTTCCGGATGTCGAGGATCCGAAGGAGGCGCTTGGACCGGTCGACCACTTCCGGATCCTTGTGACGCGACGCCGCCTCAAGCTCGGCCCGGGCGGCTACTCCCAGCTCCTTGAGCTTCAAGGTCGCCTGATCCCGTTCCTCGATCTTCTCCGACCCGAGTTTCTCGATGAGCTCGCGCGCCTGCCGGGCGGCATCGGAGGGGGTCTGTGGAGCGAGAGCCAGGGACGCGAGCGCCGCAAGGATCAACATCGGTCCTCCCCCAACAGTCTACCGCGAGAGTGGAGGGACGCCCATCCGCTCCGCGACCTTCCCGGCGTCGCCGGGGATCGACTCCGCCGGATGCGCGCCCCCTAGGCAAACAGCCGGAAAGCGGCGTGCACGAAGGGCGGGAGCAGGCCCCAGACGTAGTACTGGCGCACCAGAGCGGCCGAAAAGCCGAACTCCTGGATGTGCTGCTCCAGGTCCGGATTCACCACCGGCGACCGCGTCGACCGGTACTTGTACTTCGTCAGCAGGCTGCCCGCGAACAGCAGCAGCCCGATCAGGAACGCGGTGGAGCTCGACCCGAAGTTCTTCCGGGTGGCCGCGACGAAGACGACGAGCCAGCCGACCACGGACAGCCCCGCTGTCCTATGGGGATTCCTCGCTGTTGAACGATGAAGGTCGGCGCACGGCGCGTCCCTGGGTTCACCGCTTCCCGTAGTCCGTGAAAACGTAGTCTCTCGACTTCGCTTTGGTGTGACATTTGAACCCGCACCTTGCGTCGTTCCCCTGCGGCGGCGTGCCCTCCATCGTGCCGGGCTTGAACGTGTCGGTCGCGGAGTCGTAATCGAACACGGCATATCCCCACCCGCCGCTGTCTGCGAACCGCTTGCCGTCTTTCACCATGAAGTCCACATTCAGCATGGCGCCCGGCACCGTCGCCTCCGGGAAGAACGGGTTCTGTTTCGGAATCCAGTGGATCTTGGCCATCTTCGCCCCGTCCGGGACGGGTTTACCGTTGCCGGGAATGCCGGCGGCGTAGGCGTCCATCATCGCGGGATTGCCGAGGATCATCGCCACCACCTTTTCGTTACGGCTGAGGGAAATGGCCTGCCATCCTTCGTATCCCCTGAACTCGGAAAATGCGAGCCCGCCCGGAACGCTCACGGTGTACTTGTCTTGTGCGCCCTTGTCCGGTGCGGCCTTGTCTTGCGCGGTAATGGGCACGCTGCTCAGCACGGCGAGAACCGCAATGGACGCGATCGTGAGCCTGATCTTGTTCTTCATGTCGACCCCTCCAATATCCATCCTCGGGTACGCGACACCGACGATTTCAGAGATTATTAGTCTTCGTGAAGGAAAGAGGCCACAACATTCGCAGAATCTCTTCAAGTTCTTAACGTGGGGAACATTCGGAATGGTTAAAACCTGAACGCTGGCTGCAAAGCGCTGCCCGCATTTCTTGATGGTTGATCAGGGAGTATCGGAGTCCGTATCCATGGCCATCCTCGTTCGATACGAACGAAACGAGCTTGAGAGAGCGATCTACCTTTCGCAGAGTTTTTATCGATTGATTCATCGGAAGGCGCGTCAGGAAGGTTCTGGCTATTCAGTCCTTCGCGACGTGGCCCTGTTGAAGTACAAGAGTCCGACGTTGACCATCGGCGGGGACCGCCTGGGGCAACTGGTCACGGACCTCCAGAAGCTGAGCGGAGCCACGATCCTCGGAAGGAAGGAGGTTTCCGACTTCCTCGCCATTTGTGAAAAAGCAGCAGCGAACGGGCAAGCGCTTTGGGTAAGCGGTGACATGTACCCAGAGCTGTAGAAAAGCCGTCAAAGCCAGCAATGGGGGTGCGGCTGGGAGAGGGAGCTGATCGGCTACGGAGGACAAGGCCCTCCCGGCCCTGAGGGGTCCGCGATTTCAGGGGCTGCGCGAGAGGAATTCTTGAGCCACGGCCCGCTCCTGGCGCCAGCCGTCTCCGCCGGCCGACATTTCCAGCAGATGTTTGTAATGCCGCCGCGCCACGTCCGCCTTGCCGACCTGCTTCGCCGCGCGGGCCGCGCCGAAATGGCCATGGAACCGGTTGGGGAACGCCTGGACGCCGCGGGTTACTTGACCCGATCCAGCCCGAAGGGCAGCGGCTCCCGGGCCTGGAAGGATTGGCGCAGGATCGCCTTGAGCTTCGCAGCGGTGGCGCCGAACTCCTTCAGAGCGCGCGTCGCCGCTTCGGGCTCCAGGTGACGCACGCTTTCTTGGCGGGACAGTTCCAGCGTTTCGCCCCGAAGGGAGAGCTTCGCGTCACCGGTGGCCACGTCGTTCGCCGCCAGTGCGAAGCGCTGGAATTCCTCCTGGTTTCGCGCCGGCAGCATCGCGATCTGCGTCTTCGTCTCGATCGCATCGCCGTCGCCCACGATCGAGAAGAGGAACTCGCCGGTCTTCGACTCCAGCAACCAGATGCCGTGGCCGACGCTGATCGTATTGGGCTGCAGCCCGAGGCTGAGGAGCAGCCGGTGCGCCTTATTCTGCGCCTGGATCCAGGTCGGCGGCGGATACAGGGGTTCGTCAAGATAGGGTATCTGCGCTCCGCAGACCTTGCAGCGGGTCTCCTCCGGCCGGATCGCGGCACCGCATTCGCCGCAGCCGTAGCGGGGCTCCCGCTTCAGTACCTCTTCCGCGGGCCCCGCCATGGAGTTGAGCGCCTCCTCGAAGCAATGGACCGGGATCGCGAGGTCGAGGCCGATCGACGACAGGGTCGCCGACCGCGTGTTCACGGCGAGGACGCGGTACTGGGCGTCGAGCAGAGGCCCGCCGCTGTTGCCTGGATTGAGCAGGGCGTCGGTCTGCAGGAACTCGCGGCCACGGTCCTCGCGCTTGGTCGCGGAGATGACGCCGCGCGTCAGGCTGTAGTCCAGGCCGTAGGGGTGGCCGATCGCCGACACGGGCTCGCCGGGGCTGACCTTGCGGCTGTCGCCGCGCGCCAGCGGCGGGAGAGCGAGCGGCACGAGCGGCAGGACGAACGCGATATCGAGCCTCGCGTCGACGTAGACAACTCGGCCCTGAACCTCCTCCCCGCTGCGGGTCCGGATCTTCACCTGGGACAGATAGCGGACCACGTGGTGGTTGGTCACGATCAGCCCATTGGCGTGGGCGACCCAGCCCGACCCGAACGAAAGCTGGGATCCGATGCCGACGACGGAGTCGAAGACCTTCGGGAGGCCGTCGGTCATGAAGCCCCCGCCGCGTCGAGCGCGAGCTTGAACGGAGGAATCCGCGGGGCGACGATGCGTCCGCCGCCGCCACCCATGGCATTGGTGTATGGATTGGCTGTGCGGTACGAGAACCGGGTCGTGAAGAAGATTTCCAGGCCGCGGCTGAGGTCGGCGAAGCTCGACAGCAGCGCGAGGAGGCGCATCGGGGGCAGGGTCGACAGCGGGGTGACGGAGCGGAGCAGCAGGCTCGGTGGGCGCAGGGCAATCCTCATCCCCCAAGCGAGCTGGCCGTTGAGCTCCAGCGCAGTCCGCACGACCGGGGCGTTGTCGGTGGGATTCAAGAGGACGAGCGGCATCTCCAGGACCAGGATCGTCTTCCCGGGATCGAGCCCGACGATCATGAAGACCTGGCGGTACGACGGCCGGTCTCAGGTCAGGTTCCAGAACTGGCCGTCCGGCTGATCGACCGGCATCGAGACGGAGCCCAGCTTGTTCAGGCACTTCGGGATGTAGTAGGCGTAATTCTTTGCGCGGAAGAAGTTCAGCGCGTCGAGCATCTCGGGGATGGTGTCGCTCTGCTCGGCGTCCCCGGCCGCCCCCGCGGGGGGCGGCGCGGCGACGGGCGGACGTGCCCCGGACTGGCCGCAGACTTTGCAGCGCGGCCCCGCGGACAACGGCAGCCCGCAGTAAGCGCAGTGCACAGGAGCCGGACCCGAGACGGTCGTGTTCGGGGGCATGTCGTACTCTACTCTTCCGGAACGGATTCCGCTCGTTTCAGCGTTTCCACTCTTCTAGGAGTTTTTCGGCGCGCGGGCGCGGCGTCCACACGGGAGGCGCGGCCGAGAGCGCCTGCTCCAGCAGCTGCAGCGCGCGGGAGCTGTCGCCCCGCGTCCGCGTGATCGTTGCGAGGGGATAGGAGATCTTAGAGGGGATGAGGAGGAAAGGGAAGGGGGTGTGGGAGAGGGAGGAGGGGGTTGAGGAAGGGGAAGGGCCGGGCATCCGGGCAAACCCGCGGCCCGCAGCCCGCGGAAAAGTAGAATGAGCCCTCTTCACTGGTACTTGATTCGGGCTTCCTCGAGCTTGAATCCGGCGTCAACGAAGGCTGAGACGGAACTCTTGGAGCGAGCCTCCTCGTACGCGGACTTGGCTTCCTCGAGGACGAGGTCGGCCTTTTCGAGAACCTTGTCGAGGTCCCGA
>DASQOM010000360.1:0-9994 GCA_035644495.1 Planctomycetota bacterium | reverse complement strand
GCGGCCCTGTCGGGAGTGGGGACTTGGGGTTTGGGATTTCGGGGTGCTAATAACTCGCACGGATGTCGTCCCCCGTGCCCGGCTTGCCGTCCTTGCCCACGCTGCGAAGCTGGAACTTGTCGGGGTTGGAGAACGTCTTGGTCGCGGGGTTGGTCTCGGGGCCGATCGTGAACTCCTCGGTGTCCTTGGCGAAGCGGTACTGCTTCATCGACGCGCGGGGGCGGGCGAAATCCTTGTGGTGCATGTAGATGATGACGTTGCCGAACTCGTCGACCCATTCGCGCAGCTGGTTGTCGCCGAAGTACCAGTGGGTGACGTTCTTGCCGGCGCTGTCGCCGTCGACGTTGACGAGATGGTCCTCGTTCTTGAAGAGGATGCCGCCGCGGAGGTCCGACGAGAGGCAGGCGACCAGGGTCTCGACGCCGTTGTTGAGGTCGTTGGGGGCCTTCGATCCCAGGTCGTCGATCACGGTCGGGGGGTAGTCGCCCCAGCGGGTGGCGTACTGGGCGAGCGCGCCGGAGATGGAGTCGAGCATGGTCTGGGTCGAGCTGGTGCGGGCGGAATCCAGGGCCTTGACGATGCCGACGGTGGTCAGGGCGATGAGGATCCCGATGATGCAGATCACGACGAGGAGCTCGATGAGGGTGAACCCCGCGCGGATGACGTTTCTGCGCCGCAGATTCGTATTCACCGGGCTCCTCCTTGAGGGGATGACCTCTCTGCGCCGCAGCGCGGTCATCTCCCTTTATTGCTTGACCTGGTCCAGGACCTTGATGTTGTCGACGTAGAGCAGGATCTCGTGGCCCGTGACCGTGTGGGTCCAGGCGCCGATCTGCCAGGTGCTGCGCGGCGGATTCACCGTGATGAGCGGCGAGACGGCGGTCCAGTCGGTCTTCGCGGGATCCCAGAAGAAGACCTGGAGGGCGCGCGCGCGGTTCTTCTGCTCCGCCAGGGTGATGCGGATCGTGACCTCCTTCGGGTTCGGCAGCGCGGCCTTGATGTCCGTCCACCCGATGGCGGTGTCGTGGATGTGCAGGTCGCCGTCCGAGGAGTTGGTGTGGTAGCGGACCTTGCCCGTTCCGTCGATGCCGACGCTGAAGCCGGAGTGCAGGTTGCCCTGCTGGTTGTAGAAGATCGACAACCCGTACTCCCCGCGATCCATCTTCTCCGGCTGGAAGGTCATCTCGAGCGAGTAGAAGTTGAGGCCCGGGATCTCGTGCATGAGGCTGGTCAGGGCCCAGTCCTGGACGGCCTGCTTCCCCGCGAAGCGGCAGCGGCCGCCGCGGTCCTTAGAGTTCTCCCGCGAGATCGAAATGCCCTGGTTCTCGCGCTCCAGCCAGTTGGAGCCGATCTGCTTCGCGTCCGGCCCGTTGAACTCCTCCTGGAGCCGCAGCGACGTCGAGTTCCACGCGTCGATCTTGTCGATCGCCGACTTGCACTCGTCGATCACGCGCTTGCCGAACGAATCGATCGTCGGGGTCTCGAGCTTGACGGCCTGGTCGAACTGGGAGCGGGCCAGCGCCAGTCGGCCCGCGGCGTCCGGCGCCTGGCCGTAGTAGTACTCGAGGTAGCCCAGCGTGTAGAAGATCAGCGGGTCGGCGCCCTTCTGCGACAGCGTCGAAGCCTGGCGCAGCGCGTTCCGGGCGTCCTCCGGGCGCTGCATGACCGCGTACGCGCAGCCCAGCGCCGACCAGGCGCCGGGGCGGGCCGGGTCGAAGTCGCGGATCGTCCGCAGCAGCGTCTCCGCGTTCACGCGCATTTCGTCGGCCTTCTTCGCCGAGGCCTCGTCGCGCGCGGAGGCGAGCTTGCGGCCGGTGCGCAGATAGGCGGCGGCGGCCCCGGAGTAGGCGGGCAGGTAGTAGAACTCCTTCCGCAGCGCGCCGACGAACTTCTCGAGCCCGGCCTCGTCCTGCCCCTCCCGCAGGTGGAGCAGGCCGGTGACCATCAGCACCTGGAGGTTCCCCGGGTCGATCTTCGCGGCGGTCTCCATCTGCTTGGGCGCGTCCTTGTTGCCCGCGCCCAGCTGGGCGAGGCCGCGGGCGAGGAAGGCTTCGACCGACGCCGGATCGCGCTGCGCCGCGGCGGCCGACAGCTGGTCCGCCTCGACCCACTTCCCGCCGAGCAGGTAGAGCGCGGCGAGGTTGGTCCACGCCTCGATCTGGTACTGGTTCGCCCGGATCGCCTTCGCGAACTCGGGGCCGGCCTGCGGGAACTGCCCGAGCAGCGCCAGCGCCGCGCCGTTGCCGTTCAGCGCCTCGGAGTTGTTCGCGTCGACTTTCAGGCAGTCCGCGAAGTCGGCGCGGGCCTTCTCGAGCTGGCCGAGGCGGACGAGGGCGAGCCCGCGGACGAGCGAGGCTTCGGCGCGGTGCGCCGCGGTCGTGTCGGGCGAATTGCCGAGCTTGGTGAAGAAGTCGCCCGCGGCGTCGGCGGCCGCCTGGGGCTGGCCCGCGTCCAGCATCGCGCGGGCATGGGCCAGCTTCGCGCGATGCAGCCGCGGCTGCGCCTCGACCGACTTCTCGAACGCGACGAGCGCCCCTTCGGCGAACGACAGCGTGCGCAGGCAGCGGCCGATCTCGTACCACAGCTCCCCGGCGGGCGCGTTCGCGTCCAGCCCCGCCCGGTACGTCGCGATCGCCGATTCGAAGTCCGACGAGTCCACCGCAAGCTGACCCTGGAGCAGGATGGCGTCGAGGAAGTCCTTCCGGAGCTCGAGGGCCTTCTTCAGCTCCTCGCGCGCCTCGGGGATCATGCCCAGGTCGATGCAGCGCTGCGCCAGCTTGAAGCGCTCGTCGCCTTCCTTCGGGCCGGGCTTCATCCCGCCCGACTCGAAGCGGTACTGGTCTTCGTTCGTGCGGTTCTGCAGCACCTCGCTGACGTCGGCCCTCAGGATGCGCTGCGCCGGGCCCTTCTGCTGGCGCGTGACGATGTAGAAGTCGCCCGCCTCCTCGACCTTGGCCGCGGGGAACGCATTGCCGTTGCGGAGCTTGACCTGGGCCAGCTCGCGCTCGCGCTCGGCCCGGCGGTCCGGCCGGACCGGCGCCTCGGGCTCCGGAAGCTTGAGCAGGTCGGCGAGCTCCGCGGCGGTCGGAAGGTTGGCCTCCGCCACCAGCGGCGCCCCGATCGATAGGGTCGGATACTTGACCGGCGACGCGAGGCGGTTGTAGAGCTCCCACGCGGGATGGGGCCGGAACACCGGCGCGGGCATCTCCTCCTCGCGCGGCTCCGGTGCGTTGAGCACCGGGACGGACAGCTTCACCGCCGACTCGATCCGGAACGGGTTCTTGCTCCAGTAGCGGTCGAACTTCTCGTCGGGCAGCTCGACGTAGCGCGCCTTCACCGCGTTATAGGGCTCCTCGGCGCCGCCCTTGAGCGAGTCGGCCGCGGGCGCGATCCCGCCGCTGAACCCGAACAGGAGCAGCAGCGAGGACAGGGAGACGGCCACAACGGCGGTCCACTGTTCCTTGTTCAGACCTTTGAAAAAGTTCATTTCAGCAGACAGCATCCGGCCGTCGGAGTCGCCCCCCCTGCAGGGGGGGGACCCGGCGCGCCTTATTGGGCATCCAGCGCCCCCTTGTCATCGACCTTGAGCAGGGCCACCGCGAGGGAGGCCTCGAAGACGTCCTTCGTCGCGTCCGGCCGGCTCATTTCGAACTGGGTCACCGCGAGGTAGGAGCCCTTCTTCTGCGCGCCGTGAAGGACACGGAAGATCGACTCCGCCTTCCCGCTGAAGCGGATGAATACCGAGTGCTTGGTCAGGAAGCGGCTCTTTTTCGCGCTGCGCTCGTCCTGGTCGGCGCCGTGCAGCGCGTTGATCGACTCGATCTTCTCGCACTCGGCATCGATGACGAGGTTCGCGAGACGGTCGACCACCGCCAGGCGCGCCAGCATCTCCGCGACGGAATCCTCGTTCACGTCCTCCGGCAGGCCCAGGGTCTGCGGGAACGCGACGCGGCCGGCCGTCGCCTTCTCCTCCAGCTCCTTCGCGAGCTTGATGCGGGCGTCGTCGAAGTTCTGGCGGATGTCGCGCTTGGGCTTCTGGAAGCGCTCCGGAAGGACGAACGCCGTCTCGGGCGTCATCGAGGCGAGCACCTTCCGGTTCTGGTCCCGGTCGCGCCGCGCGATGGACAGCGACTCGTCGGTGGGCACTCCCTGGGCCATCTTGCGCTCGATCTCGGTCTTCTTGCTCCGGCGCGTGCGTTCGGCCGCGTCGGCCTGGCCCCGGAGATACCCCAGGACGAGCGACTGGTAGAGGATCAGGAACGCGAGGCCGCCGCCCACCGCGATCACGAACCGCTTGTTCTCTTTCCAGAAGTATTCCATAGGCTTATTCGAAGGCGATCTCGATCTCGAACGAGCGCCAGCCCGGCTTGTCGGAGGTCCGCTGCGTCTTCACCGTCGCCCGGACGCCGCGCGAGGCGTCCGTGAGCTGGTCGCGCAGCACGTTCAGCGCCGACTGCGCCCCGCCCCGGATGCTCTCGTCGACCTCCCCCGTCAGGCTGATCACGCGGCCGAACGAGGGCCAGCGGATCACGCCCTGCTTGAGGCCGTCGACGATATCCTCGTCGCGGAAGGGGTCGCCCTGCCCCGCGATGCGGATCTCCTGGTCGTTCTCCGATTCGACCTCGCCCATGACGAGGCCGCGGCGGCGCACCGTGAAGGCCGCGCGCATCTTGTCGTCGCCCCGGCTTGCGCGCCCGCCGCTCTTCACGGTCGAGTCGCCCATCTTCACGTCGCGCAGGCGGATCTCGTTCGGCAGCGACTTGGACAGCCGCGAGATCGAGTCGAGCATCACGCGGCCGCCCGCAAGGTGGCTGAGCAGGTAGTCCGACTTGGCCGCCGTCTCGCGCTGGTCCCGCTCGAGGACCTCCATCTCGTCCATGCGCTTCGTGATCTCGGCGGTCTGCCCGAGGAACTCCTCGAGCCGGTCCTTCCGCGTCCGCATCTGGATGAAGGCCAGCACGGTGAGGATGAGCAGGGTCGCGGCCATGACGCCGCCGCCCAGGGCGAGCCAGAGGTTCGTGCGGAAGAACGTGCGGCGTTTCTTGAGCTTGTCGGGGAGGATGGACAGGGTCGTGGCCGTTGCGGGGGGCGCCACGAGCTGGGCAAGCCCGATCGCCACCGCGAGGTCCGTGGGCAGCTCGCGGAACGCAGGGCCGCCCATCTTCTCGACCGCGGACGCGTCGAGCTTCTGGAACGGGTCGAGGACCTCGACGGGCATCTTGAGGGCGCCCGAGAGATAGTCCGCGAAGCCGCGGACGCGAGCGCCGCCGCCCGACAGGTACGCCTTGTCGATCGTCAGCTCCCGGTCGTTCAGCTGCGACTTCGCGTGGTTGATGGACGACGTGATGAATCCCGCCAGCTGTCCGGCCGCCGAGCGGACGGGGCCGCGGATGGAGCCCTCGGACTCCTCGTCCTCGCCCTCGGCCGCCGGGCCGAGCGTCGCCGTCGCGATCTTCCGCGCCTCCGCCTCCTCGGGCGAGCAGCCCAGGGCGCCGGAGATCTGGAGATCGAAGACGCGCGCGCCGGAGGAGACGTTGCGCGCGAAGATGAGCCGGCCTCCGCGGACGAACGCGATGTCCATATTGTCCGAGCCGATGTCCAGCAGCAGCACGGTGCCGTTCTCTTTCCCGTACGCGTTGTGGTACGCGGCGTAGAGGGCGAACGAGTTCGGCACCGCATCTCGCACGTCGAGCGCCGACTTGGAGAGGAGATCGATGCGCTCGTCGACGTAGGCGCTCTTCCCCATGCCGATCAGCGCGAGGTACTGCGGGAAGAATCCGTCGGGCTCCCGCAGGGTGCAGTAATCCATGTAGAGGTCCGTCGCCTCGCCGCGCCGCTGGTCGATCTCGTACCCCATCATCACGCGGTAGTTGAGCGGCTTCATCGCGGGCTGCTGGACGACCTGGAGGTTGATATCGCGGCCGGAGAGGCCGACGACGCCGGCGCGCTGTCCGTTGCGGGGTCCGAGCGCCTCGGCGAGCGCCTTCAGCGTCGCGAGTTTGTCGCCGCCCTTGGCGGTGCGCTTGCGCGCCGCGCCGACGACCTTGTAGCCGCCGAGCGTGCGGCGCACGCTGACCACCTTGATCCCGGACGATCCCAGATCGACGCCGTATCCCATCTTATTCGCTCAGAGTCTTCAGGAGCTGCTGGGCTTCGGGGGCGACTTCGCTCGACGGATACCGTGCCACGAGGGTCTGGAGCAGGCTCTGCGCCAGGGCGCGCTTCCCGCCTTCGACGAGCTTCTTCGCGCGGTCGAAGATCCGCTTCGGCCGCTCCGCCTCGGCAGGCGGCGTCGACCGCAGCTCCTCGTTCATCTCCTTCAGCAGCTTGTCGGCTTTCGCCTCGGTCCCCTCGCCGCTCCACTGACGCAGGTACGTCCCGAGCACCTGTCCGGCGCGCGCGGAGATGTCCGACCGCCGCGAGATGCGGGCCTGGAACGCCTGGGCCTGGGCCTCGACCCAGTCGCGGCGCTCCTGCTCCTCGAGGGCGCGGATGTCCCCTTCCATCTTCTCGCGGACCGGCGCCTCGCGCAGCTTCTTCACGGCCTCGCGCGCGAGCGTGATCGCCTCGCCCAGTTTGCCCCGGCCCCGCAGCCGGGTGAGCTCGCCGACGGGATCGAAGACCTCGCCGCCGCCCCCCGCCTCGCGGATGCGGAAGGTGACCGTATCCACGCCGGGGTCCACGGTCCACGTCTGATAGAGGCGGATGCGGCCGTCGATATTGCGGAAGCGGACGCGCGCGGGCTCGGAATACTCGATCGCGAATTCGCCGTCCTCCGCCGCGCAGTTGATCCGGCTCACCGGCTCGCCGCTCTCCGGGAGCTTCGGCGGTCCGTCGACCCGCGGGAGGGTGATCGCGACGGTGACCCGGTCCACCTGCTTCAACACCTCGCCCGGGAAGGAGTACTCGAAGGTCGTCATCCCGTCGACCTGGCCGACCCGCTCCTCGAAGGGGATCTCCTTGAAGTCGACCGGGCTGACCAGGCGCCCCTTGAAGGAGACGCCGGTGTCGTCGGGAGTCGCGGCGACGTCGGAGGCGAACGCCTGGGGCGTCGCGCCCTCCTTTTCGCTGTCGAGCCGGCAACCGATGTTCGTCAGCACGCGCCGGCCGCCGCGAAGCTCCAGCTGGAGCAGGCCCGCGCGGGTCCACGCGACCTTGTGGTAGGGGCCGATCTTCTTCTCGGGTCCCGCGGGCGCGCCGGGCTGGGTCTTCACGCGGACATCGTCGAAGAATACACGGCCGCCGCGGCCGAGGATCGCCAGGGAGAAGCGGAAGGCGCCGGCCCCGGTGGGCGGATTGAAGGTCGCGCGGATCTCGCTCCATCCCGCGGGCTTCACGGGATCGGAGTATTCCTCGGCGATCACGGCGCCGCGCGGGCTCTTGAGCCAGTCGATCTTCGCCGCGGCCCAGCCGCCGAACGCATCGAACTGCGCCCAGGCCGACACGTTCACCGCGGAGCCCTTCGGCAGCGCGAGATCGTCCTGGTAGCCGCATTCCGCGACCAGGTCACCGGAGCCGGCGGCCTTGTCGAGCAGCAGGCCCGGACTGCCGTTGCGGCCGCGGGTGGCGTCGATGCCGGCCGTGCAGGAGGACTTCTCGCCGGAGAGCGACGGACGCATCGCCCAGCCGTCGGGCTTGCCGCCCGCCGAGAGATCAAAGTGCGGGTTCTTGGTGATCAGGTTGTCGAGGTCGACGTCGACCGTCGCAGGCCGGTCGAGGAAGGCGCGGAGATAATAGCCGCCGACGCCGAGGAGCGCGACGACCACGAGCGCGGCGACGATCTTCCCGGCATTGCCGCCGGCCTTGCCGTGGAAGGAGTAGTCGGGGATCTGGGCGATGGCCGCGGAGGCGGCGACCGGCCGGACGCCGCCGGTGCCGGGCTTCCCTTCTCCCGCGGAGGCGCGCCGGGTTGAAGGCGGGGGCGCCGAACGGACGGGGGCCGGCGGCGCGGCAGCCGGTTCCGGCGCCGCCTTCGGGGGCGGCGGCTTTTCGAGCGCCACGTTCTTCTTCTCGTACCAGAGCGTCGTGGCTCCGATCTGGATCTTGTCCCCCGGCTGGAGGACCTGGGCGTCGATCTTCTTCCCGTTCAGGAGCGTCCCGTTGCGGCTGCCCTTGTCGACGAGCGTGGCGACGGTCCCGGCGAGGATGACTTCGCAATGGAGGCGCGAGAGCGTCGAATCTTTCAGGGGGATGGAGTTCGTGGACTGACGACCGACGGAATTGGCGCCGGGCTTGAGCTCGGCGACCGACTCCTGGCCCTGGAACTGGACGATGAATCTCGGCATTGAGCGCGTCGTCCGGCCGGCGAGTCCACAACGATAGGCGAAAGAGCCCCTGAGGGCGCCTTCCGGGTCGTTGGGAGGGGGATGCGCAAATGAGAACCCGGACTACCGATGCCATCCCCGCCCGTCGATCGAACAGGGGGATGATACCCCTTCCTTCGCAGGGTGGTCAAGCGTCGGGCGTAATTTCTTCGTGAGGAGGCATCCGGCATCCGGCATCCGAGAAAGCAAGACCCACGAGCCCTGTCGCACGCCGTTTCACGGCGCGCCAGCGCCGCGTCGGGCTTCAGGCCTGATGGTGGATGCCCGATGCAGGATGCGTGTAAAGGCGCGCCTTGACAGAGCCGATAAACACCCTAGAATAGCGTAAAGTCCCCCTTCGCATGATGGACCCGAAATGAGCGAAGGGTTTTTATAGATGGCGGAAGTGACGGCGTTACGCCTTGACGAAGCACAACGGTATCAGGAAATAAATCCCGGCAGGGAATTTCGGATGGAGAGTCGCGCCCGTTCGTAGGCACCCTCTTCCCCGCTTCCCGTCTGGACTGGTCCGGACCCCGTTGCCCTCCAGGAAGGCCCGCCTCACCCCCGCCGCTTGAACCCTGGAGGAAGAATGATCTACTACGTCGTAGCGGGAGCCGCAGGGCTCGCCGTGGGATATGTCATCGCCACCCTGCTCGTGGCCCAGTCCAAGAAGACCAAGGCCGCGCTCGAGGCCGCCCAGATCGTCTCCGAAGCCACCAGCAAGTCCGAGAAGGCCCTGGCCGACTCGCGCTCCGAAGCCTCCAAGCTGAAGGAGGACGCGGAGAAGCAGATCCGTGAAGAGCGCAACGAGCTCCGGCAGTACGAGAACCGCGTCACCAAGAAGGAGGATGTGATCGACAAACGCGCCGACGACCTCCAGCGCCGCGAGCAGTCCGTCGATTCGCGGGCCAAGAACGTCGACCGCAAGGAGACCGAGATCGCGTCCAAGGAAAAAGAGGTCACCAAGATCATCGAGGAGGAGAAGACGACCCTCCACAGGATCGCCGGCCTCACGAAGGACGATGCCGTCAAGCTGCTCCTCGACAAGCTCGAGCCGGAGCTCGAGAAGGAGAAGGCGGACCTCATCCGCAAACGGCTCGAGACCGCCAAGGAGAACGCCGAGGGCGAGGCCCGCCGCGTCATCTCGATGGCGATCCAGCGCTTCGCGGCCTCCCACACCGCCGACTCCGTCGTCACCATCGTCGACCTGCCGAGCGAGGACCTCAAAGGCCGCATCATCGGTCGCGAGGGCCGCAACATCCGCGCCTTCGAGCGGGCGACCGGCGTCGACGTCATCGTTGACGACACCCCGGGCGTCATCGTGCTGTCGGCCTTCGACGGCGTCCGCCGCGAGATGGCGCGCCGCTCGATGGAGAAGCTGATTATCGACGGCCGCATCCATCCGACCCGCATCGAGGAGATCACCGAGCAGACGAAGCGGGAGATGGAGGAGCACATCAACAACGTCGGCAAGGAATTCCTGCGCGAGGCGGACATCACGAATGTGCACCCGAAGCTGGTCACGCTGCTGGGCCGCCTGAAGTACCGCACCAGCTACGGCCAGAACGTCCTGCAGCACGTGTGCGAGGTCGCGCACCTGTCGGCGGTCATGGCCGCCGAACTCAAGCTCGACCAGCGCATCGCCCGCCGCTGCGGCGTCTTCCACGACATCGGCAAGGCGGTCGACC
>DASQOM010000359.1:0-4113 GCA_035644495.1 Planctomycetota bacterium | reverse complement strand
GGTTGGGCGAATCCGACTCCTTGAGGACCTTGAGGGCGACGACCCCGCCCGTGTCGCGGTTGCGGGCCTTGTAGACGACGCTCATGGAGCCGCGGCCGATCTCGCCGAGGAGGTCGTAAGCGCCGACGGCGCGGGGAGCGGCATCGCGGACGGACGTCGGACTCTCGGCCACGCGGCGGACGACGAGGACCTTCTGGCACTTGCGGCAGACGAACTTCGTGCCCTCGGCATAGCCCTGGATGAGGTAGTACGTGTCGCAGCCGGAGCAGGGGAGCATGAAGCGGTCCTGGCGGAGCATGCCGCCGGACTCGGCCGGGGCGGAGACCTCGACCATATGGATGCGCTGGATGTCGCGGATGATCTGGACCTGGTTGTCGCTCAAGAGCCCCCGGGACAGGAGCACATCGGTGAGCGCGCGGCCGTGGGTGTCTCGAGCGGCGACCTCGAGCTGATCCTGGCTGAGGAAGCCCTCCTCCACCGCGATCCTGCCGAACAGACTCTCTTCCTGCACGAGGTGATTATAGGAGAAGGGCGGGCTCCGCAAAATAGCCAGTCGCTTTTGCGGGGCGCTACTTGGAAGGGCTGGCGGGCTTGGGGGAGGCCAGCACCACACGGTTCTTCCCGGCCCGCTTCGCCGCATAGAGGGCCTCGTCGGCCCGGAGCAGCAGCTCCCGGGCGTCGCCTGCGTCTTCGGGGTAGACCGCCCCGCCGATGGAGAACGCCAGCTGGATGGAATGCTCGCCGTAGCGGAACTCCCCATTTCGGACGGCCTCGAGGATGCGTTCGGCCGCGCGCTGGACCCCGTCGCGCGAGGTCTCGGGCAGGATGATCTCGAACTCGTCCCCGCCGTAGCGGGCGACCACGGGCGCGGCGTCGCGCTCCTCCCCGCGGCGCGCCACCAGGTCGTCGGTGCGCATCGTGGTGGCGAGCACGCGGGACACGCTCTTGAGGATCTCATTGCCGGCGTCGTGGCCATACGTGTCGTTGATCTTCTTGAAGTCGTCGATGTCCATCATGAGCACGCCGCAGGGGCGGCCGTGGCGCCGGCCGCGGGCGACTTCGCTGTCGAGCCGCTTCTCGAAGTGGCCGTGGTTGAAAAGGTTCGTCAGCGTGTCGTGGATCGCCTTGATGTGCAGCAGGGCGTTGTCGATCGCCACCGCCGCGTGGTCCGTGAGGATCTCCGCGATCTCGATCTCCCGGGGCCCGAACGCGCCCACGACCATCGAGTTGTCCAGGTAGACGGCGCCGATCAGGCGCAACTTCACGCGCAGCGGGACGCAGAGGATCGACAGCAGGCTCTGGTCCTGGACGCTGTCGATGATCTTCAGCGTCGGGTCCTGCCGCGCGTCCTCCGCGATGACGCGCTTGCCGGAGTCGCGCACCAGCTTCAGCACGGTCCGGGAGACGCCCATTTCCAGCCGCTTGAGCTCGTTCTTCTCGCGGTCGCGCGAGAGCTCGATCTTGAACTTCTCGCCCTCGAAGACCACGATCGTTCCGCGCTGGGCGTTGCAGAACTCGATCGCGGTGTCGAGGATCATCGTGATCAGCTTGCGCAGGTTGAGCTCGGTGTTGATCTTCTTGATCACCTCGAGCACGGGCTTGATCGAGTTCAGGCCCAGGTCCGTCGTGGTCGCCTTCCGCTCGGACGCCGTGGAGGTGATCTGAACCGGCACCTTCCACATGCCGCTGTTCGTCATCGTGTCGACGCCCAAGGCGTTGACCACGGCGGGATTCTTGAGGTAGCGGTCGCGGACGTCGTCGGACAGCTCGTTGGCGATGCGGTTGATCGCGGCGACGGCGGCCTGGCGGTAGGTCTGGCCCGCCTGTTCCTTGCCGCTCTTGAAGCAGGCGTTGGCCATCGCGGCCTTGATGAGCCACTGGGTCTCGGCGTCGGGCTGCCTGAGCAGCTCCTGCTCGGCCGCGTTCAGCAGCTCGATCGCGCCGTTCATGTCGCCGCTGCGCTCGGCGCAGATCGCCTTGACGAGGCCGGCCCGCGCCTTGAGGGCGGAGGCCCCCAGCTTCGCCGCCGCCTGGTAGGCGTCCTCCGCGAAAACCCTCGCCTCCGCATAGTCCTCCTGGGTGATCGACAGCTCGGCGGAGACCAGGTGGGCGAAGGCGGTCACCTCGTGGCCGGAGTGCCGGTTGAGGGCCTCCAGGGCCTTGTCGATGAGGGAATCGGCCTGGTCGAA
Organism: Planctomycetota bacterium; assembly: GCA_035644495.1. Classification (GTDB taxonomy): domain Bacteria; phylum Planctomycetota; class MHYJ01; order MHYJ01; family JACPRB01; genus JACQFK01. The sequence goes on along the minus strand of DASQOM010000359.1, from coordinate 1,924 downwards.
CTCCGCCAGCCGCAGCTGGGCGAGGGCGCCGACGGCCAGGGCGTAGCCGGCCGACAGGGTGTCCTTGACCCGGGCGGAGAGCTCATAGGCTTCCTGGGCGAAGCTCTTCGCCTTGGAGGGGCTGTTCAGAAGGCACTGGATGTGGGCGGCGCCCGCCAGGGCGTGGGCGGCCTGCTGCTGGCGTCCCTCCTTCAGGTAGTCGATGGAGAGGCGCTTGGCGAGCTTGAGGGCGGCGTCGTAGTGGCCCTCCCGGATCTGCTTGTAAACCTCGGGGATCAAGGTGAGAAATCGTAGCACGCGGGCGGGGCGCCGGGGTAATAATTTTCACGGAGGGGCGGATCTTTCCCCGGCCCGGATTTCTTCCTATAATCCGGATTCCGGAGCGGCCGCCGGTGTCGTATCCCTAGCGGAGGACCCTTCAGCATGAAGACGGCGTGGATGCTCCTGCTCGTCGGCCCCCTGGCCCTCCAGGGCACCCCCCGGGACGAGTACAAGACCAGGCTCACGGCTCTCAACAAATCCACGGCCGCCAAGCATTACGCCATCGGCGAATACCTCAGCGGCGCGACCATGTACCAGTGGGCCCGGGAGCAGTACTACAAGGCGATCGAATTCGACCCCGATCACGAGGGCGCCCGGAAGAAGCTCGGGTTCAAGAAGAACGACGACGGGATGTGGGAGAGCGACCCCGCCGCCAAGCAGGAGTTCGGGAACAAGAAGAAGGGCGAGGACCTCGAGAAGGTCCGCAAGCAGTACGTCGATCGCCAGGATTCCGCCGGCAAGGACCTGTCCCGCCAGTGGTCCGACCTGGCCCAGTTCTGCCGGAAGAACATGCTGACCGCCGAGGGCAACGCGGCGTTCCTGAAAGCGCTCGAATACGACCCCGCCAACGGCACCGCGCGCAAGGAGCTCGGCTACGAGAAGGACGCCAAGGGCGTCTGGATGGCGAAGACCGAGCGCGAGCTCCGCAAGGAGATGAAGGAGGGCATCGCCCGGCAGTCCAACGGCGCTCCGGCGGCCGTCACCAGCGACGTCGAGACCGCGATGGGGATCAAGACGAAGAAGCGCGAGTCCGAGCACTATATCGTCGAATCCCCGCACATGAACGACGCCCAGCTCGGGCTCATCCTCCAGCACGGCGAGCACGCCTATGCCATGTTCCACAAGCTGTTCGGCCAGACGGACCTCTTCCGCGGCGGGAAATACACCCTGGTCGTCCTGAAGGACAAGGCCCAGCACGACAAGTACGTCGATGCCTTCTACAAGAGCGCGGAGGCCCCGCGCCTGAAGCTGCTGCACGACCTTCGGGCCTGCGGCGCCTTCCCCCGCAGCGAGATCTACCAGGAGACCGAGCCCGATGCCCTCATGCACGACCTCATCATCCACATGAGCGTGCAGTCGCTGCTCCGCCTCTGGGTGGGCGAGGACTACTGCTGGGTTCTGGAAGGAATGGCCATGCACTTCACGAAGCTCATGAAGGACTCGTGCATGATCCACTGTATCGACCTGGCCGGCACGAGCCCGAAGAACAAGGGCAAGAACTACACCGACCCGAACGACTGGCCCGTGGTCTGCCGCGTCTGGGTCCGCGAGGGCCGGGACCCCGACCTGACCACCATCCTCAAGCGCACCAACTTCGGCGAGTTCGACGGCCCCGACGCCGTCAAGTCGTGGAGCCTCGTCGAGTTCCTCCTCTCGCAGCACCGCGACAAGTTCGTCGCCCTGCTCCAGATGTTCAAGGACGGGAAGGACGTCGAAGCGGCGCTGAAGGAGACGTGGGGCTGGACGATCAACGACTTGGACTATCGCTGGAAGCAGTACGTCAAAGTGGCTTACTAGACGGCATCCGGCATAGGCATTCGAGGGAGGAAGACCGGCGACCCTCTAGGGAGTCCTACGTCGGAGTGCGGAGGGGGGAGGGGGG
>DASQOM010000358.1:0-15985 GCA_035644495.1 Planctomycetota bacterium | reverse complement strand
CGGCGCTTAAGCTGCTGGAGCTGCACTTCGACGAGATCAGCGACGAAGACTTGGCGAAGTTGAAGTCCGAGCTGCCCTCGGTGAAGGTGGATCACAAGCCGCCGACCGACGAGCAGAAGGAGTGGCTCCGCCGCAACTACGAGACCCAACGGAAGTAACCGCGTGAAGGACGCGCCTCAGGAGAGGATCCCGGGTCCCGTCCTCGCCGCAGTCTTCCTCCTCTCGGGCTTCGCCGCGATCCTCTATCAGCTGGTCTGGCAGCGCTCGCTGTTCCGCCTGCTCGGCAGCAGCAGCGAATCGGTCACGATGGTCGTCACCGCCTTCATGCTCGGCCTCGGGCTGGGCAGTCTGGCGGGGGGGAGTCTCTCGACGCGGTCGCGCTGGCCGCTGCCCGTCGTGTTCGGCCTGGTCGAACTCGGCATCGGCGCCTTCGGTCTCGTCTCCATGCCTCTCTTTGCGTGGATCGCCTCGGTGAGCTCGGAGGCGCGCGGGGCGGCGATCGGCGGCATCGCGCTCGCGGCCGTGCTCCTGCCGACGCTGTTCATGGGCGGGACGCTCCCGATTCTGGTCACGTACAGCGTGCGGCGCTCGGGCAACGTCGGCCGCTCGGTCGGGCTGCTCTATTTCGTCAACACTCTGGGGTCGGCGCTGGGATCTCTGGCGGCGGCGCGGGGCCTGCTCGGTCTCCTGGGCCAGGCGGGCACCGTGCACCTCGCGGCCGGCGTCAATCTCGTCGTGGCCGCGGTCGTCCTCGGTGTCCATCTCGTGCGGCGGGGAGTCGCATGATTCCCGCGCTCGGCATCGCGTTCCTGTCGGGGTTCATCGCGCTCTCGTACGAGATCCTCTGGTATCGCGCTTTTTCGTTCGCGTCGGGTGGCCGGGCGTCGACGTTCGGGCTGATGCTGGGCGGCTATCTGGCCGGACTCGCGCTGGGATCGCTGGCGGTGCGGCGATATTGCCGCGACCGCCGGCAGACGATGCGGGGCCTGGCACTGCTGACCTCGCTGTCCAATCTCCTCGGCTTCCTGGTCGTACCGGCGCTTGCGGGCTTGGCGGCCCGCGGGGTCGCGTGGCAGCACGGGCTCTGGGGCGTCGGCTTCGCGGCGGCCGGGCTCGGCGCCGTCTTCCCGATGGTCAGCCACGCGTGGATCGAGCCGGATGACAAAGTCGGCTCCAAGCTGTCCCAGGTCTACCTGGCGAATATCCTCGGCTCGACCCTCGGCAGTCTTCTGACGGGGTTCGTCCTCGCGGATATCCTGACACTCGCCGCGATGCACCAGCTGCTCTTCTTCCTCGGTCTCGGCTTGACGGCGGTCGTCGTTGCTCTTGGCGAATCCCGGCGGCTTCCCTTCGGCGGCCTTCTCGTGCTGGCGGCCCTGGGCGCCGCCTTCGGCCGCGTCCCGTTCCTCGACCTCTACGAACGGCTCCAGGAGAAAGGGTCGTATTCCTCCGGCCGACCCTTCGCCCACGTCGTCGAGACGAAGAGCGGCGTCATCACCGTGAACGACCGGGGTCAGATCTTCGGCGGGGGCATCTACGACGGCGCGTTCAACACGTCGCTCACGGACGACCGGAATCTGATCCTGCGCTGCTACGCGCTGGCCGAGCTGCACCCGGCGCCCAAGGACGTGCTCCTGATCGGCCTCAGCTCGGGCTCGTGGGCGACGGTGATCGCCGGGAATCCTTCCGTCGAGCGGCTGACGATCGTCGAGATCAACCCGGGCTATCTGCAGCTGCTGCCGAAGTATTCCGACGTGGCCGGCCTGGCCGCGAATGCGAAAGTGGCGATCGAGATCGACGACGGCCGCCGCTGGCTCGTGAGGAACCGGGACCGCCGCTTCGATCTCATCGTGGCGAATGCGACGTTCCACTGGCGCTCGAACGCGACGAACCTGCTGTCTCAGGAGTTCCTGGAGCTGGTCCGTTCGCGGCTCAAGCCCGGCGGCATGTACTACTACAACACGACGAGTTCCGCGCGCGTCCTGCGCACCGGCTGCACGGTCTTCCCGCACGCGCTCCGCGTCGCGGGCTTCCTCGCGGTGAGCGACGTCCCGCTCGGGCTCGATGCGGACCGCCTGCGGGAGCGCCTGTTCGCTTATCCCCGGGGGAGCGGCGTGGTCATCGACCGGGACAAACCCGACGAGGTCGCGGTCCTGGACGCGGCGATCGGGAAGCTGAAGGGGATGCTCCAGACGCGCGAGAGCCTGCTGTCGTCGCTGCCGCCCGGCGCGCTCGTGACGGACGACAACATGGGAACCGAATGGGAGGAGCGACCGGACCTGATCCCGTGACCGCTCAGGAGCCCGACTTCTGGGCGGCCTGCTGCGACGGTCCGATCTCCTTGGACTTGGGCGCGGACTCCGTCGTGCAGCAGCAGTGCCGCGGCCGCGGAGATAGCCCGGAACGACGACCTATGCCTCATCTTTACCCTCCCTGCCGAGACCGGACGCTGACATGATACCTGAAGAGGTTCTCAGGACATAGCACCGGTGTGGAACGGGGGTCATTTCGCTGTTTTGACTGGGAGAATCGCCTTCCGTTTTGGCCGGCAATGTAAAGGGCGCGTTAATGGTTCGGGCCTCGAGCCGCGCCGGAACATTTCGTGCAAGGTCGAGCGCTCCCTCCGAGTAGAGCTTGGGGCAAGCCATCGGATCGGAGGCACGACCATGATCCGCCCGGCTTGCCGCGGCCTGACGCTGATCCTGATCCTGGGCGGGACGCCCGCCCTGCTCCGCGGGGCCGCTCCCGCCGCCGCGGGCGCCGGCGGTCCCCTGGTCGTGCTCTCCTCCAATCCGCGCTACTTCAGCGACGGCTCGGGCAAGGCGGTCTATCTGACGGGCTCCCACGTCTGGCAGAACCTGCAGGACCGCGGGACCGTCTCGCCTCCGCCCGCCTTCGACTACGGCGCCTACCTCGACTTCCTCCAGTCCCGGAACCACAACTTCATCCGCCTCTGGAACTGGGAGCAGGCGCGCTGGGCGCCGTGGACCACCGGCGACGAGTTCGCCACGCCGCTGCCGTTCAGCCGCACCGGACCCGGCAACGCCCTCGACGGCGGTCCGAAGTTCAACCTCGACCAGTTCAACCAGGGTTATTTCGACCGCCTCCGCTCCCGCGTCATCGCCGCCCGCGACCGCGGCATCTACGTCTCCATCATGCTCTTCGAAGGGTGGAGCATCGACAACGTGGGGAAGGGCTCCGGCAATCCGTGGCCGGGCCATCCGTTCAACGGCTCCAACAACGTCAACGGCGTCGACGCCGACCTCAACGGAAACGGCCAGGGCGAAGAGTCCCACACGCTCGCGAACGCAACGGTGACCTCCAAGCAGGACGCGTACGTCCGCAAGGTCGTCGACACCGTGAACGACCTGGACAACGTCCTCTACGAGGTCGCCAATGAGAGCGGGGCCTCCGTGCCGGGATCGACCGACTGGCAATATCACCTGATCAACCTTCTTCACACCTATGAAGCCGGAAAGCCGAAGCGCCATCCCGTCGGCATGACGTTCCAGTATCCGAACGGAAACAACTCCGCGCTCTTCAACAGCCCGGCCGAATGGATCTCGCCGGGCAGCAGCGGCGGATACGACTCGAATCCTCCGGCCGCGACCGGCAACAAAGTCATCCTCACCGACACCGACCATATCTTCGGCGAGGGTGGGGATCGCTCGTGGGTGTGGAAGAGCTTCACCCGCGGTCTGCAGCCGCTCTTCATGGACGGCGGGATCGAGACTTTTCCAGAAACCGCGGACGGGCGCGAGTCGGCCCGCTGGGCTATGGGACAGTCGCGGTCCTACGCCGACCGGATGAACCTCGCGATGATGACGCCGCGCGGCGATCTGACGTCGACCGGCTATGCGCTCGCGAACCCGGGCGTCGAGTACCTGGTTTACCAGTCCGGCAGCGGCGGCTTCAGCGTCAGTCTCGGCGGCGGAAATTACTCGGTCGAGTGGATGAATCCGTCGACGGGCGGGACGTCGACCGGAGCGGAGGTTTCGGGAGGCGGGTCCGTGTCGTTCAGTGCGCCCTTCGGCGGGGACGCGATCCTGTACCTGAAGTCCACTACTCCTCCGCCGCCGCCCCCTCCGCCCGGCGCCGGCGTCGGCCTCCGCGCGGAGTACTATGACACGATCGATTTCACCGGGCCCGCGCTGGTCCGCACGGATGCGACGGTCGATTTCAGCTGGGGCGCGGGCTCCCCCGACGCGTCGGTCGGCGCCGACACGTTCTCGGTGCGCTGGACGGGGACGATCCAGCCTCAATACAGCGAGACGTACACGTTCTATACGGTCTCCGACGACGGGGTCCGCCTCTGGGTGGACGGTCAGCTGCTGATCGACCACTGGGACGAGCACGGCTCGGTGGAGGACAGCGGCAGCATCGCGCTCGGCGCCGGTCAAGGCTACGCGCTCAAGCTGGAGTATTTCGAGAACGGCGGCGACGCGGTCGCGAAGCTGATGTGGGGGAGCGCCCATCAGGCGAAGGGGACGATTCCGTCGAGCCAGTTGTTTCCAGCTCCTGCGGGGACGGCGGGAGGATCCACCGGCAGCAACGGCGGAGGCGGCGGGGGAGGGGGTTCCGGCGGCTGCGGGTTGACGGGGCTGGAATCGCTGCTCGCGCTGCTGCTCGCGGCAGAGCTGAGACGGAAGCCGTTCCGCCCGTGAGCGCCTAAGGTTTGCGGACGAAGGCCTGACGGATCTCCTGGCGGTCGGCCTGGCCGCCCCGGATCGCCGCCAGCATGCGGCCCACGCCGTCCTCGATGTCGTTGTCGGGACAGCAGGGTGCTGCGGCTTCCAGCACACCGGCGAGCTGGGACGGCGACAGGCAGAGCGCGGCCACGTCGACGTAAGCGCGGAAGGAGTCCGCCCCGAGAGTGCGGCGGAAGGCGACCTGGAAGACGGGGAGATAAGGGTTGACGCCGATGGGATGCAGGGAGCGCAGGCGATTGTGGAGCAGGCGCGGCAGCATCCGGAGCAGGGCCGGGTCCGCTTCCCGCACCGTTTCCTCGGCCTTCTCGATGAAGAGCGACTCCGACAGCGACCCGGGCATGTGCGAGAGCACGAGCAGGCAGCCCTGGCGGACGCGCTCGTCCGTCGATCGGCGCCATAAGGCGCGCAGGACGTCGAGGTCGCCTTCCATCGTGGCAAGCAGCGTCCGGCCTTCCGTCTCGTTCGCGATGCAGGCCGTCAGCATGATCGAGAGAACGCGGGGATCCGCCTCGGCCGTCAGGTTTGCGCGGATGCCCTTCCAGAGGAAATCCTTCGCGGCCGGGCCGACCACGAGGGGATCCACGAGGTCCGCCCTCTCCTGGGGGCTTCCGGAGATCAGGAGGGTCTGGAGCCGGTCGAGGAGCTCTGCAGCGACGGGGACGCTGTCCGTCCTCCGCCAGCCCTCCGCACTCAGCTCGTGGCCCAGGAGCAGCGCCAGGAGGTCTTTGAAGACCGGCCTCTGCTCCGGCTCGCGGAGGACGGCGAAGAACGGGTCCAGGTCGGCAAGCGATCGGCTTCGCAAGCCGTGCCAGGCGTCGCGCACGTCGGCGTAACGGTCGGGCTCGTTCGTCTCCCGCGCGTCGCGGATCAGCGCGCCAAGCCGGCGCAGCCCGGACCGGAACTCCGGGGATGCTGAGACCTCGGCGGCCGCGCGGAGCGGAGTCGACGTCAACGCCTCCCCGGCGACCCTGGTGTCCGCAGCAGGCGAGGGCATCTGCGCGACGGCCACGCCGGAATCCCGGGGAACGCGGGCGATCCAGGCGACGCCGCCGAGGAGGATCGCGAGAAGCAGGATCAGGAGCCCGGCACCGGCGCTCTTTCCCGTCATCGCTCTCCGGCGGCAAGGGAGACGCGGACCGCCCGGATCACCGGAGGCGTCCGGACGAGGTCGCGGGGACAGGGGACGGCGGCCATCGCCTCGAGGCTCGCGTCGAGCGACGGGGCGAGCCCGGCTCCAGGGACGAGACGCAGCGCCTCCCGGGCCTTGTCGAGTCGCTTGCACACCGCCGGCGCGGAGCAGCCGCGTTCGGCGGCGAGATCGTCCAGCGGCCGGCCTTCGAAGGATCGCTCGACGATCAGGGTCCGAAGATCGTCCTCCAGGCGCGCGATGGCGCGGTGGAGGGAGACGACCTCGTCCTGCGTCAGCGTCGGAGCAATCCTCGCGGGCGTTCTCGCCTCGTGCTTCGCGCGGGCGCGGCGTTTTTCAAGCGCGTTCAGGGCAACCTGGAAGGCAATGCGTGCGGCCAGGTTCTTGAAGTGGTCCGCGTCCGAGATCCGGGCCAGCGCGTCGGGCAGCTTCATCAGCGCGGCCTGGGCCGCGTCCTCCGCGGGGCGGTCCTTCCAGGCCTGGAAGCGGTCGTGGATCGTCATCGGCCTTCATCGATGATACCGGTCCGGCCGCACCGGATTAACCTCAATTCAACGGGGGGTCGTCGGGTATACTTCGCGCGGAGAGGATATCCCCACCCTGAATTGATGGAAAAGGAGATTCGACCATGCGCAACTTCGGCCGCTTTGCGATCCTGACGGTGATGTCGTTCCTGGGCGGCGCCGCCGCGTTCCTGTTCCTGCAGACGTCGTCCCGCGCCGATGCGAAGGCGCAGGAGAAGCAGGAGGAGCCCAAGACCGTGCAGAGCAACCGCTTCGAACTCGTCGACAAGAAGGGGAAGGTCAAGGGCGTCTGGACGGTGAACGACGACGGCGCGCCCGTCTATGTCATGTTCGACGGGAGCGGCAAGCCGCGGCTCGTCATGGCCGTCGTCGCCAGCGAAGTCGGCATGGTGATCAACGACAAGAAGGGCAGCCCCGCGCTGGCGTTCGCGTTCGCGGAGGACTCCGAAGCCCGCGTCGTGGCGCTCAAGGACGGCGAGGGCAATCCGCGCTGCGTGCTCGCCTACACGAAGGACGAGACCGGCGTGGTCCTCAACGACGACAAGGAGAAGACGGCCCTCTCGATGGTCGTGCAGAAGGCGGGGCCGCGTTCCGTCAGCGTCGCCGACAAGGAAGGGACCGTCCGGGCCAAGCTCCATATCACCAAGGGCGAGGCGGCGCTGGACGTGTACGACAAGGAAGGGAAGAAGCTCGAGAAGTAGGACTATTTTCGGCGCGCGGGTCCGCTGCGCGCCGCGTCGGGCCGGACGACCGCCAGCTTGCGGTCCGGCCCCAGCGCCAGCGTGACGCCGGTCAGCGGCTCCCCGATCTGCTCCGAGACCTCGCCGATCTCGACGGTGACGAAGGGGTGGATGACGCCGGAGGTCTGGATCGAGGCCGCGCCGGCGACCGATTTGGAATCGAGGCGGTTGCGGCGGCGCCGGAGCATGCGCAACTCCTCGAGGACCTGGATCTCCTTCCGCAGGAGGGAGACGTAGAGGCCGAGCTGGTCCGGGGCGAGTCCGGAGGGCCCGGACTTCGGGATCTGCAACTGGCTCTTCAGGTCCTCGATCTTCGTCGCGGCCTCCTCGATCTGCCGGATCTTCTTTTCGAGCTCCCCCAGCAGCGGCCCGCGGAGATCCGCCGTCGCCACGTGGACCGCCGTCGGAGTCCCGTAACTGGACCCGAGCGAGTGGGCCACCACGCCCTGGAAGGCGGAGACTTCGCCGCCTTCGATCTGGCCGCGGGCGGGATCCAGCAGGACCCGTCCTCCGGACGACACGCGGCTTTCGACGATCGACTGGCCGATCCGGATGTCTCCGATCGCGCGCACGCCGGCATCGGTGATCGATCGGGCGAACACCCGGCCCTCGGCCTCGATGGCCGACTTCCCGTGGATCGCTCCGCCGACCCAGACGTCGCCGGATGCCGAGAGCGACGCGGTCTCCGCGTTGCCGGCGATATAGATGTCCCGCGCCTGGATGCGGACGGGGCCGGTGACGTGGCCGGTGACCAGCACGCTGCCGTCGAACGTGATGTCCTGGCCGACCCCGACCTGGCCCTCGACGACGTGGAAGGGGATGATATCGATCGTTTCTTCGCCGACGACCAGGCTGCCGGGGACGACGGCATGAGCCTCGCGGCCGTCCCCCGGAAGCTGGACGCCTTCGCCGATGCCGAGGGAAGCGGGCGCCCCCGGAGCGGCGGGGAGCTTGTTCCCGCGGACGTCATAGCCCGGGGTTCCCGGCGATCCGGGCGTGATGCGCGCGACGAGCGCGCCGGCCTTCACCTCCTCGATCATCGCGGCCAGGTCCCCGAAGAACGGCTCGGTCGGATCCAGCAGCAGACGCTTGTCGAAGGCCCGCACGGCGAACGTGAGCGAGGCGTCCTCGCCGTTCACGGCCGGGCTTCCCGCGGCGACGAGGAGCCGCCAGACGGTTTCGCGCCGTCGCGCGGCGCAATCCCAGGCGGACTGCAGCGCCTCCTTGGAGACGCCGTGATGGATGCCGAGCTCCTTGAGGCGCGAGACGACGTCGCGCAGCGGCACGGGCTTGCCCTGCGGACGCGACGGGACCAGCGTGAGGCGGACCTCGAAGGGGGAGTCGACGCTGACGGCGAAAGCGCCGTCCTCCGTGGCTCCGGACTCCGCCGCCGACGACGTCAGCTTCGCGAACTCGCCCAGCAGGTAGCCCATCTGGCGCAGGCGGACGACGTCCGTCTCGCTCCCCATGGCCGCGCGAAGGCGGTCTTCGACGGAAAGAGCGGCGGCGTTCTCCAGCTGGGAGTCGACCACGGGGACGAGCGTCTGGGTTTTCTGGAGGAGTTCGCGGATCGCGGGGGGCAGTTTCGCCAGGTCGCCGGAGTCATCGCTCTTCGCCATCGCCATCCCCTGTTCCGCATAATCATACATCATTCATGGGTTTCGGGCTCGGGAATCCTCAAAATTATTCGAAATGGCCAGCAGCCCGGGACGCTGCGCGCGATGATGGTCCGCCAGTAAGGGCCGGGCCTCAGCGCAGGACGACCCGGAAGCCGACGAACAGATTGGCTACCGTCGGCCCCTCTCTGCCCCGGGTGGAGGAGCGGCAGTTGGGCGGCCGTTCGTTCCAGTTTCCGCCTCGGAGGCAGCGGAGCTGGAAGGAGTCGGGGGGGGCCTTTTCGTCGAGCGCGCCATAGGGGGCATACGGGTCGGAGCACCACTCCGAGAGGTTCCCGTGCAGGTCGAAGAAGCCCCAGGCGTTGGCCGGCTTCTGTGCGACCGGCTGGGGGCCTTTCACCCCGCTCTTCGAGGACCAGCCGTAGACGTCGAACTGGGACTCGTCGTTGCCGAACGACCAGCGCGATTGCGTTCCGGCCCGGCAGGCATACTCCCACTCCGCTTCGGTGGGCAGGGAGGCCCTGCGGCCGCCGAGCTGATCCCGGATCAGGGGGTTGAGCTTCTCGAAGAACTTCTGCGTGTCGTCCCAGCTGACTCCTTCGACCGGCAGGTGGGGCACGCTCTGGGACATCCACGGCTTCGTGCCCATCACCGCGGCCCACTGGGCCTGCGTGAGCTCCGTCGGCTGCATGTAGAAGTCCTTGGCGATGGTCACCGCGTGCGGCTTTTCGTCGCCCGCTCCCTGGGCGTCCCCCATGGTGAAGGAGCCGCGTTTGACGAGGATGAACTCCGCCTTGACGCCGCTGGCCTCGGTGAGCAGGACCGAGATCTTCGCGGGCCGCCGGGCCTCTTCGAGCTGCTTGCGCAGCTGCGTCACCTTGAGGTCGCCGGGCTTGATGCGAAGCGCGCGGTCGTAGGCGTCGAGCGCGTCGGACCACTCCTTCTTCTCCTCGGAGGCTTTGGCGTCGGCAACCGCCTTGTCGAAGTCCTTCAGGCTCCGCGCGGCGCCGAGCTTCGTCAGCGCCTGCCGGGGGGCGAGCTCGGTGACCTTCAGCGCCTGCGCCTCCTTGTAGGCTTTCTCGGCGGCATCGAACTCGCCTGCGGCGGCGGCGCCGTCGCCCGCCTTCATCGACTCGGCATAGCGCTTGTCGCGCTCAGCCGGATCCGCCCAGGGCTTCAGCTGGAAGATCTTCGCATCCGCTTCGGCCGCGTCCTTGGGATCCTCGGCCATCGCACGCGCCTGCATCCAGAGCTCGTAGGCCTTGGCGGGGACGACCTCCTTGCGCGCGGCGGCGGCGGCCCGGTCGTACTCCAGCTTGCGCTTCTTCTTCTCGAGCTCGCCCTTGTAGGCGGTCAGTTCGACGGGCGGCTCGGCCAGGGCCATGGCCTGCGTGACGAGGTCCAGCGCGCCCGCGAGATTGCCCTTGCCCTCCTCGTCGCGCGCGCGCGCCCAAGTGTGATATTGCCGTGCGGGGACCTGGACGCCCTTCGTGACGTTCTGCTGCTTGTCGGTGGGCGCGTTCTTCTCCGCCTCCGCGAGGAGGTCGAGCACCTTCTGCCACGCGGCGACGGTGTTGACCCGGAGCGCGTCCTTCCGCTCGATGTCGACCTGCTTGTGCAGGGCCTGCCAGGTCTCGAGCCGTTTCTGCTTCTCCTCGAGACGGGGACGCGATGCGCCGATGCGGCCGTCGCCGGGCTCCAGCGCCGCGAGCTGCTTGAGGTAGTAAAGGGCTTCCTTGAATTCCCCTTTGGCCTCGGCCTCCTCGGCCTGGCGGGCGAGCTCGGCGATCTTCGCGAGGCGGGCGGGGTCGGGGCCGGTCGGGGCCTCCACCTTGACGACTTCCTTCGGCTTCTCGCCGCCCGTCATCTTGACGATGACGATGATCGCGATCAGCGCGACGACGGCGCCTCCGCCGATGATGGCCCACTTTTTCATGAATGCTTCCCTTTCCTCGCGGAGTGGGCTGCCCCCCGCTTCTCAGGATAGTTCCGGAGCCCGGTCGAGGCAACATCTGGATGTGCCGCCGCCCATCTAAGGGTTGCCCTCCCAAAGTCATTGTGATACATGGAGGGCCGCGACAGGAGAGGGCGGCCCATCTGAGCGCTTCAGCAGGCGAACCCGCAGGTCCCGGCTACCGGAGGGACATCGACGGCCTGAGAGCCGTCGCGGTGCTCCTGGTGCTGGGATACCACGCCTTTCCCACGGAAGTCCGCGGCGGATTCGTCGGCGTCGACATCTTCTTCGTGATCTCCGGCTTCCTCATCAGCTCGATCCTCTTCCGCGGCCTGGCGGAGAACAAGTTCACGTTCCGCGGCTTCTACCTGCGCCGCATCATCCGCATCTTTCCGGCGCTCTTCGTGGTCCTCGCCGCCTGTCTCGCGATCGGGTACGTCGCCCTGCTTCCCGAGGAGTACAAGGCCCTGGCCAAGCACACCGCGGCGGGGGCGGGGTTCCTGTCCAACATCGCCTTCTGGAAGGAGGCGGGCTATTTCGACACGCTCGCCGAGACCAAGCCGCTGCTCCATCTCTGGTCGCTCGGCATCGAGGAGCAGTACTACATCTTCTGGCCGCTGCTCCTCTGGGTCTCGTGGAAGCGCCGCTGGGAGCCGCTCTGGGTCTGCCTTCTCGTCATCGTCTCCTCGTTCGTCTACGGCATCGTCGTGATCCGGTCGAACCCGGTTGCGGCGTTCTATTCGCCCTTCACCCGCGTCTGGGAGCTGGCCTGTGGCGCCGCCCTCGCGCGGATCTCGGAGCGCTCGAAGGGGCCCGGCAGCGCCTCGTCGAAGCCCATCGCCGCCGCCGCGGCCAACTTCGGCGCCTTCCTCGTGCTGGCCGCCGTCGTCCTCCTGACCCCGGCGTCGAAATTCCCCGGCTGGTGGGCCCTGCTCCCGGTGGCCGGCACCGGCATGATTCTGGCCGCCGGCCCCGACACCTGGCTGAACCGGCGCGTGCTTTCCCTGGGTCCCCTGGTCTGGATCGGCACGATCAGCTACCCGCTCTATTTGTGGCACTGGCCGCTGCTGACCTTCGCGCGCATCGTCCATTGCGGCCCGCCCGGGCCGTGGATCCGCGGCGCGCTGCTCGCGGCGAGCGTCGTCCTCGCCTGGCTCACCTTCCGCGTGGTGGAGACGCCGATCCGCTTCGGAACCCTCGACAAGCGGAAGTCCGCCCGCGTCCTGTTCGCCGCGGTGGCCCTGATCGGCCTCCTCGCCGTCGTCGTCCACCGCCTGAACGGGATTCCGAAGCGGTTCCACGAGGCCATTCCCGACGTGCTGGCTCGGTCGCCCGACTGGGAATATCCGTCGGCGGAGATGAAGCCCCGGGAACTCGAGGGGGTGACCGTCGATGCGGTCGGCGGCGACGGTCCGTTGACCCTGTTTTTCGGCGATTCGAACGTGCAGCAGTATGCATCGCGGATCGGCGCGCTGCTCGGGAGGAACAGCGGTCCCCAGCGGGGGGCGATTTTCCTGACCAGCGCCGGCGACTGTCCCATCGACGGCGTCCGCCGCGACGATACGGGCGCCGAGACAAACCTCGCCGCCTTCCTCCGGCTCGCGGAGAGTCCGAAGGTCGACCGCGTGGTGATCGGCGCCGGCTGGGGAGGCTACTTCGTGGAGGACAAGGTCTCCTACGGCCTCTTCAACAAGACCACCTACCGGCTGCGCGGCATGCCGCTGGAAACGGCGGAAGGCGCGGCCGCGGCCTTCGACCAGCTGGAGAAGACGGTGGCCGGAATGATTGCGAAGAAGAAGAAGGTGACGCTGCTGCTGGGCATCCCGTCGGGGAACGAGTTCGGCCGCGGCGCGCTGGCAACCCGGAGTCTCTATCTCATCGGGGGAGCCTACCGGTTCTACGAGTCCGTGCCGAAAGGTCCGGTCGAGGAGCGCCTCCGCTTCACCAGCTCGCGCCTGCGGGAGGTCGCGCGGAAGACCGGGGCGTCGGTGATCGATCCGCTCGATCCGCTCTGCCCCGAGGGGATCTGTCCCACGACGGGCCACCGGGACCAGGGGCATCTGCGGGCGTCGTTCGTCCGGAATTCGGTGACGTATCTCGATCCGCTCGTGACGGACTGAGGCGCTCAGCTCCGGCCGAACAGCTTCCGGAAGAACTTCACGATCGGGTGGCGCGGAGGCTCGTGCGACGTCGGCGGCGAAACGCGGCCCGTCTTCGTGGACGAGTGATCCCGCTTCACGACGGTCGCCGGCTTCGACGCGGGCGCGGCCTGCAGGTCCTTCACCGCCAGGTCGGCCGATTTCGCCGTCTTGAAGAAGCCCGAGACGCCCATCGTATCGAAGATGATCTTCACCTTGGGCTGGACGTCGACCAGCGTCACCGCGTGTAGTCCGTCGCCGAGCGACTCCGAGAGGTTGATGAGAAAGGACAGTCCGGTCGAGTTGACGAACTTCACGTCGGTCATGTCGAGAATGAAGCGCTTCATCCCCTTCTGCTGCTGCTCGTGGATCGCGGCCTGGAATGCCGGGACGCTCCGCGCATCCAGCGGGCCGGAGGGCGTGACGCGGACCGCGTCGGAAATCCCGGGCACGGGGGCGATCTGAAGAGGAAGGTCGCCGCTCATGGGCGTCAGCGCTTCTGCGGCTCCATCCGGGACCACTGACCGGTCGAGCCGCTGTTGGGATCCTCGCGGGGATCGTTCGTGCCGACGACGCGGCCCTGGCGGTCGACCCAGTAGTGACTGAAGGTCGTGGGAAGCTCGACTTTCTTCGAGTCGTACGGGTTGGTGTAGCTCTGCACGGCGCCGAGGTTCTCGCGGAATTGCGCGTTGTTGCGGTCCTGGGATTCGGCGCGGCCGCGGTTCACCTCGGCCCACGTCGAGGCCGACCAATCGCGGTTCTTCCGGGCCTGCTCGCCCAGGTTGATCGAATTGTCGAGGTTCTGCTGCATGACGCCCCGCGCGCCGAACGCGGCGCCGTTCAGCGCCGCGATCTGCTCCGCGAGCTCCGGCAGCCAGGAGGAGTATCCGGCCCACTGCGACTCCTGCGACGCCGCCAGCGTGACGACCATGGTGGACATGTCGTAGACGGGCGCGACGCTGACCTTGGCGACGCCGTGGCACGGGACGTTGTTGACGGAGTACGTATAGTCGACCTGCCATGCGGTGGAACAGCCGGCCATCGGCCGAGCCATGGCCGCGGGCCCCGTGCGGACGTTCTGCACCTGCAGCTGGCGCAGCTTGTCCATCAGGAACTGTCCGGGCGCGTAATTGGCGGGCAGACCCGAGTTGCCGGTCATGACCGTGAGGGCCGCGCTGTCGGGTGCGACGAGGACGACGGCGAACTGCCCCTCCTCCTGCACTTTCCATCCCGCGGGGATGGCGAAGCGGAAGTAGCGGCCGGACTGCACGTCGACGGTCTTGTTCGGCAGCGGCTTTTCGGGGGACGCAGACGGGGGCGCGTCGCCGGTTCTCGTCACCGGCGGGGAAGCGGGGCCCTCGCTTTTCCCGCAGCCGAGCAGGGCGAGAAAGATACATGCCGCAACGAGTCGAATCATGGCGGCGTGGATTCTACCGAAGGACGGACCCGGATGGTAGACGCCGGATAAAGAAAAAAGGGCGGGCCCCTTGCAGAGCCCGCCCCTTCAAGATCCGGTTGCCTTAGTCCTTCACCCAGCTGCCCATATCGTCGGGGACGATCTCGAGCTCGATCTTCTTGCCGCCGCGGATCACCGTCAGCGCCGACTTCACGCCGACCCCGTGCGTCGCAAGGATCTTGTGCAGATCGTCGACTCCGGACACCGGCTCGCCGTTGAAGGCGACGACGACGTCGCGCTCGCGCAATCCGGCCTCGCGGCCCGGACTGCCGCCCTCCACGCCCATGATCATCATCCCCGTCTCGCGGGACAGGCCGTGCTCCTTCATGAGGCGGCTCGGCAGCGCCACGCGCTGGCCGGCCACGCCCAGGTAGGCGCGGCGGATGCGGCCGTCCTTGATGAGGCCCTCCGCCACCCACGCGGCCGTGTCGCTCGACACCGCCAGGCAGATCCCCTGGGCCTCGGGAATGACCGCCGTGTTGACGCCGATCGCCTCCCCGCGGAAGTTCACCAGCGGACCGCCGGAGTTTCCGGGATTCAGCGCGGCGTCGGTCTGGACGATGTCGTTGATCAGCCGCCCCGACCGCGCGCGCCAGGAGCGCCCGAGCGCGCTGACGACGCCGGCCGTCACCGTGCACTGGAACCCGAGGGGGTTGCCCACGGCGATCACCAGCTGCCCGACCTTCATCTGTGACGTTTTGCCTAGCGGCGTGACCGGCAGCCCGGCCGCGTCCACTTTCAGGACGGCCAGGTCCGTCTCCGTGTCGTCCCCGACCAGGTCCGCCGACATCTGGCGCCCGTCCGGGAAGGTCAGCTGGACGAGGTCCGAGCCGTGGACCACGTGGCTGTTCGTCAGCAGGTATCCGTCCGGCCGGAAGAGGAAGCCCGACCCCGTCCCGCCGCGGTTTCCGCCGCGTCGGGCGAGCCGGAGGACTTCGACGCTCACCACCGACGGACAGACTTTTTCCGAAACCCCCACCACGACTTTCGAATAAGCATCCAGCAGCGCGCCCGAGGGATCGGCTTCCGGAGCCGGGGAGGGCGACGCTTCCGAACCGCGATGCTCGTCGGCCACGAAGCGAAGACTGTAGTCCATAAGAGTATTCCGTGTTGAAGAGTGATCGAAACCCATCCTTGTCACGTCCCTGGCGACGTCAAGGTCCCCGACACCGGAATGGTCCACCCCAGTTCACTGGCACGCGGGAAGGTCTCTGTCTCCGTTAACGTGCCAGCTCCGTCGGCATTCCCCGGACCCGTCGCGGGTCAGGCGCGGGGCTGCGGATCCGCCGGGGGAGGGAGGCGCCCCTGCTGGAGCATCGCGACCTGGTCGAGAAAGACGGAGCGGATCCCGGCGGGAAGCGGGGTGGGAGACGAGGGAAGGATGTCGGGGTAGACGGTCGACCGGAACTTGAGCTTCGAGGGCTGCTGGTGGCCGGTCCGCGCCGTGATGAGCCTCGGATGATGCGGGGCGATGTCGGCGAAGATGCCGATGATCTCGGCCAGCGAGGCCGAGCGGCCCGACGCCACGATCTTGGTGACCATCGGCCCGGGTCCGCGTCGGGCCAGCCGCTTGAGGCAGCGCAGCGTGACCGAGGCGGCGTCGCTGATGTGGATATAGTCGCGGACGGTGTCGAGCGGGACGTAGACCGGAAGCGCGCGCCTCCACAGCACGCTGCGGGCCAGCTGGGAGATGAATCCCTG
>DASQOM010000357.1:0-10864 GCA_035644495.1 Planctomycetota bacterium | reverse complement strand
CGGGCAGGCCGGGGTTCTTGAGGTGGAAGGCCTGGAGGGCGCCCAGCTGCTCCCGGCAGCCGCACCACGAGGCCCAGACGAAGACCAGCTTCTTGCGGCCGGCGAACTGGCTGAGGGTGACGGAGTGACCGCCCATGGAGCCGAGGCGGATGTCCGGGAGCCGGTCTCCAAGCTTGATCGGAAGGTCCATGTCCAAAATCGTAGCACGGGCCGGGGTCGGAGTCTACCGCCGCGCTATTTCATCCTTGATGCACTATTTCCTTTACAGACCGCTCCGGCCGGCGTCGAGTGACTATGACGACCAGGGAGGACTCCATGGAACAGTCCCGGGGAGGCCTGGAGGAGTACGCCGAGTCGCTCAATCTCACGCCGTCCGAACTTCTAGCCCTGCTCGAGGACGCCATCAATCAACCTGGTTGATTCATGTCGCGGGCTTCGGCTCCTGGCAGACGTGGAAGACGTAGCCGATGCCGGCGCCGAAGCCCAGGCCGAAGACCAGTCCCCAGCCCAAAATGCCGACGACGCGATACGGGTCCTTGAGGGCGTAGTGGATCGGGCCTCCCAGGAAGTAGCCCGCGGAGTGTCCGATGAACAGCACGAGCGCAGCCTTCGGCAGCGGCTTCAGGTTCCCCAGCGACCAGCCCACGACCGCGGCAAACGCGACGCTCCCCGCCAGCGACCCCAGGATCTCCCCTGAAACCCATTTCAGGACGTACCAGGACGCGCACCAGGCCACCGAGTAGGCAAGGAAGGCGGGGATATACGCTTTGGCGAATCTCGCGAACGAATTCGGACCCCGAACCAGCTTGTACAGGATCAGCAGCGAGAGCGCGATGAAGACCAGCGCCATCACGACGTAGAAGCCGTACTCCTTGAAGTGCGCCCCGAGCCATTTCCCCCCGAAGGCCCACACGGAGAATGCGGCGACACTGACCGCCCCGAACCCGAGACTCCCCCGCAGGAGGGACGCGCGCAGTTCCGTCATCGGATCTATTACACCGACGCGCCCCGCCCGACACACGGATTTGTTGACAGGTTGCACACTTCTGCGACATCCTATGGGCAGCAGGGAGGAACGACATGTCCACATTCACGTACTCGCCGACCGACAGCGTCACCGTCGCGCCCAACGGCGACCTCTCCGTCACCGACGGCGCGACGACGACGACCTACTCCAAGAGCGGCTCCACGAAGACGATCACCAAAACCCCGCCCGACCCGAATCCGCCGCCCCCCGAAAACGCGATCTCGACCACGCCCAAAACCAACGGCGACATCATCCAACGCTATACCGATCTCGCCGGGACCACGACGAAGATCACCTTTCATCCCAACGGAAACGTCGACATCGAGATTTCCAAGGGCCAGGAGAAGACTCAGATCGAAATCGACGGCACCACCGGGAAACGCCGGAGGAAAACCTGGACGCCGCCGGCGGCGGAACCGGCGTGGACGAACGACGCTCCAACGGGCACCAGCGGAGCGCCCTATGTTCCCCCGCCGCCCCCAGCTCCGCCGCCTCCGCCGCCTCCTCCTCCACCGCCGCCACCCCCTCCTCCCCCTCCCCCTCCGCCGGACGGCGGCGGCATGAAGCCGGGCAAGGGCAAGGGCAAGAAACGGCGCGTGGTCCGGCGCGCGAAGAAAGCGGCCCCGAAGCGCGCGGCGAAGTCGAAGCCCAAACCGAAGAAGAAGCCAAAGAAGAAGCCGAAGAAGAAGAAGAAATCGCCAAAACGCCGCTGAACGGTGAGGAAGAAGCCCCGCGAAAAGCAGCCGCTCAAGCGCTGGAAGAAGTCGATGCTCGAGGATCTGATCCGCCGCGCCGTGGTCGACGCCGAGGACGACGACGCCCAGCAGATGGGATTCTACGAGGCGCTCGAGGAGAACGTGCGCTTCCCCTTCAAGACCTCCCACGCGGGAACGCCGGTGGTCGTGCGCGCAATCGAGGTCGGAGAAGACGACGAGATCCTCGCGGTCTGTGTCCGCAGCGGCGAGCGTCTCGGGATCCCCCTGTTGGACCTCCAGCTCCCCAAGCCTCCGCCCAAGGGCGCCGAATGGATTGAGGCCTACCGGTTATGGGTTGCGGAATAGCCTCAGGGTGCCAGGATCTGGAAGCTGTTCACGATCTGATCCATCTCGCGCTTGAGCCCACGAGTTCGTAGGCGATGGTCCCACGTGCGCCGCGGAATCGATCATCCGGACATCGTTGCGGGCCGCCTCGGTGAACGCGCCGGGAAGGATGTCCGTTCGTCTTCAGAGTACACAGAGCTATGCCGCTCGCGCGGAGAGGCGGGCGGAGCGCAGCCTGATCGCGAGGAAGATGCCTGCGGCGACGTCGAAGGTCAGGCAGAACATCGGCCACCACGCAGGGACGCCGGGATTCGCAATCAGGGGGTGATGGAAGAAGTCCATCACGCCGTGGGCGAGCAGTGCGACGACGATGAGCCAGAGATTCCGGCGAAATCCGACGACCGAGACCGCCAGAAATCCCAGGAATACCATCGACTCCAGGAGCAGGGCGCGGGTGGAGCCCCCCAGGACCGCGAACAACTCGTAGTACGAGGCGATCACGATCGTCACGACGGGATAAAACGACCGGTCGCGATCGAATCCGGCGAGCGCGCCCAGAACGCAGACGCCCAGTCCCAGCCCGACGCCGACCCTATATTCCACCCTTAGATCCAGCGGCGGACGCGGCCGCGGTAGGACACGAACTCCCCTCCGAAGCGGGACTCCAGCGCCCGTTCCTCGGGGCGGATCTGGAATCGGCTCATATAGAGCACGAAGAACGGGAGCAGTGCGAACGCGGGCCCGTTCGACAGGAAGGCCCCCCACCCCAGGAGGATCAGCAGGAAGCCCAGGTACATCGGATTGCGCGTGATCCGGTAGACGCCCGACATCACCAGCGACGACGACGTGTTGGGCATCATAGGATTGACGGTGGTGCGCGCGCGCCTGAACGCGACCACGCCCAGGATGCTGATGACGAAGCCTGCTGCGGCGAGGACCGCGGCGACCACATAGCGACCGGGCAGCAGGCCATTGAACGCCGGCAGGAATCGTGCGCAGAGCGCCATGGCGGCTGCGGTCATCAGCACGAGCGCTACCGGGGGCACTTTCAGTTCAAGCGTCTTCAAAGGGGCAGGCCCAGACTACTTCGCCGGGTCCCAAGTTGCTTACGATATCGGTCGAAGTCCCTCACCCTGCGGCGAACCTCGCGTTACACGACCGATATACGCCATCGTTGATCGCCTATTTCGGGGAAGTGGTTTCTACGTGGAGGACAAGAGGCGGAACACAACCTCCTCCGATGGGGGTCCGTCCGAGTTCCTCGATCAGGCATCCTTGAAAAGGGGCAATGATTGCCCGTCCGCGAAAATACTGAAAGCGAAATTCGGACGTGCCGCGGACTCGTGAGGTCAAACCCCGTGGAGTCGGATCGGCCGGAAGGCCCGCTAGGTTCCCGTCGGACCGGCCACGCGCGGCGGGGCCGTGTTTACGACCTCGTCGGTCCACACCTTGAAGCTTTCCAGCATGTTCGGGCCGAAGGTGTTGCTCAGGGGGGCGTCGGCGGCATCGCGGCCCCGCGCCATCAGCACCCGGCCGCGGCGCGGCGCGTTGTTGCGCGGATCGAACGTGTACCACTGGCCGTCGAGATACGCCTCGAACCAGCCCGCGAAGTCCATCGTCGCATACGGCGGCGGGAGTCCCACGTCGCTCAGATATCCCGTGCAGTAGCGCGCCGGGATGTTCATGCAGCGGCTGAAGGCGATCGCCAGGTGCGCATAATCCCGGCACACGCCCTTCCCCTGCTGGAACACCTCGAAGGCCGACTTCGTCGACGACGCATGCTCGTAGCCGAACGTGATATGGCGGTGGACGTAGTCGCAGATCGCCTGGACGCGACCCCATCCCTCCGGGGTCTGCCCAAACAGATCCCAGGCCGCCTGCGACAGCCGGTCCGTCTCGCAGTAGCGGCTGCCCAGGAGGAACGGCAGCGTCTCCTCGGGCAGGTGCTGGACGGGATACTGGCGCGCCGCGGGGACGACGCGGTCCGGCTCGGCTTTGATCGACACGATCGCATCCGTCGATATCGCGATCCGGCCCGCCGGCGCGACGATCCGGCTGCAGACGTTGCCGAAGGCGTCCCGATAGCTCGCGATCTGGACGTACGGGGCTGTGACGATCGGGTCGGGCACCAGCGGGCTGGAGATCTGCGACGGGTGGATGCGCAGCATCAAGATCATCGGCGTCGGCTGGGCGCACTGATACACCAGCTCGTAGCCGACGCGGAGACGGAGAATGCTGCTCTTCATCGACAACCCTTTGGCGGTGGCGAGGTTCATCCCCTTACAGCAGCAACTTACCAGCCACGGCTCGCCAATGGCGAAGAATCGCGCCGAAATGCGTTTATTGAGGAGCGCCCGCTCCGCTTCCTACGCGGGCGTCCCTCGAAGGTTCGCCGGGGTACCCCTGTTTTCCTCTTTGAGCCGGCGGGATTGTCCTGGGGCTTTCTTGATCGCTCGCGTCTTCCCGTGATTCGTGCTCGGGCTACCAGTCCTCGTCGACCTTCTCCCCCATCAGCTCGCGGCGCCGGCGCTCCACGATCTTCTCCTTGTTCCCTTTCCGGTCTCCGAGGGCCTTCTCCAGCGCCTCGACCCGGCGCTTCAGCTCGGCGATCTCGCGCACCCGCTGTTCCTCGCGCAGGTCGAACTGCTTCGTCAGATTCTCCGCGAGCTTCTTCGAGACCCCGTCCTTCTCTTCGGGCGGCGAGCGACGCGCCTGCTCGGCCAGTTCCATCCCTTCGCGCTCCAGACGGCGCATCTCCTGCATCCGCTCATAGGCCTTCGGGTCGCGCTGCTTCAGGTCCGCCATCTCGCGCATCCGCATCGACGCGTCCGCGAGCACCCGCTGCACGTCCTCGCGCTTGCCCTCCTCCTGGAACTGGCTCAGGCGGCGGAACGTCTCGGGCTCGTTGTCCTTGATCCAGGCGCGCACCTCGTCGGGGTTGAAGGGCGGGACCGCACGCCGGGCGTTTTCACGGGGAGTCCCCGGCCGATCCCCGTCGCGCGGCGCACCGGGAGGGCGCGGGTCGCCGTCCCTCGGCGGTCCGGGCGGACGCGGGTCCCCGTCCCGGGGCGTCCCCGGTGGACGCGGCGGGTCGCCGTCGCGGGGCCGATCCTGACGCGGGTGCTCGCCTTCCTTCGGTTTGTCCTGCGCGAGGACCGGAGTCGACAGGAGCAGGATCGCCATCAGGGTTTTCATCATGGATTCTTCTCCAGCTGTTCCAGCCTCTGCCAGCAGTCGTCCAGCGCAGTCGTGACCCGAACATCGGAGGGCCAGGGTTCCAGGTGGATGCGGACGAAGATGGCCGACTTGGACTCGGTTTCCGTGGGCTTGGGGGAATTCGTCCCCGGTCCGGCGAGAATGAGGGCGAAGACGCCGATCAGGACGGCCGCGGCGGCGGCCATGGGGATCCACGAGGCGCGGGACCTGCGCACGCGGGGGATGCCGCGCAAGTACTTCTCGGTCGACGCCGCCTTGTAGAGGGTTCGCACCTCGCGGAGTTCCTCCACGTCGCGCGCGCAGCCGGAGCAGCCGGCCAGGTGCTCGCGGAAGTCCGCGGACTCCGTCTGGCCGATCTTCTCCTCGACGAATCTATTGCATTCCATAAGCTTTCAGCGACTTCCTCAGCGCTTCCATCGCGTAATGCATCCGCCCCAGCGCCGTATTGAGCGGGCACCCCGTCATCTCGGCGATCTCCCGGAACGAGAGGCCGGCCTCCTCCCGGAGGAGGAAGACCTGCCGCTGGTCGAAGGGGAGCCGCTCGACCGCCTTGAGCAGCGCACGGCGCCGCTCCTCCTCCTCGAGGCGGTCGATCGGCTCCGGCGTCCCCGACGCAAAGCGCTCGGGCGCCAGGTCCTCGTCGACATCCGAAAGCGACGCCTCCGGCTTCCGCCGCCGCGAGTGGTCGATGCAGAGGTTGTTCGCGATGGTAAAGAGCCACGATTCGAACCGCCCCTCGGGGCGATACGCCTCGATGGACCGATGGACGCGGATGAAGACCTCCTGCGTGAGGTCCTCCGCCGGACGCTCGCCCGCGAGCCGCTTGACGAAACGGTAGATCCGGTCGCCATACTCGCGGACCAGCCGCTCGAACGCCTCCGGGCGGCCCGCCTGCAGGCCCCGGATGAGCTCGTCCATCGTGTACCGCCCTCTACAACGGCCCCCCGGGCCCCTTATTGTGCGAATTGCTGACGTCGCCCCTGCGGTTCAATATACTTTGCGGATGCTCCACGCCCGGCCGCTGGTGTCCCTGGCCGCGGGCTTCGTCGCGGGCATCGTCCTCGCCTTCCAGCCCCAGGCCTGGATCCCGCTCGCGATCCTCGGCGCGCTCGCCGCAGTCTCCATTATACGGTGGCGCCACCCCGCCCGCGCGGCCCCCGCCCCGGCCGCTGCGGCGTGGCGAAGGCCCGCCCTGCTCTTCGTTCTCGGCCTCGGTTTGGGCGCAGTCCGCCAGCGGATCGCCGATGCAAGCGACCCCGTCCGCCCTCACTCCGAACCCCTCGAAGGCCGGATCCAGGGGCCGCCCCGCATCTATCGATCCCTGGCGGACCCGCGCGGCGATATCGAAGAGGACGGTTCCTTCGTCCTCGACGGCGTCCAGGTCCGCTTCTTCCGCCAGCACCTGTCGTTGATCGGCGGCGAACGCGTCCGCGTTTTCGGCAAGATCGCTCCGCCGAAACCGGCGACCAACCCGGGACAATTCGATTACGCCGAATATCTGCGGAGGCAGGGCATCGACGCGGTCTGCACGCTCCAGAAGCTCGAGGTCCTCGAGGGACCGCCGCCGCCCTTCCGCATCCGCGCCTGGTTCCGCTCGCTCTTCGACCGATCGATGCGCCCGGAGGTCGGCGCCTTCATGGCGGGCATCACGATGGGCGGTCGCGAGCCGATTCCCGAGGACCTCCGCACGAACCTCCAGCAGAGCGGCACCGCCCACCTTATTGCGATCTCCGGCCAGAACCTCGTCATCGTCATGCTGAGTCTCTACGCGATCCTCACGCTGGCCGGCCTCCGCGGACGACTCCTGACCGTGTCGCTCATCGTCCTGCTCGGGCTCTATACCCTGCTCACCGGCCTCGAGATCTCGGTCGTCCGCTCCTACGCCATGCTCTCCGCCTTCTTCGGCGCCGACCTGGCCTGGCGCCGGCGCGACTCTCTGTCGGCGCTCGCGGTGTCCGCCCTCCTCATCTGCGGCGTGGATCCCGGTCAGATCCGCGACGTGGGCTTCCAGCTCTCCTTCGTCGCCGTGCTCGGCCTGGCCTTCATCGCGCCCGTCTTCCACTCGTTCAGCGGCTCGGGAAACGCGGCCTGGAACTGGCTCCGCATGGGCATGGGCGTCTCCCTCGCCGCCTGGCTTGCCACCGCCCCCATCGTTCTCACCGATTTCAACCTCCTCACCCCCGGCATCGTCCTGAGCAACCTGATCCTGGTCCCCCTCATGTCGATCGAGTTCATCATCGGGGTCGCCCACCTCGCCTTCGCGCCGCTGGGCCTGAGCGTCGTGACGGGGACCCTGGCCGAGCTGCTCTTTGACCTGATCCGCATCACCTCGACGTTCGTCACCTCGATTCCGCTTTCCTATGCGTATGCTCCCGCGGCCCCGGCCGGACTGATCGCCGTCTACTACCTCGCTCTGGCCGCGTGGACGGGGTGGTGCCGGCTCCGACCCAACCGCCGATGGAGGCCGGTCGCCGTCGTCTTCGTCGTCGCCCTGCTCGGCCTTACCGGCATCTTGCGGCACCGTCGGCTGACGGAGCCTTTCCTCGCGGTGCTCGACGTCGGCCGCGGCAGCTGCGCGTACCTGGAGTGGTCCGACGGACGGAACCTCATGGTCGACTGCGGCAGCCTGAACAGCCACGATCCCGGGGCCACGATCGCCGCCCCGTATCTCTGGCAGCGCGGCATCACCCGGCTGGACACGCTGGTGCTGACCCATCCCGACGCGGACCACGTCAACGGAGCCGATTCGCTGATCCGCCGGATGCAGGTGCGGCAGCTGATCGTGACGCACGCGTTCGACGGGCGCCGCTGGCCGTCGGGCGTCGACGTCGTCGTCATGGAGCGCACGAAGGACCCGGTCCGGCTGGGGGACCTGGAGTTCCTGGGCCCGCCGGTCTGGGAGAAATTTGGACGAGAGGTTCCGCCCAACGAGACGTCGATCGTCCTGCGGGCGGCGAACGTATTGTTTCCGGGCGACATCGAGGAGCGCGGCGTCGAGGAGCTGATGACGCTGCCGGAGATCCGGGCGAAATGGCTGCTGCTGCCGCATCACGGGAAGTACTTCCGGCAGCACCGGGAGTTCGTCCGGCGGGTGGCGCCCGAGGTGATCCTGGTCAGCGCCCCCGAGGGGTACTTTTCGCCGAAGGTGCTGGAAGCCCTGCCGCTGCCGCCCCGCGTGACGGGCCGGGAGGGCGCCATCGAGATCCCGTTGAAATGAAGGGCCCCCGTGCTTAGGATGAACGACATGAACAAGCCCCTCTTCGCCGCTCTGCTTCTGGTCGTCGCCGGCTGCTCGGACAAGGCCGAGGAATGCCACGACGCCTGCTGCCAGACGCCCGCGGCGAAGGCGCCCGTCGCGCTCCGGGACCTCTCGCGCGCGGACGGTGTGCTGCTCACCGGGCTGCCGGAGAGCCCCGACCTGGCCGTCTGCGACGCCCGCGGCCGCTGGGGGGTCAAGACTGCGGTGTTCGAGCACTCGCTCGAGGATCCCAAGGAGAAGGCGCCGCTGCTCCCCGAGGAGAGCAAGCCCCGGATCACCCTCTACAGAGACTCCCTCCCTTTCCCCCAGGTCAACTGGAAGTCCGGCGACTGGGAGGTCACGCAGCTCCTCTTCCCGGTCGGCAAGGGTTTTGCCGCCCGGTATCACGTCATGAACCACGGCGAGGACGCCCGCGAAGGCCATCTGAAGATCGGCGTCCGGAATGCCGCCGACGGCTCCCAGGCCCCCATGATCGCCGTCGCCGGGAAGCCCGCGGCATCGTCCCTCCAGTTCGACTTCAAGTGCGAGCCGGGCGTCAGCCAGTTCTTCACCGTCACGACGGCCGACCTCGCCGGCAACGTCCCCGACGACGCGCTGGACCAGGTCACCGCCCAGTGGGAGAAGCTGATCGGCAACCGCGCGATCCGCATCCCCGACGAGGCCGCGGAGACGGACTATTCCAGCAATCTGACCGGAATGCTGCTCGGCGTGAAGGGCTGCGCGGAGGCGGTGACGAAAACCGAGGCGATGTTCGCGACGCCCGACGGCAAGGCGCTGAAACTGCTCGCCGGCATCCCCGAGAAGTGGACCCTCGAGGCCATCGATGTGCGCGAGCTGCCGACCGCCTTTGGCCCGCTGAGTTTCAAGTACCAGGGCGCCTACAACAACCGGACCTTCGAGCTCGGCGCCGGCTGCAAGCCGCCCGACGGCTTCCTCATCGCGGTGCCGGAGAAGCTCGTCGCCAAGATCGACGGCAAGGACGCCCCGGCCGCCGGCGGCTGGATCCAGGTGCCGGCCGGCGCCAAGTTCGTGGAAGTGTCCTACCCCCGGTAGACACAGCAGCACGAAGAAGCCCCTTTCCGGGGGAACCTATGGAAGGCGGTCTTCCCGATGTCTCCGTGTCCCAGTGTTTAGAATTCTTCGGCGGTCGGATGCGCGAGGATGACGACCCCCTCTGGAAGGAGATCCTGACGAATGAAATCCTCTGGGTCGTCGTCGCGGTCGTCGCCATCCTAGCCCTCGCCTTCCACTTCGCCACCCGATGAATCCGCTGACCGTCGCCGAGAAGTCCGGATACCGCGAGACGTCCCGTCACGCCGACGTGCTGCGGTTCATCGACGAGCTCCGCGTCGCCCGCCCGGTCTTCCGCGTCGAGTCGATGGGCCGCAGCGCGCAGGGCCAGGAGATGCCGGTGCTCGTTTTCGGCGAGCGGCCGGGGACGCCCGTCGTCCTCGTCATCGCCAACATCCACGCCGGCGAGGTCGAGGGCAAGGAGGCCCTCCTCATGCTCGCGCGCGACCTGCCGGCCTCCTATTTCGAGAAACTCACCCTGCTCTTCATCCCGGACTACAATCCCGACGGGAACGACCGCATCGACGTCAACAACCGCAAGCTCGACCTCTCGACGCTCGAGGGGCAGATCGGGCCGGAGGGCGGGGTCGGGACGCGGACCACCGGCGAAGGCATCAACCTCAACCGCGACTATATGAAGATGGAGGCCGTCGAGTCGCGGAACCTCTCGGCGCTCCAGGCGAAGTGGAAGCCGCACCTGACGGTCGATTCGCACACGACCGACGGGTCCATCCACCGCTATGCGCTCACCTTCGACACCTCGCATCTCCCCTGCGAGCCGGCGCGCTATGCGTACACCCGGATGCTTCCCGATGTGTCCCGCCGCCTCGAGCGGCGCACCGGACTGAAGACGTTCTTCTACGGCAACTTCGTCGACGAGAAGGATCCGTCGCTGGGATGGATGACGTACTCCCATCTCCCCCGCTACGGATCCCATTATCGCGGGCTGACCGGCCGCCTCGACATCCTGCTCGAAACGTACAGCTATATCTCCTTCAAGGAACGCGTCTTCACGACGGTCGAGATCCTGAAGGACATCTTCGACTACGCCATCGAGCATGCGGCCGAGCTCCGGACCGTCTGCACGCAGGGCGAGGCCGCCCGGCCGGATCCGGTCGGCATCGCCTACGGCGCGCCGGAGCCCGTCGGCGACTGCGAGATCCACGCCTGGGACATGGAATCGCAGCTGGCGCGGAGGATCCCCGGCCGCGAGCCCCGGGTCTACAGGATGCCGCACCTGGCGAGGTTTGT
>DASQOM010000356.1:0-6062 GCA_035644495.1 Planctomycetota bacterium | reverse complement strand
AACTGTACCGTATAGAGGACCGGACCGACAACTGCTTTCCGGGAAATCCCTCCCGCTCCGGGCGCGCCCCCCGCGCCCATATGCTATACGCCCCCGGGCCGCTTTCGGGTGGCCGACACCGAAAGCTCCGGATAGAGCACGACCCCGGAGGGTCATGCTGAAATTCGACGGCGGACGCCTACTTGAGGTGCTTGGAAACCAGCGCCGTCATCTCGAACATGCTGACCTGCTTCTTGCCGTTGAACACGACCTTCAGCACGTCGTCGGCGTTGATCATGCGCCGGTTCTTCTCGTCCTGGAGCTTGTGCTTCTTGATGTAGACCCAGAGTTTCTTGGCCACCTCGCTGCGGGGGAGGGGCTTGGGTCCGGTGACCTTCGCCAGCGCGTCGCTGGGCTGAAGGGGCTTCATGAACGCACTGGTCGCTTTTTTCGCCATGATGTTTCCTATCTCCTCTTCGCGAAGCAATCGCTGCAGTAGACCGGACGGTCGCCGCGCGGCTTGAACGGCACCTGGGTGGGCTTGCCGCACTCGCCGCAGATCGCGCTGAACATCTCGCGGGGAGCGCCGCCGCCGCCCCGGCCGCCCCCGCCGCCGCCACCGAATCCGCCGCGGCCGCCGCTTCCGCCGCCACCCCCGCCGCCCGCGGCCTTCTTCGCCGCCCGGCACGGGGAGCAGCGCTTGGGCTCATTCGTGAACCCGAGCTGCGCGAAGCGCTCCTGCTCGCCCGCCGTGAACGTAAACTCCGAACCACAATCGACGCACGTCAACGACTTGTCCGTGTACATGGCTAAACCCCGATAGACCCAGAATTTTCTCTCGCCGACTGCCGGCGGGGGAACCGGGGTCAATTACAATAGCAAAGGCGGGTGGGAGCAAACAAAATCGTACATTGCAGCATCCCGTGGACAGGAGTCAGCAGCCAGCAGAAAGTCGTCCCCCACCCCCCTCCGGGGGGATGAGAGGAAAGGAAGCTAACCCGGCCTGGAGTGATACTCGGATTCCAGATCGGCCAGCTCCTTGCGGAGATCGGATTCTTCGGAGCGGACGTCCTTCGTCTTGTCTGCGCGGAGATAGACTTCCGGCTTGGCGAAGGCTTCCTGCAGGACGCGGAGGCGGTCTTCGACCGCCATGATCCTTTTCTCGAGCTCCTCCGTCTTGAGTTTCGCGAAGCGCGTGCCGGCGGCCTTCGGAGGAGGAGGAGGGGCGGAGGCGACCACGGGCTTCTTGGAGGGGTCGGGCTTCGGCTTCGAGGCCTCCATCGCCCGCCGCTTCTCCCGCTTCTCGAGGGCGGCCGAGAAGCCGCCCTCCGTCAGCACCGCCTGGCCGTTCTCGATCCAGAGCATGCGGTCCGCCACCTGCTCGACGAAATAGCGGTCATGGCTCACCACGATCAGCGTTCCCTCATAGACCGCCAGCGCGAGCTCGAGTGCCTCGCGGCTCGGCACGTCGAGATGGTTCGTCGGCTCGTCCAGCAGCAGCACGTTGTTGCCTTCGATCAGCAGGCGCGTCAGCATCAGCCGCTTGCGCTCGCCGCCCGAGAGCACCCGCACGGGCTTGTCGACGTCGTTGCCGATGAACAGCATCGCGCCGAGCAGGTTGCGCAGCTGCTGCTCGGTGCGCATCGGATCGGCTTGGCGCAGGAACTTGTAGGGCGTCGTGTCCTCGTCGTCGAACTTCTCGTGCTGGGAGAGCGTGCCCTTGCGGACGCGGCCGCCCCACTGGGCGACGCCGACCATCGGCTCGAGCTCGCCGAGCAGGACCTTGAGGAGGGTCGACTTGCCGGCGCCGTTCGGGCCGGCGATGCCGAGCACCTCGCCGCGCGCCATCTCGAGGTTGATGTCCTTGAAGAGGATGCGCTCGCCGTAGCCGGCCGAGAGGTCCTGGATCTTGAGGATCTTCGCGCCCGGGCTCTCGCCCGCGGAAAGGTTGAGGTCCATGACCCGCGCGCGCTCCTCGGGACGGTCGAGGCGGTCGAGCCGCTCCAGGCGCTTGAGGCGTCCGGACGCCTGGCGCGCGCGCTGGCCGGCCCCGTAGCGGCGGATGTATTCCGACTCCTTCTCGACGAAGTCCGACTGCTTGTCGTACTCGCGCCGCGCCGCCTTGATGCGCTCGTCGCGCAGGAAGCGGGCGCGCGTATAGGGCGCCGGATACTGCCAGAACTTCCCGGCCTCGATCTCCCAGGTCTCGTGCGACAGCCGGTCGAGGAAGGTCCGGTCGTGCGAGACCAGGATCGCGCTCGCCTTGCTGTCGATCAGGAACTGCTCGAGGAAGAGGATGCCGTCGATGTCGAGGTGGTTGGTCGGCTCGTCGAGCAGCCAGAGGTCGGGCTCCATCATGAGGAGGCGCGCGAAGGCGACGCGGCCGCGTTCGCCGCCGCTGAGCGTCGCCATCATCTCGTCGTGGCGCTCGGCGGGGAAGCCGATGCCCTCGAGGATCTTGTCGGCGCGATGCTCGATCTCGTAGCCGCCGCGGTGCTCGAACTTCGTCTCGACCTCCGCGAGCCGGTCGAGGAGCTTTTCGGTCTCGTCGCCCGCGTGCTCCAGTCTGTGGTGGATGTCGCGGATCTCGCGCTCGAGGGCGGAGATCTCCGGATCGGCCGAGACCACGGCTTCGCGGACGGTGCAGCCCTCGGGGAAGTGCGGGTCCTGCTCGAGGGCGGCGATGCGGAGGCTGCGCTTCCTGGCGAGCGTGCCCTCATGGTCGTCGTCGCCGAGAATGATGCGGAACAGCGACGTCTTCCCGGTGCCGTTGGCGCCGATGAGGCCGACGCGGACGCCCTCGGCGAGGGTGAACTCGACGTCGCGAAAGAGGAAGCGGGCTCCGATCTGCTTGCCCAGCTTCGACGCGGCCAGGAGGCTCATGGGGGGACATTGAAGGGGCCGGAGGCCGCGAAGTCAAGAAGGGATCAGGGTTTCTCCGCAGGAGGGTATTCGAGGCGGACGGCGGCCTGGTCGAGTTTTTCGCGCAGGTCCCAGGCGAGCCGGCGGATTTCGCGCAGGGAATCCTCGCCGGTCAGCTGTCCCAGCAAGGCGATCTTCCCGGACTCGTAGGGCTGGTCGCGGACGAGGGAATCGACGATATAGTCCGCCCAGGCGCGAAGCTCGCGCAGGCGCTGGACGACGTGCTGCGGGCTGGCGGTGACCATGCTCTCCAGTCACCCGGGGGGCGCCGAACCGTGCAGCTATTTTCCGCCGGCGGGGGCGGCGGCCTTGAAGAGGCCGCGCGAGCGCATCCACTCCTCGCAGCGCGCGGTCCAGCCGCCGAAGGTCTGGTCGCTCTTGCGCATGCCCCAGCCGTGGCCGCCCGTCGCGAACACGTGCAGCTCGGCCGGGACGCCGGTCTCGCGCAGGACCTGGAACAGCTTCATCGTGCCCGCGACGGAGCCCTTGTCGTCGCTCGAGACGGCGAGAAACGAGGGCGGGGTCTCCGGGGTGATGCGCATCTGCGCGGACAGCTTGTCCTTGTCCGTCTTGTCGAGCACGCCGCCGGGGTAGATGAGCACCGCGAAGTCCGGGCGGCAGGACGCCTTGTCGGCGTCGTCGATGGCGTCGTAGGCGCGATGGTCGTAGTTGGTCGAGACGTTGGCGGCGAGGTGGCCGCCGGCGGAGAAGCCCAGGACGCCGATGCGGGCGGGGTCGCCCCCCCACTCGGCCGCCTTGGAGCGGGTGATGCTGAGGGCGCGCTGGACGTCCTGCAGGGGGGCTTTGTTGTCGTCGTCGCCGGGCCGCTTGGGGACGCGGTACTTGAGGAGGACGGCAGTGACGCCGATCGAGGTCAGCCACTCGGCGACCTGGGTGCCTTCGTGCTCAAAGGCGAGGACGCGGTAGCCGCCGCCGGGGCAGACGACGATCGCCGCGCCGGTGTTCTTCTCCCTGGCGGGGGAATACACGGCGATGTCGGGATGTCCGGTGCTGGCGACCTGCTTGATGCCCTTCTCGCCCTGCGTGACCTTTTCCTCGATGCCGTCCGGGTCGCCGGGCGGCTTCGCCGGCCAGAGGTCGATATGCTGGGGTTTGGCGGGATCCTGGAGCGCGCAAAGCAGGGAAAAAGCGACGGGGAGCAGGTTCATCAGGGTTTTCCTCCTCCTATGCTACGCCCTCCACAAATCAAACTGGTGCGTTTGTGGTCAAAATGACCACAAACGCACCAGTTTGATTTGTGGGGTTGGGTGGGCTACAGGACATTCAGGGCGTCGATCTTTGACTTGAGGTATGGGCTTCGCTCGAGACGGCGCTCAAGGGCGCGGACCATTTCGCTGACCTGCCGCCCATTGGGATGATTGAGCACTTTTCCCATCGCCCTTGGAGGAATTCCAATTCTGGACCCAAGGTAGCTCGCGACCGCCTCGGGCGGGAGGGGCAGCAGCAGCGATTCCTGCTCCATGGCATGGTCGAGGATCCAGGTGAACTGCTCCTGCCAGATCTCCCAGGCGCTGGAGCGACCGACAGGAACCGTGGGGCGCCGGGCAAGGTCCTTCTGGGTGAATTCCCCATAGGAGCGTTGCGCGGAAGGCAGGTCGGCACCGAAAAGTCCCAGGAACTGCTTCTCGGGTTCAGCCAGCGCACGATCATCCGCCTTGATCATTCTCTGATAGCTGGACCACGGGTAATTCTCCGGCATCGCTGCTTGGCCGCCACGGACGGGGTTCAGGTGGATGTACCGCACCACCCGCTTCAGGATGAACTCGCTGAGGATCGGCTTCCCGAAATACTCCTTATCGAAGGCATGTCCCGACAGGTCGTATCGATCGTTGTGATAGCCGGAATAGGCACGATTCAGTCGATGCATGCATCGGGTCAAAGCGCTGCTTCCTCCGGCTAATGCCAGATGGAAGTGGTTGGACATGAGGCAGTCTGCGATGAGGCCCATTCCGCTCATCCGGCAGCTTTCGCCCAGCAGTGCGTAGAATACGTCGTAGTCCGCCTTCTCATGAAACAGGAGAAGCCGTCGAGCACCGCGTGCGGTGACATGCCAGTCGGCGTGCTCCAGTTTCAGTCGCTTCATTCCGATCGCTCCCCAGGCATCTACCGAGAAGTGGGGAGAGAGTCGAAAAGGTCGGCAGCGAAAATGGATGGCCTGCGCTTTGCCTTGGATGACCACAAACGCAAGAGTTTGGTTTGTGGGTGCCGCGGGGGAAAAAGAGAAGGGCGCCCCTTGCGGGAGCGCCCTTTCCGGAATTGGCGTCTTGGAGAACTACCAGTCGCGCCGGGCCCCCCGGCCGCCGCCGAAACCGCCCCGGCCGCCGCCGCCCCCGCCGGTCCTCGGGCCGCTTTCGGCCTTCGGACGCGCTTCGTTGACGGTGATCGCCCGACCGCGGACTTCCTGCAGGTTCAAAGCCTGGATGGCTGCGTTTGCCTGGTTCTTGTCCGACATCTCCACAAACCCGAATCCCCGCGACCGGCCCGTCATCTTGTCCTTGATGACGGCCACGGACGTGACCTCGCCATGCGCCTCAAAGGCCTGACGAATATCGTCCTCGGTCGCTTCGTACGACAAATTGCCCACGTAGATGTTCGTCATCTACTACCTCGAAAGAAATGAGAAAAAACACTAACCCTGGGCTTGCAGGTTTCGGAAGAAGCGGACGTGTGTCGCGCCAGCAGTCGAACCAGACTCACCCAACATCACAACTTCAACGCGGAGAGTAGGGCACTTCAATCCCGAAAAAAGGCGCCGGAATCAGGCTTCGTCGCCTTCGTCGTCGTCCTTCTCGTCGTCCTCGTCCTCGTCCTCGCCGTCCTCGCCCTTGGCGGCCTCCTCGCCGTCCTCGCCCTTGGGCGGGGCCTTGGCGGCGGCCTTCTTGGTGGCCGCGGGCCTGGCTTTCTTGACCTTGGTGACGAGCACGCCCTTCCCGAACGCCTCGAACGCCTTGTCGCGGCCCTCCGGCGTGGGCTCGAACTCGAGGACGGGAGTGTCGAGGTCGACCGGGATCAGATACCAGCCGTCTTTGCCCTTGTAGGTCTGCCGGCCGATACGGACGCCGGTCTCATGGATGAACAGCTTGTCGGACTCTTTATCCCAGCCCTTGGGAACGCCGCTGGCCATGACCGCCTCCTATGCG
>DASQOM010000355.1:0-17564 GCA_035644495.1 Planctomycetota bacterium | reverse complement strand
CCCCAGCTGTAACTCATAGGGGTTATCGGCGAAGTCGCGCGGAAACCTGAGAGGGTCTCATCCGAGGCGCAATCTGGCCGCCTTCCGAAGGCAACTGCTATACTGCTGCCGATGCAGAAGCTCTGCGTGATCAATGCCGTGGGATTGACCCCGCGGCTGGCCGCGCAGACGGTGCAAATCTCCTCCCTGGGGAAGGCCAAAGCCTGGAAAAGTCCGCTGCCGGCGGTCACCTGCACGGCCCAGGCGACAATGCTTACCGGGATGAGCCCCGCGCAGCACGGCATCGTCGGCAACGGCTGGCTGTTCCGCGACACCGGCGAAGTCCGTTTCTGGCAGCAGTCCAACGCGCTCATCCAGGGCGAGCCGCTCTATAAGGGCGTCCGCAGCGCCCAGATGTTCTGGTGGTTCAATCAGGGCGCGGACGTCGAGTGGTACGCCACGCCGAAGCCCCACTACGGCAGCGATGGCTCGAAGCAGTTCGGCATCCTCGACAGGACCGGCTGCGCCCTCGAGGCGAAGCTCGGGCCCTTTCCGTTCCCGTCGTTCTGGGGACCCAAGGCCGGGCTGCCCTCCAGCGACTGGATCGCGCGCGCGTCGGCGCTCGTCCTGCGGCAGAACAAGCCCGACCTGACGCTGGTGTATCTGCCGCACCTCGACTACGACTACCAGCGGGTCGGCCCGGGCAGCCTGAAGACGCTGATGGAGCTCGACGCCGCCGCGGGTCACGTCATCGAAGCCGCGAGGGAAATCGGCGCGAAAGTCGTCGTCGTCTCCGAGTACGGGCTGGTGCCCGTGTCGCGGCCGGTGTATCTCAACCAGGCGCTGCGCCGTGCCGGCTGGCTGCAGGTGCGCGACGGCCCTTATGGCGAGAGGCTGGAGACGTTCGAATCGAAGGCCTTCGCGGTCGTCGATCATCAGCTGGCGCATGTCTATGTCCGCGGCCTGCCCCTCGACGAGGTGCGCCGGGCGGTGGAGAAGATCGACGGCGTCGACCGCGTCGTGGAGCCGAAGGACGTGGAGCTTGACCATCCGCGCTCGGGCGAGCTGATCGCGCTCGCGAAGCCCGACGCCTGGTTCGCGTATCCCTACTGGCTGGACGAGGAGCGCGCCCCCGATTTCGCGCGGACCGTCGACATCCATCGCAAGCCCGGGTACGATCCGTGCGAGTTGTTCCTGACGTCGGCGCCGAAGGCCGCCGCGCGTCTGCTCCAGAAGAAGCTCGGCTTCCGGTACCGCATGGACGTGATTCCGCTCGACGCGTCGCTCGTCAAGGGAAGCCACGGGTTGCGTCCCGCCCCTGACGACGGCCCGGCCATCGTCGGCGAGAACGCGCCCGACGACATGAAGGGGTTCAAGGACTACGTGCGAAGCCTCCTGACATGAGACTCCTGAAGGCGATCCGGCGGCAGCCCGTCGACTGCACGCCCGTCTGGTTCATGCGACAGGCGGGTCGCTATATGCCCGAGTATCGGGCGCTGCGCCAGAAGTACAGCATTCTCGACATCTGCCGCACCGCCGAGCTCGCGGCCGAGGTCACGCTGCAGCCGATCCGGAAGTTCCCGGGACTCGACGCGGCCATCATCTTCAGCGACATCCTGCTCCTGACCGAGCCGATGGGCATCAAGGTCGAGTTCGTGAAGAACGAGGGGCCGGCGATCCATAATCCCATCGCGAGCGAGGAGGATGTCGCCGCGCTGAGGCCGGTCGAGCCCGAGCGCCAGCTGTCGTCGGTGCTCGATGCGATCCGCCTCGTCAAGAAGGAGCTCAAGGTCCCGCTGATCGGGTTCGCCGGCGCGCCGTTCACGCTCGCGAGCTATATGGTCGAAGGCGGACCGTCCAAGGATTATTCCAAGACGCGGGCGCTCATGAAGACGCCGACGTGGCCGAAGCTGATGGAAAAGCTCGCCGAGGCCGTCTCCACGCACCTCCGCGCGCAGGAGGCCGCGGGGGTCGATGTGGTCCAGCTCTTCGACAGCTGGGTGGGGAACCTCAGCGCCGACGAATACCGCGAATACGTCATGCCCTACACGAAGCGGATCTTCCGCTCGCTGCGCGGGCCGGCGATCCACTTCGGGACGCAGACCGCCCACCTCCTCGAACTGATCCGCGACGCGGGCGGGACCTGCATCGGCGTCGACTTCCGGATCCGCCTGGACGAAGCCTGGACGCGGCTGGGCGACGTCGCCGTGCAGGGCAACCTCGATCCCACGCTGATGCTCGGACCTGCGGATACGCTGCTGGGTCACGTCGACGACGTCCTGCGCCGCGCGGCGGGCCGCCCCGGGCACATCTTCAATCTCGGCCACGGGATTCTGCCCGAGACGCCGATGGAGCACGTCGCGGCGGTGATCGAACACGTGCACGCGAGGACCCGGCGTTGAAGACCGGCGTCCTCCTGATGGCTCATGGCTCGCCCGAGTCCGTGGACCAGATGGGGGACTATCTGCGGCACGTGCTCACGCGGAAGCCGCCGACGCCGGAGATCATCCGCGAATTCCAGGAGCGCTATACGCTGATCGGCGGCAAGTCGCCGCTGCTGGAGATCGGCCTGAAGCAGGCGAGGGCCCTCCAGGAGAAACTGGGCGTCCCGGTCTACGTCGGCATGCGGCACTGGCATCCGTTCATCAAGGACGTGGTTGAGCAGGCGAAGCGCGACGGCGTCGAGCGGCTGATCGGGCTTCCGCTGGCCCCTCAGTACTCGCGGGTCAGCGTGGGGGCTTACCACAACGAACTCGAGAAGACGGGGATCGACCACGTCCATGTCTTCAGCTGGCACCTGGAGCCCGCCCTGATCCAGTACTGGCGCGAGGCCACGGCGGGGAAGGAGTTCGTGCTGTTCACGGCGCACTCGATCCCGTCGGAGGGCGCGCACCCCTATCCGGCCCAGCTGCAGCAGATGGTGAAGGCGATCGCGAAGGGGCAGCACACCTTCGGGTACCAGTCGAAGTCGCCGTCGCCGATCCCCTGGCTCGGCCCGGAAGTCCCCCAAGTCCTCGTCTCGCTGCCGCGGACGGAGATCAGCGTCGCGGCGATCGGCTTCATCTGCGACCACGTCGAGGTGCTCTACGACCTGGACGTGCTCCATCGCGACCAGGCCGAGGCGATCGGCCTGCGCTGGAACCGGCTGCCGATGCCGAACGACCATCCGCTCCTGATCGAGGCGCTCGCGTCGGCCGCCGGGAAGGCCCTGTGACGCGGGTCGTCATCGTCGGCGGAGGCATCACCGGGCTGGCGGCGGCGTACGAGTTCCACAAAGCGGGCCTGCCGGCGACCCTCGTCGAGAAGGAGAGGCTGGGCGGCGTCATCCGCACCGAGCGCCACGGCGACCTCCTCATCGAGGGCGGTCCGGATTCGTTCATCGTCCAGAAGCCCGCGGCGAAGGAGCTCTGCGAGGAGCTCGGCCTCGGCGACCGTCTGATCCCGACGAAATCGCGGAAGGTCCACGTCTGGTCGGAGGGCCGGCTGCACGAGATGCCGGAAGGCCTGTTCCTGACCGTGCCCACGAAAGTCTGTCCGTTCCTCAAGAGCGACCTGATCTCGACGTGGGGCAAGCTGCGGATGGGGCTGGACCTGATCCTGCCGCGCGGCCCCGAAGTCGAGGACGAGTCGATCGGCTCGTTCGTGCGGCGCCGACTGGGCCGCGAGGCGCTCGAGAAGCTGGCCGAGCCGATCATGGCGGGCATCCACGTCGCGTCGGCGGACGAGCTGTCCCTGAAGTCGACCTTCCCGCGCTTTGCCGACCTGGAGCGCGAACACCGCAGCCTGATCAAGGCGCTGCGCCGGATCCCGCCGTCGGGGAACCTCAGCCCGTTCCTGTCGCTGCGCGGGGGGATGTCCGAGCTGGTCGAGAAGCTGACGTCGACGCTGACCTCGACGACGTTCGTCACGGGCGACGTGGTCGGCCTCGCGCCCGGCAAGGTGCGGCTCTCCGATCGCGAGCTCGATGCGGACCACGTCATCCTGGCGATCCCCGCACCGGCGGCGAAGCGGCTGTGGCCCGACGCGCCGGAGGTCCGATACGTGACGACATCGACGGTCTCGCTGTGCTACCCCAAGTTCGGCGACCTGGAGGGAACGGGCTTCGTGATCCCGCGCGGTGAGAACCGGAAGATCCTCGCCTGCACGTGGACGTCGAACAAGTTCGAGGGCCGCGCGCCCGACGATCGCCTGCTGCTGCGCTGCTTCGTGAAAGGCGACGTGGCGGATCCCGAGAAACAGGCGCGCGACGAGATGCGCGACCTGCTGCACGCCCCCGGCGAGCCGCTCTTCTCCAAGGTGTTCACCTGGAAGGAGCGGAATCCCGTCTATGAGGTGGGCCACGCGGCGAAGGTCGCGGCGGCGGAGTCGAAGCTGCCTCCCTGGCTGCACCTCGCCGGCAGCGGCTTCCATGGACCCGGCATCCCCGACTGCATCAAGGACGGCCGATCCGTCGCGAGGAAGATTCTCGGAGGGTAGGACGGGAGAACAGGGAAGTCGGAGGGCGTGCGGGTCAGCTGATGCTGGGCGGGACCTTCTTGGTCTCGGAGTTGTCTTCGGGCGGCTCGTTGATCTCGGTGTGATTGAGCAGCGGCTGCGGCGGGTTCAGGACCCGCATGCACTTGGGGCAGCGGACGTGCTTTCCGACGAGGCCATCCCCGACGGACAGCTTCTGGCCGCACGGACAGTAAAACTTGATCGTCATTTCGACGTCGCGATCGCCGCAATCGCGAAGAACGCCCAGAATCCCAGGACGAGGAAGAGGATGACCGTGGCCACGATTCCGAGGATCTTGCCCGCCGTGCCGGCGCCCGACGGGACTAGGCCGCGCGCCCGGCAATCCTTCTCATAGCGTGATCCCATCGCCCACGCGATCGGCCCCAGGAGCTGGCAGAACATGAATCCTAGGACCCCGACCACCAGCGGCGCGACGCCGGCGTTGTCGGTTTTCGGCCCGGTCGATGGGGGCGGCAGCGCGATCGGCTTCGGGGGCTGAGCGGCCGTATCGCCCTTGCAGAAGGTGCAGAAAGCGTCGGCAACCGGGATCGTCTCCGCGCACCAGGGGCAGAGACGGGTCGGGGCGGCGATGGGCAGCGGGGGCAGAGGCGGCGTCGGCATCGTCTCGATCACCGGAATCGGCGGCGCGGGACGGTCGCCCGGGAAGGGCGCGTAGAGCGTCCCGCCGCAGCCGGGACAGGCGATCCACTGTCCCGCCCACTCGGGCTTCGTCTCGACCGACTTCCCGCAGCCGCAGATGACGTTCGGCATGACCGAAAGATTATACGCTGCGAACGGCGATTAGGGGAGCCTGATGGGGACGCGTTCGCCGGACGTGGCCCCGATCGACGTGGGAAAGCGCCCGGGGATTAGGGTCGCGCACTTCGGGCAGCGACCGTCGCGCAGGGTCGCCCGCGCCACCGCGAAGCCGCGCCTCCGGATCACGCAGTCGCCGCAGCCGTGGCAATAGGTGTCTTCGAACGGATGGCCGGGCACATTCCCGATATAGACGTACTTCAAGCCTTCCTCGCGCCCGATCTCGACGAAGCGCTCGAGGCGCCCGATCGGCGTCGAGGGCAGGTGCGAGAGGTCGAGGTAGGGATGGAAGCGCGTGACGTGCCAGGGCGTCATCGGGCCCAGCTCCTCCCGGATCCACGATGCGATGGCGTGCGCCAGGTCCTCGCCGTCGTTGATGGTCGGCGTCACGTTCGTCACGCACTCGACGTGCATCCCGTATCGGTGCAACGCGAGCTTCGTCATCTCGAGCACCGGCTCGTAGCGGGCGAGACGGGTGACCTTCTTGTACGACTCTCTCGAGAAGCCCTTCAAATCGACGCGCCAGGCGGTCAGGTGCGGGCCGATGAGCTCCATCTGCTCTTCGGTCGCGTAGCCGTTGGTCATGAACGCGCTGTAGAGCCCGAGGTTCTTCGCCTCGATCATCGCCTCCAGAGTGTGCTCGAGCCAGATGGTCGGGTCGTTGTAGGTCCAGCCGATTCCCTGACAGCGCTCGCGGGCGGCCAGGCGGGCGCTCTCCGCCGGATCCAGCCGCTCCATGTTCTCCCCGAAGCGGTCGGGGGAGTCGTGGGAGATCTCCCAGTTCTGGCAGCCCGGGCAGCGGAAGTTGCAGCCGCGCGTCCCCATCGAGAGGATCCGCGACCCGGGGTAGAAGTGATAAAGCGGCTTCTTCTCGATGGGATCGATGCAGACCGAGCTCGTCAGGCCGTAGAGCAGGGTATACAGCGTCCCCTTTTCATTGAGCCGGGTGCGGCAGGACCCGCGGTCTCCCTCGGGGATCAGGCAGCGCACCGCGCAGACGTTGCACTTCACCTTGCCGCCCGGGAGCTTGTCGTAGAGCAGGGATTCCTTCATCGCCTTCATTGTAACGAGGTCCCGCGCGGGATACATTCTCGACATGCGAATCGTGCGCTGCCCGTCGAAGGAGCAGCTCGCGCTCGACGCCGCCATGGCCGGCGCCGAGCGCATCCGCAAGGCCCTGTACGAGAAGAAGGAAGCCCACATCATCCTCGCCACCGGCATGTCGCAGGCCGCGATGCTGGGGCATCTCGCGGCGGAAAACCTCGACTGGGGCCGCGTCACCGCCTACCACCTCGATGAGTACCTCGGGATCCGGGCGACGCATCCCGCGTCCTTCCGCAAGTATCTTCAGGAGCGCTTCGTCGGCAAGGTCCCCCTCAAGGACTTCCACGGCATCCAGGGGGAGAAGGACCCCGTCTCCGAGTGCCGGCGGCTCAATGCGCTGATCGGCGACGTCGACATCGACGTCGCGTTCGTCGGCATCGGCGAGAACGGCCATCTCGCCTTCAACGACCCCCCGGCGAACTTCGGGACGGAGCTCCCGTATATCCTCGCCCGGCTGGACGAGGCTTGCCGGATGCAGCAGGTGGCGGAAGGCTGGTTCAAGTCGATCCGCGAGGTCCCGGCCAGGGCGATCACGATGTCGATCCGCCAGATCCTCAAGGCGGAGCACATCATCTGCTCGGCTCCGGACGCACGGAAGGCGAAGGCGGTGGCGGCGGCGCTCGAGGGCGAGGTGACGTCCCAGGTGCCCGCATCCTGCCTCCAGCAGCATCCGCGGGCGGTCGTCTACGTCGATCCCGAGTCCGCGGCGCTCCTGGGCCCGTCTCGCGACCCGGTCGTCATCGAGGTCGCCCGCATGGAGGATCTGAAGTCGCTCGAGGCTCCGTCGGAGCACTTCCACCTGTTCGTCGCGGCGGACTTCTCGAAGATCAAGGAGCCGGTCCAGGTCGACTTCGCCTCGAAAGCCCTGGACGGCGGGGCGGTCACCATCACCTGCTGGGGGAAGGCGGCCAGCGGGATGGAGCTGGCCTTCGACACGCAGTGCGTCGGCCGGGGACTGCAAACAGGCCTCGCGGAGGAGACCGGGAGCTCCGTGGTGACGATGTCCTTCAAGCCCGAAGGGCTGGACGAGGCCCTGTTCATGTTCCTGGACACGATCATGCCCTCGTCGAACTACGTGGAATCGTGCACGTCGGCGGTGGCCGTGCTGGTCGGGAAGCTGCCGCAGCGTGAACAGCTCATGAAGCATCTGTCCCACCCCGGTGAATTCATCGACAATTACGTCGAGACGGACCCCGACGAGGAGCATTGAATTGACTCTCCGGGCCCGTTTTGCTTAGATACCCGCACGCCGAGGGATCACATGGACCAGTGGACGAACGTGGCGATCTACACGGCGGCCATTATTGGCGTCGGGCTGATCGTCCTGCTCGTCTCCCACCTGCTGGGACCCCGAAAAAACAAGCCCGAGAAACTGGACACCTACGAGTGCGGCGTCCAGATCCTCGGCAGCAGCCGGGAGCGCTTCAGCGTCCATTTCTATCTGGTCGCGATCCTCTTCATCCTCTTCGACATCGAAACCGTGTTCATGGTGCCGTACGCGGTCCTCTATAAGAAACTGGGGGTGGCCGGGCTGGCCGAGGTGGGGATCTTCGTGGCGGTCCTCGTCTACGGCCTGGGATACCTCTGGAAGCGGGGAGCGCTCGAATGGGATTAGAGTCGATGCTGCCCGACGGCGTGCTGACGAGCCGCATTGAAGCGCTCGTCAACTGGGGCCGGAAGAACTCCTTGTGGCCCATGCCTTTCGGCACGGCCTGCTGCGCGATCGAGCTGATGGGGACGCTCTCATCGCGCTACGATCTGGCACGCTTCGGCGCTGAAGTCATCCGCTTTTCGCCGCGTCAGGCGGACCTGATGATCGTTTCCGGACGTATCGCCCTGAAGATGATGCCCGTGCTCCTGAAGATCTGGGAGCAGATGCCCGAGCCGAAGTGGTGCATTTCCATGGGTGCCTGCGCGTCCTGCGGAGGCATCTTCGACAACTACGCCATGATCCAGGGGATCGATCGCTTCATCCCGGTCGACGTGTACATCCCCGGATGCCCCCCGCGGCCGGAGAGCGTCATTGACGCCGTCATGGAGATCCAGAAAAAGGTCGAGCGCGAGTCGATTAAGCAGCGCGCGTAGCGACCCCGAGCCTCGCAACTATGGACCCGATCGAAGCCGTCAAGGCGAAATACGCCGACCAGGTGCTCGGTACCGGCACGCACGCCGGCCAGCCCTGGATCGACGTGAAGCGCGACCGTATCGTCGACATCCTCAAGACCCTCCGCGACGACGTCGGCCTCGACATGCTGACGGACCTGACGGCGGTCGACCACCTCAACCAGGGACTGCCGGAACGCTTCGCGGTCGTCTACCAGTTCTACTCGGTGAAGGACAACGTCCGCGCGCGGGTGAAGGCCTGGGTTCCCGAGGCGGATCCGACGATCGACAGCGCCTCCGCCCTCTACCGGTCCGCCCCCTGGGCCGAGCGCGAAGTCTGGGATCTCTACGGCATCAAATTCAACGGACATCCCGACCTCAAGCGCCTGATGCTCCCCGAGAACTACGAGGGCCATCCGTTGCGCAAGGATTACCCGCTGACCGGCCGCGGCGAGCGCATGAACTTCCCGAGGTACGTCCCATGACGGAGCCGCGCAAGACCGTCATGAGCGTCGAAGAGGAGCTCGAGGGCGACCTCGGCACCCGGCGGATGATTGTCAACTTCGGGCCGCAGCATCCGGCGACCCACGGAACCCTGCGAAACATCATCGAGCTCGACGGCGAAGTCGTGAAGAAGCTGGAGCCCGAGATCGGATACCTCCACAGCGGCTTCGAGAAGATCTCCGAGTACCGCACCTACAACCAGACGGTGACGGTGACGGACCGGATGAATTACCTGTCGCCGCTCTGCAACAACGTCGGCTTCTCGATCGCGGTCGAGGAGATGATGGGCATCCAGGCCACGCCGCGCTGCGCCGCGATCCGCGTCGCCCTGTG
Source organism: Planctomycetota bacterium (assembly GCA_035644495.1). Lineage (GTDB taxonomy): Bacteria > Planctomycetota > MHYJ01 > MHYJ01 > JACPRB01 > JACQFK01. The sequence goes on along the minus strand of DASQOM010000355.1, from coordinate 8,231 downwards.
CGAGCTGTCGCGAATCGCAGACCACATCATCTCCGTCGGTCTGCAGGCGATGGATCTCGGCGCGTTCACCGTCATGCTCTGGACCTTCATCGAGCGCGAAAAGCTCTATGACATCTTCGAGAACGTGACCGGAGCGCGGCTGACCACCTCGTACACCCGGGTCGGCGGCCTGCTGCGCGACGTCCCGCCGGACTTCGAGCAGATGGTCCGGAAGTTCATGGTCGAGTGCGAGAAGACGATCGGGGAGATCGAGGCCGTCCTGAACGGCAACCGAATCTTCCTGGACCGGACGCAGGGCACCAGCCCGATCCCGAAGGACGTCGCCATCAGCTTCGGGCTCACCGGGCCCCTGCTTCGCGCCTGCGGCGTCCCCTACGACGTCCGCAAGGCCCGGCCTTATTCCGGCTATGAGAACTACCGGTTCGACGTGATCACCGGCGAGAACGGCGACGCGTGGAATCGGTACTGCGTCCGCGTCGCCGAGATGAAGGAGTCCCTGAAGATCATCGACCAGGTGCTGAAGACGATGCCGCAGGGGCCGATCTACGTCGACGACCCGCGCATCGTGATCCCGCCGAAGACGGCGATGAACACGCCGGGCGGCGGGATGGAAGGCCTGATCTACCACTTCAAGAACTACATGTTGGGGCACGGCGTCTGTCCCCCGAAGGGCGAGGTGTACTCCTCCACGGAGGCACCCAACGGCGAGCTGGGCTTCTATCTCGTGAGCGACGGCACCCAGCGCCCCTACCGCTGGCGCGTGCGTCCGCCGTCCCTGTACAACTACCAGGCCTTCCCGTACATGACCGAGGGCGGGCTGCTCAGCGACGTCGTCGCGGTCCTGTCGAGCCTGAACATCATCGCGGGGGAGCTGGACCGGTGAGCCGCGAATTCAACGACGCCACGAAGCAGGAGCTGGAGCGGATCTGCTCGCGCTATCCGAAGCGCGAGGCGGCCCTGCTGCCGGCGCTCCGCCTCCTCGAGCGCGAGTTCGGATGCGTGGACGAGGAGGGCATGGTCCACGTAGCCAGACTCCTCGGCGTCTCCCCCGCGAAGGTGTTCGGCGTCTTCACGTTCTACACGCACTACAAGCGGCCGGAAGACCGCAAGTACGTCATCGAGCACTGCTCGACGGTGCCGTGCGCGCTGCGGGGCAGCGAGGCGGTCCACGACCATTTGAAGAAGACGATCCAGCCGGACGACCCGATCACGCTGAAGAAGGTCGAGTGCCTGGCGAGCTGCGACACGGCCCCGTGCCTGCAGGTGAACGGGGACTTCGTCGACTACGTCACACCCGAGATGGGCGACCGGATGGTCGCCTCGATGCGGGCGGGGACCTGGAAGGCGCCGACGCCGATCTACAAGCTGCCGGCCACGAAGTACCCGCCCGTGCTGCTCAAGCACGTGCTGGAGCCCGGGAGCGAGACGCTGGAGCATTACCAGCGACGCGGCGGGTACGAGACGTGGCTCAAGGTTTATGACGGGAAGCGCAACCCCGACGAGATCATCGAGGAGGTCTTCAAGTCGGGCCTCCGCGGCCGCGGCGGCGCCGGCTTCCCGACCGGCCAGAAGTGGAAGTTCCTCGCGAAGAACGACAAGCCGCGATACCTCGTCATCAACGCCGACGAGTCCGAACCGGGCACCTTCAAGGACAAGATGCTCATCGACAAGGACCCGCACGCGCTGATCGAGGGCATCCTGATCTCCGGCTACGCGATCAAGGCGAAGTGCTCCTACATCTACATCCGCGGCGAGTTCGTCACGGGCGCGCAGATCCTTCAGAAGGCCGTGGACGAGGCCGAGGCCGCGGGCCTCCTCAAGGGGTTCCCGATCACCGTGCACCGCGGCGCCGGCGCCTATATCTGCGGCGAGGAGACGGGACTGCTGTCGTCCCTCGAGGGCAACCGCGGCTATCCCAAGATCAAGCCGCCGTTCCCGGCCGTCGAGGGGCTCTTCCGGTCGCCGACCATCGTCAACAACGTCGAGACGATCATGTCGGTCGTCCACATCCTCAAGAACGGCGTCGAGTGGTTCCGGAAGATGGGGACCGAGAAGAGCCCCGGCATGAAGATCTTCTCCGTCTGCGGCCACGTGGAGCGCCCCGGCAACTACGAGATCCCCCTGAGCGTGCCGCTGAAGGAAGTGATCTACGACCTGGCGGGCGGCATCCGCGGCGGGAAGAACCTGAAGGCGGTGATCCCCGGCGGCCTGTCCGCGCCGATCCTGACAGCCGCCGAGGTGCTGGCCGACCCGCCGCTGAGGATGGACTTCGACGCGCTCGCCGCGGCCAAGACCATGCTCGGCTCCGGCGGCATCATCGTCATCGACGATGAAACCTGCATCGTGGACACGCTCTGGAACACGCTCCGCTTCTACCACCACGAGTCCTGCGGCCAGTGCACCCCCTGCCGCGAGGGGACCGGCTGGATCGAGAAGATGGCGGCGAAGATGGAGCAGGGACGCGGCCGCGACGACGAGATCATGAAGATCGACGAGGTCGCCTGGAGCATGGTCGGCCGCACGATCTGCGTGCTGGCCGACGCCGCCGCGCTGCCCGCGCGCAGCATGGTCACCAAGTTCAAGGCGGAGTTCGAGGCGCATTGCGCGGCGGGGAAGTGCCCGTACAAGCACGGCTCGGTGGATCTGACGCCGGCGAAGGTGCTGATCCATGGCTAACATCAAGCTGAACGGGAAGGACATCGAGGTCGACGGCAAGGACAAGCTGCTCAAGATCTGCCTCGATCAGGGCGCCTTCGTCCCACATTACTGCTGGCATCCCGGCCTGCAGCCCGCCGGCAACTGCCGCATGTGCCTGGTCAAGGTCTCCAACTCCAAAAAGCTCGAAGTCTCCTGCATGTACCCGGTCGCCGACAAGCTGGAGGTCACGACCGAGGGGCCGGAAATCGACGCGGGCCGCAAGGCGGTCCTCGAGTTCCTGCTCATCAACCATCCGCTGGACTGCCCGATCTGCGACAAGGCCGGCGAGTGCGACCTGCAGGACTACACGTACAAGTACCGCCAGGGCGTCTCGCGCTTCGAGGAAGACAAGAACATCCGGCACACGAAGGACCTCGGCCCCAACATCCGCATCTGGGGCAACCGCTGCATCGTCTGCACCCGCTGCGTCCGCTTCTGCGAGGAGGTCTCCGGCACCGGCGAACTCTGCGTCATCTCGCGCGGCGACCGCAGCGTGGTCGACGTCTTCCCGGGCATTCCAATCGACAACCCGCTGTCGCTCAACGTCGTCGACATCTGTCCGGTCGGCGCGCTCATCGACAAGAACTTCATGTATGCCGCGCGCGTCTGGTTCACGAAGCGGACGGAGAGTGTCTGCGCCTCCTGCAGCCGCGGCTGCAACATCGACTTCACCGTGCTCGACAACGACATCAAACGGCTCCAGCCGCGGCCCAACGCCGACGTCAACCAGTATTGGATGTGCGACGAGGGCCGCCTGAACACCGCGTACGTCGGGAGCGACCGGCGACTGATCAAGGCGACCGGGGCGCCGCGCGAGATCGCGGAAGCGGGCCGGCGGATGACGCTGGCCGGGGTCATCTCCGCGTACAGCACGATCGAGGAGATGTATCTCTTCATGAAGGTGATGGAAGCCCTCAAGGCGGGCCCCATCGGCGTCCTTGCGCTGACCCGCGGCCAGCAGCAGAAATTCCCGGGCGGATTCACGATCGAGGCGGACCGGACGCCGAACCGCGCCTACGCGGCGAAGCTCTTCGGCGAAGAGGCCCTGGTCTCCGGGGTGACGTCGGTCGTCCAGGAGCTCCAGGCGGGCACCGTCGAGGGCGTGCTCATCATGAACGGGATCCCGGACGCGGCCCTTCCCGCGGACCTGGTGGAGGCCGCGCGCAAGGCGAAGTTCGTGGCCGCGTGCGACATCCTCCTGAATCCGCTGGCCGAGTTCTCGCATGTCGTCATTCCGGGCACGACCTGGGCGGAGAAGGACGGCACGTTCATGAACGTGGACGGCCGGGTCCAGCGGATCCGCAAGGCAGTCGAGTCGCCGGTGACCGCGCGGCCGGAGACGCAGTGGCTTCAGGAAATCCTCGTGGCGTTGCAGGCGCGTCCCGCGGCGGTCTCCGTCGAAGGGGTCTTCCGCGAGGCGATGCCCGAGCTGGACTATGGCAAGGTGGGACATCTGGGCGTGAGCACCAATGGCCGACATTCTTAAAATCGCCTTCGTCATCGTCTTCTTCGTCCTGACGCTGACGCCGGGGATGGTCATCGTCGAGCGCCGGCTCAGCGCCTGGATGCAGGGCCGCATCGGCCCGGACCGCGTCGGGCCCCTCGGGCTGCTGCAGCCGCTGGCCGACGCGGTCAAGTTCATCTTCAAGGAAGACATCATCCCCGACGGCGCCGATAGACTCCTCTTCGTGCTGGCGCCGGTGATGGTGCTCGTCCCGCCCTCGCTCGGCCTCATCGTCATTCCGTTCGGCAACCGCATCGGCGACGAATACCTGCAGGTCGCGAACCTCAGCGTCGGCGTCCTCTTCACGATGTCGGTGCTCGGGGTTGCCGTCTACGGCCTCGCGTTCGGCGGCTGGGCGTCGAACAACAAGTATTCGCTGCTGGGCGGCCTGCGCGCGTCGGCGCAGATGGTGTCCTACGAGCTGGCGCTGGGCCTCTCGATCATCGCGGTCCTGATGATCTCGGCGGGGCATCCGAACGAGACGATGGGGACGCTGGACCCGCGCGCGATCGTCGAGCGCCAGGTGAAGTACGGCTGGAACATCTTCGGTGGCGGCAACTGGCTGATGCTGCCCTGCGGACTGATCGGCTTCATCCTGTTCTTCGTGTCGGCGCTCGCCGAAAACAACCGGCTGCCCTTCGATCTGCCCGAGTGCGAAGCCGAACTGGTGGGCGGCTATCACACCGAGTATTCCAGCATGAAGTTCGCCCTCTTCATGATGGGTGAATATGTCGGCATGACGGTGATGTCCGCGCTGATGACGACGTTCTTCCTCGGCGGATGGTCGATGCCGGGCCTCAACCGCTTCCTGGTCGGGAGCGAGTGGTGGATGGGCCTGCTCTCCGTGGGCGTCTTCATCACCAAGGTCGTCTCGATCCTGTTCGTGTACGTGATCATCCGCTGGACGCTGCCCCGCTTCAAATACAACCAGCTGATGAATCTCGGCTGGAAGCGGCTGGTGCCGCTCGCGCTCGCCAACGTGATGCTGGTCGCCGTGATCGGCGTCCTGACCCAGTCGCCCGCCGCGGCCGCGCCGAAGCCCGGGGCCCGGGCGCCCATCGAAGTCGTCCAGGGAGGTGTGAAGTGACCCTCGGCATGACGCTGAAAAAGGCTTGGCTGAAGCTGGCGATCAAACTCTACATCCCCGCCGCCCTCAACGGCATGCGCTACACGCTGGGCCGCGTCTTCCGCAAGAAGGCCACGCTGTCGTACCCGGAGGAGGTCCACGTCCCGCGCAAGGGCTACCGCGGCGAGCACCGGCTGAAGAAGGACGAGGTCGGCCGCATGAAGTGCGTGGCCTGCCTGATGTGCCAGACGGCCTGCCCGGCCGAGTGCATCCAGATCATCGGCGCGCCGTCTCCCTGGCCCGACCGCGAGAAGATCCCGGTTGTCTTCAACATCGACATGCTCAAGTGCATCTACTGCGGGATGTGCGAGGAGGCGTGCCCGTGCGACGCGATCGAGCTGACGCCGACCTTCACCAAGGTCTGCACGACCCGGGAAGAGAAGATCTACGACATCAACAAGCTGCTGAGTCGATAGGCAAGAATCCAGAATAGAGAATACAGAGTCGCGCAGGAAGCGGGACCCACGGACGACGCCGAAAAACGTCGAACCCGAGTCCTGGATCGGGAAGTGAAGAGGGGCCGCGGGCCGGAGACGGCCGCGGCCGTAGGGGAGAACCGAGTGAGCATCGATCCGGTGTTTGCGGCGGCGGGAGGGATCAGCCTGGTGGCGGCGCTGGGCGTCGTCTCCCTGAGGAGCCCCGTCCACGCGGCGATCTCGATGCTGGTCGCGTTCCTCGGGTTGGCGGTGGTCTACCTGCGGCTCGGGGCTCCGTTCCTGGCCGCGATCCATGTCCTCGTCTATACGGGCGCCATCCTGGTGCTCTTCCTGTTCGTGATCATGATGCTCAATCTCAAGCCGGACGAACTGGGCGTGGAGTATCCCCTGAAGACGCGGGCGTTGATCGCGCTGCTCTGCGGGGGTCTTTTCGCGCTCCTGGCGCTGCCGCTGTGGCAGGACAACCGGAGCCTCGAGACGCCGACGCCGCCCGGATTCGGCGGCGTCGAGACGGTCGGCACCGCGCTCTTCAACGATTACGCGCTCGCCTTCGAGCTGATCTCGGTCCTGATCATGGTCGCCGTCTTCGGCGGCGTGCTGCTGGCGAAGAGGAAACTATGATCAACCACTACCTCGTCCTCAGCGCCGCGCTCTTCGCCATCGGGACCTTCGGTGTCCTGGCGCGCCGGAACCTGCTGATCATCCTGATGTCCGTCGAGATCATGCTGAACGGCGTCAACGTGGCGCTGCTGGCGTTCGCGCGCACGTTCGGGAGCACCCACGGGCAGGTCTTCGTGCTCATGGTCATGGGCGTCGCCGCCGCGGAGGTCTCCATCGGCCTCGCGATCCTCATCGCCGTCTTCCGCAACCGGAAAACCGTCGATACCGGCGACCTGAAGAGCCTCCAAGGATGAACACGCTGCTGTGGCTGATCCCGGTGCTGCCGCTGGCGGGATTCCTCGTCAACGGGCTGCTCAAGCTGCCGAAACCGGTCTCCTGCATCGTCGGCTGCGCCGGACCCATCGCCTCCTTCATCCTCTCCGTGATGGCCGTCCTCCACGTCCACGAGGGCCATCCGGTCGCGCAGACCCTGTTCTCGTGGATCTCGACCGGCGACCTCAGCGTCCCCTTCGGCCTCCGCGTGGACGCGCTGAGCGGCGTCATGATCCTCGTCGTGACGGGCGTCGGCTCGCTGATCCATCTCTATTCGATCAGCTACATGGACGACGACCCCGCCTTCTCGCGCTTCTTCGCGTACCTGAACCTCTTCATGTTCTCCATGCTGGTGCTGGTGCTCGGCGACTCGATCCTGCTGATGTTCGTCGGCTGGGAAGGGGTCGGCGTCTGCTCGTACCTGCTCATCGGGTTCTGGTACAAGGAGCTGAAGAACGCCGACGCCGGCAAGAAAGCGTTCATCACGAACCGCATCGGCGACTTCGGCTTCCTGCTCGGCCTCTTCTGCCTCTGGCAGATGTACGGCTCGCTGAACTTCGAGCAGATGGCCGCGAAGCCGATCGACGAGCGCTGGGCCTATGCCGCGGGCATCCTGCTCTTCATCGGCGCCTGCGGCAAGAGCGCCCAGATCCCGCTCTACGTCTGGCTGCCCGACGCGATGGCCGGCCCCACACCGGTCTCGGCCCTCATCCACGCGGCCACCATGGTCACCGCGGGCGTCTACATGATGGCCCGCATGAACTTCGTGTACGCCCACGTGCCGGCCGTCATGAACGTCGTCGTCACGATCGCCGCGCTCACGGCCTTCATGGCGGGCCTCATCGCCGTCGCGCAGAACGACATCAAGAAGGTGCTGGCCTACTCGACGGTGTCGCAGCTCGGCTTCATGTTCGCCGGCATCGCAACGGCCAATTTCGAGACGGGGATGTTCCACGTCGTCACGCACGCCTTCTTCAAGGCGCTGCTCTTCCTCGGAGCGGGCGCGGTCATCCACGCGCTGCACGGGGAGCAGGACATCCGCAAGATGGGCGGGCTCGGGAGGAAGCTGCCGGGGCTGGCGGCGGTCTTCGTCGCGGGCGGCCTCGCGCTCGCCGGCATGCCGTTCTCCGCCGGCTTCTTCTCCAAAGACGCCATCCTGGTCGCCGTCTTCCAGAAGGCCGGCGAGCCCGCGTTCGGCTTCGCGTGGCTGCTGCTGCTCGTCACGGCGGGCCTCACCGCGTTCTATACCACGCGGCTCATTCTCATCGTGTTCCTCGACAAGCCCGGCCACGGACACCAGGAACACAAAGAGGAGCACCAGGAAGGCGACCACGGCGCTCACGAACTCCATAAGCCCGGGCTGCTGATGATGGGGCCGCTGGCGATCCTCGCGGTCCTGTCGCTGCTGGGCGGCGTCCTTCTCGACAAGCCGCTGGAGCACTTCCTGCAGCCTGTCTGGGGCGGGGCGGAAAAGATCGAGATCTCGGAGCATGCCCGGCATGCCGCACACCTGGCCCATCAGATCAACATGTAC
>DASQOM010000354.1:0-5455 GCA_035644495.1 Planctomycetota bacterium | reverse complement strand
ATCGCGATCGCGAACAGCCCCAGCAGCGTGCCGGAGATCCGGCCGCGGCCGCCGAAGATCGACGTCCCCCCCAGCACCACGGCGGTGATCGCCAGGAGCTCATAGCCGGTCCCGGCGTCCGCGCGCGCCTGGGTGTAGCGCGAGACGTAGATGAGCGACGAGAGGCTGGCCACCACGCCCGAGAGGACGTAGACCAGCGCGACGCGTCGCCCCACCGGAATTCCCGCATGGCGGGCCCCCTCCGGCGAGAGCCCGATGGCCGTCAGCCCTCGGCCGATGGCCGACCGGTGGAGCAGCAGCCAGAAGCCGGCCGCGGCGACCAGAAAGACGGGAATCTGGGCGCCCTGGCCCAGGAACAGGAACGACTTCGGGCACATGAAGGAGTCGGAGCCGCCGGTCAGTCCCTCCGCCAGCCCCCGGAACAGGGAGAAGGAGCCGAGGGTGACGATCAGCGGCGGAAGGCGGAGCCCCGTAATGAGGGCGGCGTTCAGCAGGCCCGCGAGAGCGCCGGCCCCGAGCGTGAGGACGGCGGCGACGCCGACCGGCAGGCCGGCATCCCGAAACAACTTCCCGAACAGGACCGCAGAGAGCGCGATCAGGGAGCCGACCGAAAGGTCGATTCCGCCGGTGACGATCACCGGGGTCATCGCCAGCGCGAGCAGACCGACCTCGACGCTCAGCCGGACGATCTCGAACGCATTGTCCGCGGAGACGAAATGCCGGCCGATGACGCAGAAGACGGCGGTCTCCGCCAGGAGCAGGACCGCCAGGATCCGTTCGTGCGTCGGGACGAAGCGGACCCCGGGACGGCGTTCAGCGTGCGGCAAGGCTTGCGCCAACATTCCTGCGTTGCCTCAGATTAATCGCATCCGATGCGACCGCGACAAGAATAATCGTACCCTGGATCGCCTTCTCCCACGAGGCCTCGACCTGGAGGAAGACCAGGGCGGGCCCGATGACGGCCAGGAGGATGAATCCGACGAAGGTCCCGAAGAGCGTTCCCCGTCCGCCGGAGATCGCGGTCCCTCCGACCACCACCGCGGCGATCGCCTGAAGGCCGAGCCCCTGGCCCGACGTGGGATCGCCCTGCGTGGACTGGATCCCGTTCAGGAGGGCGGCCAGCGCGCTGAAGACGCCCATCAGGACGAAGACGCCGAAGACGACGCCCGCGGGACGGATTCCCGCGAGCCGGGCGGCCTCGGGATCGGAGCCGGTGGCGTAGATGGCCCGGCCGGCCCTCAGCCATCGGAGACCGGCCGCGAACGCCGCCAGAACCGCGGCCGACGTCGCCAGCACGACGATCTCTCCCGCCGTCTGGCCGAGGCCCAGCCACTGGAAGTTCGCGGCGTTCCGCACCGGCTCGCCTCCGGTGATCCAGCGGATGCCCTGCTCCAGCGAGACCATCGTCGCCAGGGTCACGACGATCGACGGAAGCCGGAGTCCGGCCACGAGTGCCCCATTGAGGGCGCCGAGCAGCGCCCCCGCGCCCAGCGTTCCCACGATCATCAGGGACAGCGGCAGCCCCCACTTCGCCAGAAGGCTGGCCAGCACCCCGCAGATCGCGAATTGCGATCCGATGGAGATGTCGATCTGCCGGGCCAGGATGACCATCGTCATGCCGATCGCGGCGATGAGGATATAGGCTTTCGTCACCAGGATGTCCCGGAGGTTCTGGCCGGAAAAGAACTGGGGCTTCACCAAGGCGAGCAGAAGGAGGAGCGTCAGCGTCGCCGCCGCCACCGACCATTCCCGCAGATATCGGCGGATCATGCGGCCGCCCCTTCCCCGTGGCCCAGCGCCAGGGCCAGCACGCGCTCCTGGGTGGCCTCGGCTCGGGAGAGCGTCCCCACGAGCGCACCGCCGCGCATGACGCCGACGCGGTCGCTCATGCCCAGCGCCTCGGGCAGCTCGGACGAGATCATCAGGATCGCCAGGCCGCGTTCGGCGAGGTCGACCATGAGCTTGTGGATCTCGGCCTTCGCGCCGACGTCGATGCCCTGGGTCGGCTCGTCGAGGATCAGAACCTTCGGCTCGGTCGCCAGCCAGCGCGAGAGCGCCACCTTCTGCTGGTTTCCGCCGGAAAGATTTCCCGCAGGGGTCTGGATGGACGGCGTCTTCACCGCCAGCTTCTCGACATACGACGCGGCCAGGGCATTTTCGCGGCCGAAATCCAGGAAGCCGCCCTTCGAGATCCTCCGCAGGATCGCCAGCGTCGTATTGGCGGCGATCGGCAGTTCGAGAATCACTCCGTGGCGGCGCCGGTCCTCGGGCACGTACGCGATTCCCAGTTCGACCGCGTCGGACGGCCTCCGCACCGACACCGGGGCTCCGCCCAGGAGGATCTGCCCGCCCGTCGCGGGAGTGAGGCCGAAGAGCACGCGGGCCAGCTCGGTCCGGCCGGCGCCCACAAGCCCTGCGAGGCCGAGGATCTCGCCCGCGCGGATCGACAACGAGACGCCCCGGATTCCCGAGGCGCGGCACTCCAGTCCGCGCGTCTCGAGGACCACGTCGCCCTGCTTCACCTCGCGCTTCGGGAAGATCGCCGAGATCTCGCGGCCGACCATGAGGCGGATCAGCTCGGGCCGCTCCACCTCCTTCATCGGCCGCGTGGCGACGCTCTGGCCGTCGCGCAGCACCGTGACCCGGTCCGCCAGCGCATAGAGCTCGTCGAGCCGGTGGGAGATATAGATGATTCCCACCCCCTGGGCCTTGAGCTCGCGGACGACGCGGAAGAGGTTCCCGACTTCGTGCTCGGGCAGCGAGGCCGTCGGCTCGTCCATGATGAGGACTTTCGCCCGGCCGCCGAGGGATTTCGCGATCTCGACCATCTGCTGCTCGGGCATGGTCAGGGCGCTCACGGGGGCGTCGGGGTCGATTCTCGCACCGATGCGGGCGAGGAGCTCCTTTGCCCGGGTCCGCCGCGCGGTCCAGTCGATCCGCCGCCACAGCCCGCCCGACTCGAAGCCCAGCGCCATGTTCTCCGCGACGCTGAGCTCAGGGAAGAGCGCGGGCTGCTGATAGATCGCGGCGATGCCGAGCGCGCGCGAGCGCTCGGGGGTGTTGTGGACGACTTCCTGGCCCTCCATTTCAATGCGGCCGGCGTCGGGGCGATGGGCGCCCGTCATGACCTTGATGAGGGTCGATTTGCCGGCGCCGTTTTCGCCGACGAGCGCATGGACTTCGCCGGGCAGGAGGTCGAAGGAGACTCCGCGCAGCGCGTGGACGCCCGCGAACGACTTCGCTATTCCGGAGACCGAGAGCAGGGTCATGGGAAGGGCCCGATGATGGCAAACGCTCCGCTCCGAGTCAAGAAAACCGGACGACTAACACGGATTAGCAGGCCGTGGAACGCCAATTCGCCTCCGGGATTCGTTGACAGGCTAATTGGGATTAGCCTATACTTCCACGCTCATGGTCCGGATGAAAGACATCGCGCTCAAACTCAACCTTTCCCAGACCACCGTCTCGCACGTCCTGACCGGCAAGCACGAGCACTACCGCATCAGCGCCGCCACCGTGGCCCGCGTGAAGAAGATGGCCGAGGAGCTGGGCTACCGCTCCAGCGCCCTCGCCCGCGCCTTCCGGGACCGCCGCTCCTACTCGGTCGCCCTGGCCGTCGAGGACTTGAACAACCCCTTCTGGACCGGGGTCGCGTCCGGCGCGGAGGAGGAGGCCGAGCGCGAAGGCTATGTCCTCGTGGTCTCCAACACCAACGGCGACTCCGCCCGGGAACGCCGCACCGTCCAGATGCTCCAGGAACGCCGCGTCGACGGCATGATCGTGTCTCCCGTCACGGTGACCGACGAGGTCCTGACCGACCTGCGCAAGGACGGCCTGCCGTTCGTCCAGATCGACCGCTCGATCAAAGGCGAGGACGTCCCCTGCGTCCGCACCGACCACGGCGCCGGTTCATCGCTCGCGGTCGACCACCTCGTGAAGAAAGGCCATAAGGAGATCGCCTACGTCGGCGGCCCCCTGGAGGTCCAGACCTACGAGCTGCGGCTCGACGGCTTCCGCAAAGCGCTCGCGCGGCACGGCCTCAAGCCCGCCGCCATGAAGCTGGTGAAACCCGATGAAGACGCGGGCGCCTTCGCGGCGCGCGACCTGCTGGCATCGACCCCGCGGCCCACGGCCATCTACACCGCCAACATCAAGCTGACCATCGGGGCCCTCCGCGCCCTCCGGGCCGCGAAGGCGAACGTCCCCGCCGACATCGAGATCGTCGGCTTCGACGACATCGCGATGGCCGACCTCTTCTCGATGCCGGTGACGACCGTCTGCCAGGACGTGGCGGCGATCGGCCGCGAAGCCTTCCGGGCCCTGCTGCGCGTCATGAGCGGGCAGAAAGTCGCGCGCGAGCTGCTGATCCCGCCCCGCCTCAAAGTCCGCTGAACGCGTACTAATAGGCATGATGAAAATCCTGCCGCTCCTCCTGCTGCTGCCCCTCCCCCTCGGGGGGCAGGACTCCCGCCCGCCGAAGCTCAACGTGCTGTTCATCGCCGCGGATGACATGAACGTCGGCCTGGGCTGCTACGGCCATCCGCTGGTCCGGACCCCCAACATCGACCGCCTTGCGGCGCGCTCCCTACGCTTCGAGCGCGCCTACTGCCAGTTCCCGCTCTGCAACCCGAGCCGCAGCTCGCTGCTGACCGGCCTGCGCCCCGACTCCACCAGGGTCCTCGAGAACAGGGCCTTCTTCCGCGCGAACCACCGAGACATCGTCACCCTCCCCCAGCTCTTCCGCCAGAGCGGCTACTTCGTGAGTCGCATCGGGAAGATGTATCACTACGGCGTTCCCGGCCAGATCGGCACCGACGGCATGGACGACCCCGTCTCGTGGGACCGCGTCGTCAACCCCAAGGGCCGCGACAAGGCCGACGAAAAAGACGTCATCAATCTCGTGCCGTCGAACAAGAACATCGGCGGCTCGTTGACGTACTTCGTGGCGAAGGGCAGCGATGACGAGCAGACCGACGCGCTGATCGCGGACGAGGCCGTGCGGCAGCTCCAGGAGAGGAAGGATGCGCCGTTCTTCCTCGCGGTGGGCTTCTTCCGCCCCCACGTCCCCTGCGTCGCGACGCAGGAGGACTTCGATCTGTATCCGCTCGACAAGATTTCGCTCCCGTCGGCCGACCGGACCGGCATCCCGGAGATGGCGATCGCGACGGTGCGCCCGCCCAACTACGGCCTGACCGAGAAAGAACTCAAGCCCATGATCCAGGCGTACTATGCGGCGACGACGTTGATGGACAAGCAGCTCGGCAAGCTGCTGGACGCGATCGACCGGCTCCAGCTGGCCGAGCGCACGGTCATCGTCTTCTGGGGGGACCACGGCTGGAGCCTCGGCGAGCGCGGCATGTGGCAGAAGATGAGCCTCTTCGAGGAATCCGCCCGGGTGCCGCTGCTGCTCCACGCGCCCGGGATGGCGGCGAAGGGAAAGTCCACCGGCCGGCTG
>DASQOM010000353.1:0-2926 GCA_035644495.1 Planctomycetota bacterium | reverse complement strand
GGGCGGGAGGAAGCCCGCGCCGTCGGTCGTGTTGCCCAGCGCGATGAAGTTGGGCAGGTCGAGCTTCCTGCTGCCGAGCTCCATCGCGGTGATCGAGCCCATCGAGGGATGGACCACGGTGCCCGTGGGCACGTAGCCCGTATGGAGCAGGTAGCGGCCGCGCTCATGGCTGCCTTCGCGGGAGACCATCGAGCGGATGACCGAGAGGTGCTCGGCTTCCTTCGCGAGCGTGGGCAGGTGTTCCGAGAAATACTGGCCCTTGACGGCCGTCTCGATCTGCTTGGTGGGGCCGCCGTTTTCGCGGCCTTCCTTGGGATCCCAGAGGTCGATGGTGGCGGGACCGCCGCCGAGCCACACGACGATGACGGACTTCGCCGCCCTCGTGGTCGTGTCCTGCGGCAGCAGGAGATCCGGCATCGCGGCGCCGAAGATCTCGGTCTGCTTCGCCAACGCGAAGCCGAGGAAGCCGCCCAGCGTGCCGCGCATCAGGTCGCGGCGGGTCATGCCGAAGCGCCGGGTTCCTTCGCAATCCTTGCAGTCGTGAGCCATGTCGTCACCCCCGTATATCTATCAGCTCAAACCCAGGGGCCCGCGAAAAGTCGCGGACAAAAACATATTCAGTGGTTGAACAGGAACTCGCTGGAGTTCAGGAGCACCCAGGTCACGTCCTCGTAGGGCTCCTTCTTCGTCCCCGCCGCCTGGACATAAGGAAGGTAGCTGGACTGCTCGCGCGGGGACGGCCGCCGGCAGAGCACCGTCAGGAAGATCCGTTCGAGCCGCTCCTCGGGGATCGTCGTCTGCTTCAGGATCTTGTCGAGCGCATTGTTCGCGCGGCTGATCTCGCCGTTCGGCATGCTCCCGTTCATCAGCATGAGCGCCTGCGGAATCGTGCCCGCGAAGAGGCCGCGGTCGGCCGTCTCCTCGTCGCCGAAGCGCTGCCGGAACTGCCGGAGCAGGTCGGTCATGTTCTTCGCCGGTCCCTGGCCCTCGACGATGCCCAACGCCGACAGGAGCGACGCCGTCAACTGCTCGGGCGTCAGCGGCCGCGTCGCCGCGAAGCTGAAGAGCCGCTCCGACCCCGCGTTCTCCGGCTTCCGCGAGGCCAGCTGGTACGTCCGCGAGTTCGCGATCGACCGGATCAGCCAGGCGAGATCGTAGCCGTGCGCGATGAAGTCGCGGGCCAGGCCGTTCAGCAGCTCGGGATGCGAGGGCTTGAAGCGATTGGAGAAGTCGTCGACGGGCTCGATGATGCCGCGACCGAAGAAGCGGGCCCAGTAGCGGTTGACGACCGACTTCGCGAAGAGGACGTTCTCGGGGCGCGTCAGCAGCTTGACGAAGGCCTCGCGCCGGGGCAGGTCCTTGTCGGGCGCGATCTCGTCCAGGAAGCGGGGCGCGACGTTCTTCTTCGCCTTGCCTTCGCCGAACGCCGCTTCACCCTTGGTGTCGTCGTAGAGTTCGTACCGCGTGTCCTTGTTGTCCTTGGAGGTGTCGACCTTCTTCGACTTGGTCCGCGCGAAGAAGCCGACCATGCCGTAGAAGTCCTCCTGCGTGAAGCGGTCGAACGGGTGGTCGTGGCACTGGGCGCACTGGATCTGGGTCGACAGGAACAGCTTCGAGGCCTTGCTGGCCATCGTGACGCCGCCCATGCCGTCCTTGCGGGAGAGCTTGATGAGGAAGTTGACCGGGCCGGTCTCGGTGTTGATGCCGGTCGACGCGATCAGCGCGGTGACCATCCGGTCGTAGGGAAGGTTCTTGGCGAAGACCTCATCGCGCAGCCAACTATAGAGGGCTTTCTTGGAGTCGTTTCGGGACTGCTGATCGTAGCCGACGAGGATGTTCTCCCAGAGCTCGGCCCACACGTGGGCGTACTGGGGCGCGGCGAGGAGCCGGTCGATCTTGGCCGCGCGCTTGTCCGCGGCCGTGTCCTTGAGGAAGGCGAGGATCTCGTCGGGGCCGGGCAGGGTGCCCGTGATGTCCAGGGAGATGCGCCGGAGGAATTCGGCGTCGTCGGAGGTCGGAGCGGAGGAGACGGCGGCGTCGGTCCAGGTCCGGGAGATCTCGCGGTCGATGAGGGCGCTGCCGGTGAAGGTGATGTCCTGTGCAGGAGCCACGCCCAGGGTCACGAGGAACAGGACGGCGGTTCTCATGGATCCCTCCTCAGCCTCTACCTACATAACCATAGCGGGGTGGGAATGTTGTGTGACAACGGCGGACGGCCTCACGCTTGATGCCCCGGGCGTTGTTATTTGCGCAACCTTTCCCGAGGCCTCTTGTTGAACCATTAGTCTAGATATGCCAAGGGAGGCGTTCATGCGCATGCTGTCGATCGCGGTCCTGGCGGCCCTCACCGTTCCGGCCGGCTTCGCGCAGGACACGAAGACCGAAGACAAGGTGTCCGGATCCTCGCTCATCGACAAGTGGATCCGGGCGAAGTGGTCCGACGCGCAGGTGAAGCCTGCCGGGAAGACCACCGACGCGGAATACATGCGACGCGTCTACCTCGACATCGTCGGTCAGATCCCGTCGCTGGAGGAGGCCGAAGCCTTCCTGGCCGACAAGAGCGCGACCAAGCGCGAGAAGCTGGTCGAGTCGCTCGTGAAGGACGAGCGCTATGCCGACCACTGGGCCGACCTCTGGAGCGGCGTGATCGTCGGCTTCGACAAGGACCAGCGCGCCCAGGGGATGCGCAACGAGGGCGCGCACGATTTCCACGATCTCCTCGAGAAGAACGTCCCCTACGACGAGTTCGCCCGGAAGGTCATCACCGCCGAAGGCTGGGTGCCCGAGCGCTACGGCCCGGCGATGATGAAGCCCGGCGAGAAGCCCGAGGAGGACAAGAAGCCGGTCGGCCTGGCGAGCTACATGGTCCGCCAGTTCCGGGAGGCCGGCAAGGATTTCCCGAAGGCCGTGGCCGGCAAGCTGACGC
>DASQOM010000352.1:0-24945 GCA_035644495.1 Planctomycetota bacterium | reverse complement strand
CCCAATACCAGGAGGTTAAGCACAGGCTGACTTCCATTTCTTGGGGTAGTTGGACATCTTCGTACACACCTCGCGGGGATTAGTTCGGGCACGCACGGGCACAAGGCATTCGGCGATTGAGGCGAGGAGCCTCGCATAGAGCCAGGGGAGATCTGTCGTTCGAGCAGCGGCCATCACGGGGGCGGCTTCGCGAATCCGATCGAGGCTGTCGACGAAACTGAGGCGAAGCGGATCGACGGCGTGTTTGATCGCGGCCGTCAGCATGAGAGTGCGGACGACGTTGTAGCCGATGACGATACCGTAAGCTTCCTGTAAGACGCGGCGAGGATCCTGGGATCGAAAGAGGACAGGGTGATTCACGGTGGAGAGGTTCCCTTGGTGCGTCTTGAGCTCGTCAAAACCAGTTTCGACCTCCCAGCGTCGCGCATAGAGCTCGACGATCTCCTTCACGGGATGGGTGTGAGGGTTGCTCAGAGAAGTGAAGTAGTGGTACCAACGACCCCGGATGCGCGCGGCGATCTCTCTGACCTCAAGGGTACGCGGTAGTTCCGGGTGTTCGCCGCGCAAGTACCTCGGCGTCTCGACGCGCGAGATCCACTCCGAGGGCCCCAGGGAGTACAGACGACGGCGCCTGATGTTGCGCTTGACGCGAACGAGGAAGTGGTCGCCTCGATCCTGAATGCGCCATAGCAGCCACCAAGCCAGGTATGCACGGTCCATCACCAGCAGAGCGCCCCGAGGAATGTCGTCCAACATGCGCATGGCCAGAGTGACTTCACTCCGTCGGTAGGGAGCGAACCAAGCGCGTAGGACCAGACGCAACTTCGCTGACACCAGGAAGAGGGACCGGAGCTGAGGAAAGTTCGAGCGTCCCCCTCGGCTGACCCCGGGCAATCCAAAGTGACGTCGGTTTTCAGGCGAGTCTGGAGCCTTGAACGTGGTGCCATCGAGGATGAGCATCAGAAGCCCTCTCCAGCTCATGGCGTCGCGATGCTGGAGGAGGAGCCAATCTTGAAACTGTCGTAGCAGCCAACGCGTGGCGCCAAACCCTAATCGATCTCGCGCTTCAGTCACCGACGATGATCGGGGAACCTTGCCTTCCCACAAGGAGTCGGCACCCAGCGCATTCCCCAAGCGACGAAGGACGTTCTGGATGCAAAGGCTCCGAAACAATCCCATGGCGATGACCAGCCAGGTCACGAATGGACCTGGCAGATCCCGGTCGCGCTGGGTGGGGTGAGTGGCGCGGCTGGCTGCCTCAGCGATCCACGTGGGTTTGAGCACGGCGGACACGACTTCGAGGCTGAAAGAAGCTACGGAATGCTCAAGGGATTGAAGACTCTTGCCGATAAGGGACATGGACCCTCTCCTCCGTGAAAGTGGCTAGCACTTCTTTCATCGGCAGGATCGTTGAGGGTCCTTTTCTTTTTAAAGCCTCCCTAACCTCCTGGTATTGCCTCTAGGCCGCTCCCAGCGACGCGAAGAGCGAGGCGGCGAACGAACGGTGGACCTCCTCGGGGCAGCCCTCCAGCTCCTCGGCGGAGATCTCCCGCAGCCGCTGCAGGGCGCGGGTCATGGTCGCGGCCGAGATCCCCTCTCTCGCGGCGACGTCCCGCGCGACACCGCTGTCGGGGTCCATGAAGATCGAGCGGACCGCAGCCAGCGCGGGCCCGGAGAGCTCGCGGCGCGCGCGCTCGGCCACGCGCTCCGCGGCCTCGCGGCCCATGGCCTCGAGCAGTGGGGGCACGGCGCGGTCGTCGTCGACCGGCCGCTCCGGGAAGGCCGCAAAGCGCTTCGCGGCCCGCCGGTCGCGCATGTCCATCGCGTGACCGACCCCGTCCAGCCGCTTCACGAGCGGCCGGAGCAGGACGTCGATCACGCGGCCCAGGGCGCCGGCGCGCGCCTCGCGGAGGAGGGACGAGTCGCGGCTGGAGCCGTGGCAGAGCCGGAACTGGTATTCGAAGTCCGACATCGCCGTGCGGAAGTCCTTGCTGAGCCCCAGCTCGCGGCGGCAGAGAGCGGCCGCCTCGTCGGGGCCTTCGAGGGTGAACTCGCCGAGGATGTCGAGATCGGCCGAGCGGAACCCCGGTTGCGGGCGGCTGCCGAAGAGGTCGATGATCGCGAGTTCAAAGGCCTCGGAATCGTAGTCGCGGCGCCAGCCGGGCTGGCGGGCGTCCAGCATCCCAATCCACCCGCGGATCCAGTCGGCGGGGTCGACGTTCGTGGCGTCCATCATACTCTCTACCTATACAGCACGCCCCGGGACCCCAAGATTTCATGAAATCGGGACAAATCAGACCGTCTGTTTTATTCCTCAGGGAAGGAGGAAGGCCTCGGTGTAGCCCTGGCGCTGGAGCCTGGAGAGCTCCTTCTGGGCGTCGTCGAGGCGGGGGAAAGGGCCGACCAGGACCAGGAAGAGGACTGGCGACCCGGACACCTGCTTGATCTCCGCCTTCAGCTTGGCCCCCTCGGCCCGGGCCAGCTCCTCGGTGCCGAACGCGCCGATCTGGATCATGTACCCGCTCAGGCCGAGGCGCGGCGCCAGCTGGCGCTCATAGGGGCCCGTCGGGCTCACCAGCTTGAGTTCCGCCCGTCCCGCCTGGAAATCCCCCGCGCGGAACAGCGCCGTTGCATACTCATAGTGCAGCTCGTCGTTAGTCACCGACCGGCCGCGCTCGCTCATCGGCGCCGCGAGGACGGCGCGGAACCCGTCCACCGCCCGGAACCCGTCGCCCTGCATCCGGTAGGCGACGGCCCGGCGGAAGAGGATCTCCCAGCGCGCCGCGGCGGACGGCTGGTCGTTCAGGGCCTGGTCGAAGGCCCGGATCCCGGCCTCGGGCTTCCCCATGGCCAGGCGGCACTTGCCGAGCTGGAGCCGGACCTCGGCGCGCTGGGCATCGCCGGGATTCTCGGCCAGGAACGCCTCATACTGGCCCGCCGCCCGGTCCCACTGACCCTGCAGCATCGCCTGGTCCGCCTCGGTCAGCAGCCGGGGGCTGGACCGCGACGTCGACGGAGGCGGCTGGCTGCAGCTCAGCATTGCCGCGGCGACCAGGGCCAGGAGCGGAATCCCGATCTTCAATGGAGCTTTCCTTTCTCCGGTCCCCCGAAGACGGCCTGCAGGCGGCCGACGACGTCAATCTTCTGGAGCGCGGGGACCCGCTCTGCGGCGACGTGGATGCCGTAAAACCCGAGCCAGATCAGGACCACGGCGGCGGTCAGTTTCAGCAGAGTCTCCATTCGCGGCATTCCCTTCGGCGTGTCCTCGAGCCGCGACTTCACGTCGCGGTGCAGGATCTGGCACTCCGGTGAGCAGAAGGTCCCCTGCGGGGACACGATCGAGCACGACGTGCAGATGGGGATGTGGCACTGGCGACACATCGTCACGGCGGGGACTTCTTTATGGCGGAGGCAGGTCTTCGCCATGGCCGTCAGGGCTTTCCCAGCGCCTCGAGCCGGGCGATCTCCCCGTCGAGAGAGCGATCCTCCGGATGCAGCGTCCGCAGCTGCCGGTACTGCGCGATCGCACGGGCGGCGTCGCCGCGCTTCGCATAGAGCCGGCCCAGGCTGCGCAGCGCGTCCTCGTCCCTGGAGTCGACGACGAGCAGGCGCTCGAGATCCGCGATCGCGTCCTCGTCCCGGCCCAGCGACTCGTAGCAGCGGGCGAGCTTGATGTAGGGCTCCTTCCAGCGCCAGCGGTGACGGACGACGAATTCGTACTCGATCGCGGCCGCGTAGTAGTGTCCGCCGGCGAGGTACTCCTCCGCCATCTGGAAGCGCTCGAGGGCCGTCTCTTCGGGCGCGTCGGGGTTGTTCGGCCAGCAGCCGGCCGGCAGCAGGGCCAGCAGCAGGAGGGCACGTGCGGGCTTCATCGGGTCCGCTCCACAGGCATCACTTCAATGGGAACGTCGTGACGGTCGCTCTTCCCGGCGATGACGTCGGTGACGGTGACGCGGACACGGTACTTGCCCGCGGCCAGGTTGACGGGGAGCGGGAGGCGGAAGCTCTGATAGAACTCGGCGATCGGGCCGTTCGACGTCACGCGGTCCTCGCGCGCCTCGGCCGGCGCCTCGTCCCAGGCGGGCACCGGGCGCACGGTCGAGTGGTCGTCGAGCAGCGCCCACTCGTAGCGCAGGTGGATCGTGCGCTTGTCGCCGGCCTTCTGGGCGGCGAAGTTCGTCGGCTCGACGTAGAGGTGGATCTCGCCGCCGGGCGCGACGCGGTCGGACTCGGCCGGGGCATAATCGCGGAAACGGCGCACCCGGGTGACGAGCTCGGCGCGCGCGATGGCGAAACCGGTCGAGGCGCGATCCTCCTCCTCCAGACGCGCGAGCAGCTTCCCCGCCCCGGGGTGGTCGCCCAGCTCGCGGCGCAGGTAGAGCTCCATATAGGGGAGCATCCGGTTCGTGCGGTTCTTCACGGTCGACATCACCCGCTCCGCCTCCTCCAGGTTCCCTGCGGCGGCGTGGAGCAGCGCCAGCTTGAGCTTCTCCTCGTCGCTCGAGGCATGGCGGGCGGCAAGCTCCTTCTGGAGCTTGAGGACGTCGTCCGCCGTGGGCTCGTTCCGGGGCGGGACTTCGACGCTCGTCCGGACCACGCCCGCGCCCGCCGAAGGAGGCTGGGGGGCTGCCGCCGGAGCCGTGGATTCCTGAACGGGCTCGGGATCGACGACCGCGGCGGGAGTTTCGGGGGCTTTGACGGAAGGCGGGGGCGGAGCGCTGCAGGCGATGGCGGCGAGCGCAAACGACGAGATGACGAAGAGACCTGCCCCTCTCATCCTTCTTCCCCCCCTGTCCCGGTCCGGCGCGCGCCGGACGTTACTTCTTGGAGTTTATCGCGTCGGAAGCGTTTTGCAAGAGCGCCAGGATTTTTTCAATCTTGGCGAGCTTGCCCGCGACGTCCGCGGACTCCGGCGCGCTCTCCTTGATTCCGGTATAGGTGTCGCGCGCTTTGATGAAGAAGGCCTGGGCGGTCTCGACCTTCATGGACAGGGTCTTGAGCTTCCCGGGGTCCGAAGGGAGGTTGCGCGCGGCGCCGATCACGTCCTTCGCCATCGGGTAGCCGTCCTGCACCAGCTTGTCGGCTTCGGCGACGACGACGTCGATCTTCTTCTCAGCCTTGGGCTCGGGCTTCGGTTCGGACTTGGGCTCCTCGGGTTTCGGCTTCTCGGGCTCCGACTTGGGTTCCGGCTTGGGATCCTCCTTGGGCTTCTCTGGTTCCGGCTTCGGCTCCGCCGGCTTGGGTTTCTCGGGCTCGGGCTTCGGCTCCGGCTTCGGATCCTCCTTCGGCTTCTCGGGCTCCGGCTTGGGCTCGGCCGGCTTCGGCTTCTCCGGCTCGGGCTTGGGCTTCTCGGGCTCCGGTTTCGGATCCTCCTTGGGCTTCTCGGGCTCGGGCTTCGGATCGGCCGGCTTCGGGTCCGCGGGGGCCGGATTCGGAGGCTTGGGAATGTCGTTCGGAGTCGCGGGCGCGACGACCGTCAGCAGGCTCTTGGGATCCCGCTTCTCGACGGGTTTCCTCTCGGGCTCCGTCGCGGGCGTGTTGAACTTCTGCGCGGTGAACTCCGGCCCCGACGAGAAGATCTGGTCCTTGGGGCCCTTCCATTTGATCACCTTGTTGCCCAGCTCCATCGCGAGGGCCTTCTGCTTCTTGTGCTCTTCCTTTGCCGTGGCCGCGTCGACGGCGACCTCCTTGCCGTTCGCGTCGATCACCTTGACCAGGTCGTCCACGCTCAGATAGATCTGCTCGCGCAGCACGTCGAGCTCGCCCAGGATGCGGTGGACGTCGACGTCGCTGATCGCGCCGGGGTTGTCCTTGTACTTGGTCTCCTGGTCGGCGAGGAAGGCCTGGGCGCGGGCGCGGAGCGCGAGGGCGGCCTTGTATTTGGCGTCGAGGGTGACGGCGCCGGGCTCCGAGGGCTCCGCGGTTTCGCCGCCGGCGGCGGGCTTCTTCAGCAGGCCCCACATGCGGGCCATGCGGATGCCGAGGGGCGCCTTGCCGCCGATCGGGATGAAGACGTAGGCGACCATGGCGGCGAGGAGGAGGATGATGACGAGCATGAGGTACTTCGTGCCCTTGCTGCCCTGCTTCGGCGCGGAGCCGGAGCGCAGGGGCGGGCGGGCGGCGCCGCCGGGGGCGGAGCCGCCGGGACGACGCGGGGCCGTCGCGGTGCGGGCGGCCGGAGCCGGTGCAGCGGGCGCCTGGGCCGGGACGCGAGCCGTCGCGGGCCTCGCTGCGGGCGCCTGGGCCGGAACGCGGCCGGTCGCCGGTCTCTGCGCGGGTGCCGGCGAGGGCACGGCGGGACGCACGCCCGTGGCCTGCTTGCGGACGCCCGTGCCCCGCTGCGGATTCGATTCGTTCGTCATGGTGCCTCCTGTTAGTCCCTGAGCTCCATCAACTTCTTGCGCACGGTGATCAGGGCTTCCTGGTACTGCTTGATGTCATAAGTGTTCTTCGACTTCTCGTTGGCCTGCGTGAGCAGCGCCATGCCGTCGGCGATCAGCTTCTTGCCCTTCTCCAGGTCGGAGATCAGGGTCTGCTTCTGACCGGCGGCCAGTTCGTGGCTGCCCAGCTGAGCCTGGTTCTTCTGGATCAGCGCCAGCCCCTCGTTGCACTTATTCATCCCGTCCCGCTCGAGGCCGGAGACGTCGACGGCCTGGGGTTTGGACGGTCCCTTGGAGGGGGGTGGTGCGTGATTATCGGATTTCCCGCTCATCGCGAAGAACGCGATCGCGAGGATCACGACCACGCCGCCGCCGATGCCGGCCAGCATCATGGTATTCGACTTGGCCGGCTGCCTCGCCGCCGGGCGCGAGGATCCGACGGTGGCGACGGAGCGCGTCGACGCAGCGCGGCCGCCGCGGCCGGTGCCGGGCGCCGCCTGCTTCTGCACGGGGCCCGTGGCGGGCCTGGAAACCGTGGCGGCCCTCTGGGTCGGCGCCTTGGCGGGAGCCTTCGCGGCGGGCGGGCCCAACCGGGTGTTGGGCTTCCCGGGACGCTGAATCGCCATGCTCGGTCCTTTCCGCTCGCCTGCCATCAACCGGAACCCGGACTACGCCGACTCGACGTTCCCCTTGCGGAAGACGAGGTCGCTGTCGACCGACGCCTCGGGTCCGGCCGCATCCTCGCTCTTGGCGGGGTTGGCCGACTTGCCGCAGCTGGGGCAGTTGTAATCGTGGCTCGTGAAGATGCTGCCGCTTTTGACGGTGAGGTCTCCCTTGGGGAGGCTCGTGCCGCAGACCGTGCAGAACTCGACCATATCGTTCTCCTATCGCGCCGCCGGCGAGGCCAGGCGGCACACCAGGGATTCCAGGACCGGAACTTCGTTCCCCCCCGACGTCTTCAAGGCGACGTCCGCCTTCAATATCTCCCCGTGCTTGTCGACCAGCTCCCCGATCGTATGGCCGTCGACCAGCCTCAGGAACTCGTCCGCGTAGAAGGTGATCTGCAGCTGCGAGGTCACCTCGAAGCGGCGGCGGCCCGACGCGAGCAGCTTCTTGGCCTCCGCCAGCTTGCGGTACTGCCACGCCAGCTTCCACAGCAGGACCTGGACCGCCTCGCCCGAGCGGATCAGGGCCCGGAGCACGCGGTAGGCCTTGGCGACATCCTTGGCCGCCGCGGCCAGGGAGAGCTCATAGACCTCGCGCTCCTCCTGGTAGCCCACCAGGGTGCGGACGTCGTCGGCCGTGATGGACGCCCGCGATCCCGCGTGGGCGGCCAGTTTGGCCAGATGGCCCGCGAGGGCCGACAGCGTCCCGCCGCCGCGCGTGGCCAGCAGCTCACCCGCGACGCGGTCGAGGGTCTTCCCCAGCCGCTGAGCCTCGGAGGACAGCCAGCGTTGCAGATCTCCCGGTTTCAAAGAGCGGCACTCCACGAGGCAGGCCCCCGCCAGGGCGGGGACCTTCTCCGTCGGCACCAGCGCGGCCAGCACGTTCGCCGTCGACGGCTGCTTCAGATAGCCCCGCAGGGCTTCCACGTTGTTGTGGACGAAATTCCCTTCGTCCACCAGCACGACCAGTTTTTTTGCCGCGAGAAAAGGCGGGGTGTAGAGTTCGTCCGACACCCGAGCCCAATCCGTTTCAGACGAGGACAGCCGGATCTGATTCGCCCCCAGCTCCGGATCCGACTCCGCCAGGAGGGCCGCCGCGCGTTCGCGCAGCAGGGCTTCCGGTCCCGCGATCACATAGACGGGCGCCGGAGCCTTCTTCCCCCGGAGTTCCGCCGCAAATGCTGCGAAATCCATACTTTCAAAGAGAACGGCCAGTATCGCGCGCGCCCGGCCAAGAATCAAGAACTAAGACGAAAAACCGCCGCGGGTTCCGTGGATTGATTCGGAACCGGGGGATTCCTATAATCAGCCCCCATTGAAAAGCTCTGAGAAGACCGTGTACCAGGAGCGCGCGCTCCTGGTCGGGACGGTCGACCCCGGAACCGACCTGCGCGCCGTCGACCCCCTCGACGAACTCTCCCGCCTCGCCGAGACCGCGGGCGCCGTCGTCGTCGAGCGCCTCATCCAGAAGCGCGAGCGGCCGGATGCTCGCACCTACATCGGCAAAGGCAAGGTCGGCGAGCTGTCCCACCGCGTCGCGGACCAGGAGATCGACACCGTCATCTTCGACAACGAGCTCTCCCCCGCCCAGATGCAGAACCTGGAGAAGGACATCGGCTGTAAGGTGATCGACCGCACCGAGCTGATCCTCGACATCTTCGCCACGCACGCGCGCACCTATCAGGCGAAGCTGCAGGTGGAGCTCGCGCAGCTCGAGTATACGCTGCCTCGGATCTCGAAGCTCGGCGCCCACATCACGAGCGAGCAGCAGGCTGGCGGCGGCGCCGGCATCGGATCGCGCGGCCCGGGTGAAAAGCAGCTCGAGTCCGACCGCCGCCTCGCGCGCAAGCGCATCGTCGCCCTGCGCCGGGAGATGAAGACCATCGAGGAACGCAAGCGCCGCGAGGTCTCCGCGCGCACCGTCGAGAACACCACCGTGTCGCTGGTCGGCTACACCAACGCCGGCAAGTCCACGCTCATGAACGCGCTGACCCGGGCCGGCGTCCTCGTCGAGGACAAGCTGTTCTCCACGCTGGACACCCGGACGCGGATCTGGACCCTGGAGGGCGGCATCAAGGTGCTGCTCTCCGACACGGTCGGCTTCATCCGCAACCTGCCGCACGACCTGGTGGCGAGCTTCCACGCGACCCTCGAGGAGGTCGCGCAGGCGGACCTGCTCCTCCACGTCGTGGACGCAAGCCATCCGCAGGCGGAGGAGCATATCGCCGCCGTCGAAAGCGTGCTCCACATCCTGGACTGCGCGGAGAAACCCACCCTGCTGGTGTTCAACAAGGTCGACTCCTTCCGCGACGCCGTCGAGCGCGAGATCATCCTCCACCGGCACCCCGAGGCCATCGCGATCTCGGCGCGGACGGGCGAAGGCATCGACCGCCTGACCTCCCTGGTCGCGGAGCGGCTGACGCGGAAGCTGATCGACGTCGACGTCGAGATCCCGCAGTCCGAAGGCAAGCTGCTGGCGGAGCTGTCGACGTGGTCGATCCCGGTGAAGCGGGAGTACGTGGACTCGCGGGTGCGGATGACGCTGCGGGTGCCGTCGCGGGCCCTCTACAAGCTGGAGAAGTTCCGGGTGGAGGAGAAGCCGCCCTCCCGGGGCCGTTCGCGCCGTTCGCCCAAGGGCGAATAGGCTGGCGGCGAAATCCCGCGTTGGTATAATTCCGGCGTGGAAGACTCCTCCCGGATTCACGATTCGAAGATCAAGAAGTCGATCATCATCTCCAGGAAGGTGAAGGTCTGGTTCTGGGACACCCGGAACGAGTACACGGGGGAGGCGGTCGCGCTCACCGCGACGGACCTGACGGCGCTGCTCAAGATGGGCGGCGGCGCGGCCACCACCATGGTGCCCTCGCAGGCGATCATGGGCGGCCTGATCCGTCACCTGACGGGCCGGGTGGTGGAGTTCAAGGTGAGCGGACAGGGGATGGAAGTCGCGCTGAAGGGGACGATCAAGGAGATCCAGAAGGACTTCGAGAACCCCCGGCGCCTGCTGCTGATCGCGGCCTTCCAGGCCACGTCGGAGAAGAACCAGCAGATCCTGGCAAAGCTGGGGAAGAGCCTGCCCGCGGGCTAGCCGGTCCAGAACGCTCCGAACTCCGAATTCCGAAAGATTTTTTGACACCGCTTTCCGCGGTGGGATATAATCGGGCGCTGGAGACTTGCCATGACCGAACAGCAGCCGTTTGACGTTCGGAGGGCGATCGAACAAAGCTCTTCGAAGAGCACTCTTCAAGAGCTTGCCAAGAAGGGCATTCATCGGGTCAAGGTGCTCGATGAATCGATGATCAACAAGCTCATCGGCGATGCCGTTGAGCGGATCATCTCGACGAAAACGAACCTTCTGTCCTCTGACGATCGCCAGAAGCTGATCGAGGCCTCCCGGAAGGAGCTCGACCGGCTGATGAAGGAGCATCAGAACACCAAGGACAAGGCCGACCTGGCGGAGCAGAGCCAGGCCCAGCTGGCCGCCTCGGTTGAAAACCTCACGAACCAGCTCAAGACGGCCCAGCGCCTGGCCGAGGACACGGCCAAGCAGCGCTACGAGGACGGCAAGAACGTCATGCGGGCCGAAGTCGACGACATGAAGAGGAAGATGTCCTCCATGGAGGCGGACATCGAAAAGCGCGTCCGCCGCGAGGTGGACCTCGAATACCAGGCCAAGATGGCCAACGAGCGCATCATCATCGAGCAGATGAAGACCGAGGCCGCGCAGAAGCAGGCCCAGATGATCGAGGAGATGCGCAAGTCGGACGAAGAGCTGTTCAAGCGCATGTCCGAGCTCTTCACCAAGGTCATGGACGGCGTCAACCGGAAGCTGGGCGACCTCAAGAACCGCTCGTTCGCGGGCGGCGGCGGGGGCGGCGGCGGCGGCCTGGGCAAGATGGACGGCGACGTCGAGTTCCGTCCCAGCCAGGCGACCCTCGAAAGCCTGGTGCAGGGCGAGCTGGAGTCGAACGTCAAGGCCATGCAGGTCGAGTCGAAGTCCGGCGGCAAGATGGGCAGCGCCTTGGAGCGCCTCAAGGCGATGCGCGGCGGCGGCGGCGGCGAAAAGAAAGACGAAGAAAAGAAGTAGTTTTAATTTTATAGGGTTAGCTGGGGGTCTGGGGCCCGGGGCGGGCCTCCCTGCAAAACACAGGAGGGCATCACGGTGGCTGATTCCAAGATTGCGTACGGGAAAGGTCTGGACGTCGGGACGGTCAATCTCGTCGCCGCCGAGCAGAACGAGAAGGGCGAGGTCGAGCTGCGTCCCAAGCGGAACGTCTTCATCGACGTCCCGATCGACGCCTACACGAAGAACATGCTCACGCGCCTGAACGTTCCTTATGTCGTTCAGGGCAAGAAGATGTACGTGCTCGGCGACCACGCCTTCGAGCTGGCGAACGTGCTCAACAAGAACACGCGCCGCCCGATGGCCGACGGCCTGATCTCCCCGAAGGAGCAGGACGCACTGCCGGTCATGAAGCTGCTGATCGGCTCGATCCTGGGCCAGCCCCGCATCCCCAACGAGGTCTGCTTCTATTCGGTGCCCGGCGACCCGATCGACAGCGATCTGTCCGTCGCCTACCACCGCGACCTGTTCGACGCCGTGCTGCGCAGCCTGGGCTACAAGCCCTCGCACATCATCGAAGGCCACGCGGTCACGTTCGCCGAGCTGGGTGAAGAGGACTTCACGGGCATCGGCATCTCGTGCGGCGGCGGCATGTTCAACATCTGCGTCGCCTACAAGTCGATGCCGGCGCTCTACTTCTCCACGGCCCGCTCGGGCGACTGGGTCGACAAGAACGTGGCCAACGTGCTCGGCATCAAGCCGGCCAAGGCCGCGCTGCTCAAGGAGAAGGGCGTCGACCTCATCAAGCCGAAGAACCGCGAAGAGGATGCCATCTCGATCTACTACCGGAACCTGATCCAGTACAACATCACGAACATCGCCGAGCGCTTCAAGTCGGCGGAGAACATGCCGAGCTTCACCGAGCCGATCTCGATCGTGTTCTCGGGCGGCACCTCGATGGCGGGCAACTTCATCGAGCTCGTGAAGGACGTGTTCAAGAAGCTCGACTTCCCGATCCCGGTGAAGGACATCCGGATGGCGAAGGATCCCTTCAACGCGACGGCGAAGGGCGCGCTGGTGGCCGCGCAGCTGGAAATGTCGAGCCAGACGGCGTAGTAGGAATCCCAGGCAACTTCAGGCCGCGCCGCCGCGGGGTCCGCTCCGGACCCCGCGGCCGGCGCACCCTTCGACCGGGGTCACTACTTCCCCCGCGAAGGGCAGGGGGCGAGCCTGATATGGTAAGATAATCCGATGGCCGACGAAGAAAAGGCATTCGGCGAGCAGCTGTACAACCGGCTGCAGAACAAAGGCCTGTCCAAGTACCAGGTGGACAAGGTTCTCGCCCTCCAGCGCCTCGACCCCGAGGTGGCGGAGCTCGGCGAGAAGGGCCTCCTCGGAGATCCCCAGCTCCTCGAGATCTCCAAGATCAACTCCGCCGCCCGGCAGAAGCAGCTCGCCGAGCTCTCGGTCGAGAAGGCACTCCCCCAGAACTGGGTCAAGGAGCTCACCAAACTCGTCCGCTCCGCCGAGAAGGCCCGCAGCGAGTCCGAGGGGAACCGCTATTGGGACTTCTTCTTCGAAATCAAGGAGATGATCGAGCGCGAGGGGCCCACCCGCACGATCCTCCAGCTCATCAAGAACTTCAGCGTCGACCGCGCCGCCGTCAGCCGCGGCAAGGCCGAGCTGATCGAAGGCTCCGATCGCACCGTGCTCTCCTTCAACAAGATGGATCTCGAGCTCGGCCGCGGCCTCGACGTCGGCACCGTCAACATCTGCGCCGCCGCCCGCAAGCGCGTCGGCTCGGAGATCATGTACAACATCCAGCGCAACGCGTTCCTGGACATGCGCTCGGACGCCTTCACCAAGAAGATGCTCATGAAGCTGGGCATCGACTACATCGTGCAGGGCGACAAGGGCTACGTCATCGGCGACCCCGCGTTCGAGCTGGCCAACGTCTTCGACAAGACCACGCGCCGCCCCATGAAGGACGGCATGATCTCCCCGGTCGAGCCCGAGGCGCTCCTCGTCGTGAGCCTCATCATCGCCGAGATGCTCGGCCATCCCAGGCAGGAAGGCGAAGTCTGCGCCTTCTCCGTCCCGGCAGACCCGATCGACGTCGAGCGCAACGTCATTTACCATCGCGGCGTGCTGGAAACGGTGCTCCGCAAGCTGGGCTACACGCCCCGCCCGATGCTCGAAGGCCACTCGATCGTGTTCTCCGAGCTCAAGGAGCAGGACTTCACCGGCATCGGCATCTCCTGCGGCGGCGGCATGTTCAACATCTGCGTCGCCTACAAGTCCGTCCCCGCGCTGACCTTCGCGACCTCGCGCGGCGGCGACTGGATCGACAACAACGTCGCCCACGCGATCGGCATGTCCCCGGCGCTGGTCTGCGGCATCAAGGAGAGCGGCGTCGACCTGAACAACCCCAAGGACCGGGTCCAGGACGCCATCGTCATCTACTACCGCAACCTCATCCAGTACACCCTCGAGACGATCCGCGTGAAACTCGAGGCCGCGCAGAACATGCCCACGTTCGTCAGGCCGATCGACGTGGTCTGCGGCGGCGGCACCTCGATGATCACCGGGTTCATCGATGTGTTCCGAGAGGAGTTCGAGAAGATCAATTTCCCCATCGACGTCGCCAACATCCGCATGGCCAACGATCCGCTGAAGGCCGTGTCCCGCGGCTGCATGGTGGCGGCGATCGAGGAGACCCGCGCGCTCAGCGAGACGGACATCAAGGTCGCCCCGGCCGCCCTGGAACGCGTCCAGGCGTCGGTCAGCAGGATGGACGAAGGCACCAAGCGGCGCCTCGGACCGATGCAGACGCCGAATCGCGCCGCGATCGGCGACCGGACGGCCCCCGTCGTCAGCAGGGTCGCGCCGCCGGTCGCGCCCCCCAGCCGGCCCGTGACGATCGCCCCCGCACCCAAGGTCGTGCGCGTGGCGCCCCCCGTCGCGCTCCCGCTGCCTCCCAAGAAGGAGACGGCCGTCCGCGTCGCCCCCTTCACCTCCAATCCGCCGCCTCCCCCGCCGCCGATGAAGAAAAAGGAGGCGGAGCTGGAGCTGGTCGAGGTGGAGGAGATCCAGGAGCTTTCCCCCGAGCCGAAGAAGAAGGCCAAGGGCAGCGACATCGACGACATCCCGCTCATCAGCTGAGCGGCACGCCGGTTCCCCTTACTCCGGGCTGCGCATCTTCCGGAGCAGCTTCTGCGCCCGGTCCCGGGCGACCTTGACGTGGCCCAGGTAGGAGTCGAACTTCCGCTGGTAGCTGGTATCCAGAGAATTCCGCACCGCGCCGCTCAGCGCTGCGCTCTCCACCAGCGGATCCGACGGGCAGCGGTCCACGCGGAGCACCGGCGAGTCGAGCCGAGGATAGTTGGATTCGAGGGCGCGACGGACGCGTTCCGCCTCGGAGAAGCGCAGGTCCAACTCGCCGCAGAGGTCGTCCATCAGCAGCGCCAGGTCCGTCTTCCACTGCCACTCCATCCCCTGGCGGGAAAACTCCTCGAAGGCGAGAACCTGCTCGTCGTCGAGCAGCGACCGGACCTTGCCGCGGAAATTGCGGGACGCAGTCGCGGGATCCTCGCGGTTCCAGATGCGCGCGTTGAAGGACTGGATCACGCGGCGCAGCTCGAGCTCCTGCTCTGCTGAAAGAGGCGCGCGCTCGGCCAGGTAGTGTGCCATGCCCTCGATATACAGGCTCTCCTCGACCGACAGCAGCTGGATGTAGGCGGCCGACGTCCCGGGCTCCTCCGGGTCCGGCAAGGTCCCGCGCGCGGCCGCA
Source organism: Planctomycetota bacterium (assembly GCA_035644495.1). Classification (GTDB taxonomy): domain Bacteria; phylum Planctomycetota; class MHYJ01; order MHYJ01; family JACPRB01; genus JACQFK01. The sequence continues at coordinate 10,047 of DASQOM010000352.1, read as the reverse complement.
ATTTTCTGGGCGACGGCTCCCAAGTCGGACTGGATGGGCGCCAGCGCGGCGTTCCGGTAGCGGCCACCGCGGGCGACCGCCTCAGAGGCGTGGCGGGCGGTGCCGACGATGGCGAGCAGCCCGGCGATGCCGACGAGGACAGCGGCGGCGAGCGCGAGGCGGGCCAGCGAAGGACGGCTGCCGGCCGCAGGGAGGACCCGGCGGGTCAGGCCCGTCGGGGACGCCGGCTCGGCGAAGGCGCCGCGCAGCAGCTCCTGCTCGCGGAGGACGGCGCGGGAACGTTCGCGGCACGGCGGGCAGTCAAGGAGATGGGCGTCGACGGCCGGATCCGCGTCCCCCCGGGCCAGGGCCCAGTCCAGGAGGGCGTCGTCGCTCAGCGGGCACATGTCTTCTTCACCTCTTGCCGGAGCCGCATCACCGCACGATGGAGGAGCACGCGGAGCGCTCCGCGGGAGAGCTCCATCGACTCGGAGATCTCCTCCTGCGACATCCCCTGCTGGTAGTGCATCGTCAGCACCGCCTGGTAGCGCTCGGGCAGCCGCTCCAGCGCCTCCTGCACGCGGCCCCGCTCCGTGCCGCTCTCGATCGGAGGCCCGGGATCGCAGGGGGCGTCGATGCCCGCCTCCTCGATCGCCACCTCATGCCGCCGCTTCCGCCTCACCCAGAGGCAGGTCAGGCGGGACACCTTCATCAGCCACGACAGCGGGCGATGCACCGTCCCCAGCTGGTCCCAGCGCCGGAGCACCGTCAGGAACACCTCCTGGCAGGCGTCCTCCGCGTCCCGGTCGTTCCGGAGCATGGAGCGGCAGAAGCCGTAGACGCGCTTCAGGTAGAGGCGGGCCAGCGTTTCGGGAGACAGGGACTCCGCCGGATTCTCGATCATGCCCCTCCTCACACGTGACGCCGCGGGGGCCGAACGTTACACCCCGGCGTTATTTCGCGAGCCGGACGTTCGTCGCGCGCCCCGCGAACTTCTCGCGCTCGACGTCGTCGTCCGTGTCGAAGCTGGACGGGATGTCCGCCGTGAACTTGCGGGTTTCGCCGGGCTTCAGCGGCTTGGCGGCCTCGGCGCCGTTGCCCGTCGCGAGCACCGGCCAGCACTTCGTGAACGTCGCCTGCCCGGGCTTGTTCGTCCCGGCGACGTCGATCAGGTGCGGCTTGCCCTTGGGGTTCAGGTAGTAGAGCAGAATCTCCACCTCGACGAGCTCCTTGTCCCCGGCATTCTTGATCTCGCCGGCGACCTCCGCCCACTCCGAGCTCGACTTGTCGACCTTGAGCGTCTTCTCCTTGCCGGAGCTGATCTTGACCTCGATCTTCGCGGCGGCGGCGGCGCGATCCTTCTGGTCGGCCGCGTCGGCGACCTGGGCGACGCGCAGTCCCTGCGACCAGTCCTTGTTGGTCAGCCACCAGACGCTGCGGGGGCGGTTCGGGTCCTCGTCGAACCACGCCTGCGGGACGCCCTGGCGGACGCCGTACGGGATCTCCGCCCCCGGTGTGCTCCAGCAGCCGCCCTTCAGGACAGGCGAGAACTCGGAGCCCTTCTGGAACTCGAGACAGTACTCCCAGACGTTTCCGACCGTGTCGTAGAGGCCGAAGGCGTTCGCCTTCTTCTCCCCGCCTTCGTGGGTGCGCGCCTCGCTGTTCGACTTCACCCAGCCGGCCTCCTCGGGCTTTGCCGGCGCAACGCCGGTCTCGCCCGCCCGGGCCGCGTACTCCCACTCCGCCTCGGTCGGCGGACGGTAATAGGCGCCCGTCTTCTTCGAGAGCCAGTCGCAGTACCCGATGATCGAGTGCCAGCGCAGGTTCGTCACTGGCCGCGTGGGATCGAGGAAGTGGGACGGGACGCCGACCTGCCCGAAGTACGCGATCGCCCGCGTCGGCCGCGTCACGGCGTCGACGCCGTCGGCCAGATCCTTGCTCTCGAAGTAGGCATTGAACTCCGTCCAGGTCAGCTCTTTCACGCCCATGCGGAAGGCGGGAAGCTCGACCTCGCGCTCGGATGACTTGATCTTGCCCGCGGGAATGGCGACGGTTTCCGGGACCGGCGTCTTCTGCTGGGCGGCGAGCAGGCCGGCGAGGACGAAGGGCAGCAGCGCGGGCATCAGTCGGCTCCTGTCACTTGGACGCGTGGACGTAGGACACTTTCGCCCCGACCTTGTCCAGGTCGAGCGGGCCGGTCTCGAGGAACGGATGGGGCACGTCGACCTCGAACGCCCGGGTGCCGCCTTTGGCCAGAGGCTTGCGCCCGTCGCCGTCGTGGAAGCTGTTCGCCATCACGGGATACACGACGCTGAAGGCCGGCTTGTCCTTGGGATCCTTCATCATCGGCTTCCCGTCCTCGTCAAGGAAGAAGACGGTGACCTCGACCTCGTCGAGCGCGACGTCGCCCGCATAGGCGATCTCGCCGCTGACGCGGTCCAGGAAGTCCGGCCGCTTTCCGGTCTTCACGATCTTGAGGTTGCGGACCTCGACCTTCGCGGCCAGGGGTTCGAAGGCTTGGACGGAGGCGTCGGGCACGCGGACGACGCGGAAGCCCACGAAGTTCCCGTCCGTCAGCCACCAGAGGCGCAGCGGGCGCTTGGGGTCGCGCTCGGCCCAGTCGTCGGGCACGGCCTGGCGCTTCGAGGCGCGGACATCCTTGGCGAACGTGTTCCAGCCTCCGCCGCGGACGGCGGGTCCCTGCGCCGGAGGCGCGAAGGGCTCCAGGCAGTTTTCCCAGGCGTTGCCGAACACGTCGTAGAGGCCCCAGGCATTGGGCTTCTTCTGCCCCACCTCGTGGGAGTTCTTCCCGCTGTTGCCCTCAAACCAGGCGAAGTCCTCGAGGGGGGCGGGCGCGGCGTCCGCCGAGCCGGCCCGGGCCGCGACCTCCCATTCCGCCTCGGTCGGAAGCCGGTACTTGAGGCCGGTCTTCCGGGTCAGCCACTCGCAGTACCCCACGGCGCCGAACCAGCCGATCGAGATCGCGGGGTGGGTGCCTCCCTGGGCTTCGCCGTTGGGGAACGGCTCCTTGGGATCGATGACGTCGGGCTGCGACGGGCGGGTGACGCCGTCCAGGCGCGCGGCCTTGCGGGCCTCGTAATACAGGGAGTATTCGTCCCAGGTGACCTCGCGCGCGCCGATCCAGAACGGCTTCAGGTCGACATCGCTCGGGGGGGCGTCGCCGATCTTCGCCTTCCCGCCGGCGATATGGACGAGGTCAAACTTCACCGTCGAGTCCGGGATGGCGACGGTCTCCTTCTCCTGGGCCGAGACCCGGAGGGCGCACGTCAGCAGCGCGGCGACGACGAGGGCGCGGCGGTACATGAAGCTCTCCCCTGGCATCAAGAGGGCAGATTATAGCGGGGGGCCGCGGCGAACGCCATAAGGCTGATACGACGGCAGCCGTGCAATAAGTGACTCTGAGTCAGTTATTGCACCGCTAGCGGGCCGGGACGCCCGCCCGGGCCTTCCGGTGAGCCGTCACATAGGCCAGCAGTTTCTCGTTCTGGCTGTAGAAGCCGTGCTCCTCGGCCTCGTAGGGGGCCTTGAAGAAGCAGGCCAGGTGGCGCAGGTTGCCGCTTTCGTTCAAGCGGTGGGCGAAGTCCGCCATCCGGATCAGGTCCAGCACGAGCGGCGATGCCAGCGCGGAATCGCAGCCCTGCCAGATGAACTGCAGGATCATCTTGGTGCCCAGGAAGCCCGTGAAGTGGATGAAGTCCCACGCGGTCTTCCAGTCGCCCAGCGAGGGGACATAGTCGATCCGGACGCGCGAGTGCGTCTCGTCGTCGCCGAGGATATCCCGCAGGCAGGCATCCTTGTCCATGCACTTGGCCTTGTTGGCGTCGGGCGCGTCCAGCACCTTGCCGTCGCGGTTCCCGAGCATGTTGTAGCCTTCCCACGACATCACCTTGAGGTTCCTCGCGACGAACATCGGGGCGAGCGTGGTTTTCATCAGCGTCTCGCCGGTCTTGCCGTCGCGGCCGACGTGCGGCACGCCGTGCTTCCGCGCCAGCTCGTCCATCGCCGGGAAGCTGGAACCGATGCAGGTGGTGAAATTGACGTAGGGGCAGGCCGACTCGACCGCCGCCAGCGCGTACAGAACGCTCGCCGGGAAGAGGTCGCGGCGGTCGGCCTCGAGCAGCGCGAGGAACGACTCGACGTAGTGGAACTCGCGGGGCGCCGTGAAGGCCGGCTCCGCCGAGGTCAGGTGGACGACGACGACCTGGTCGAGCCCGTGGTTGGCGCGGAACTCGGCGATGTCCTTCTTGATCTGGTCGACCATGCCGCGCAGGGACGTGCGGCGCTCGGCCGCTTCGGGGGCGATGGATGCCACGCCCTTGCCGCTGTTGAGCGTCACGCCGGGGCGGAGGTTCTTCGAATGCTTCTGAAGCGCGGGGCGCACCGCGTCCAGGATCTGCGGCGTGAGGACGCCGTTGTCGCGGCCGAACTCCTCGGCCGCGGCGACCCAGTCGACCGGGCGGATCTCGTGCCCGCCGAAGACCATCTGGTCGAAGCGGACGAGATCCAGATCCCGGAAATCCGAGAGCTCGGTGACCAGACCCGAGGTCGGGATGACCCCGGCCTTCAGGGCCTCAGCGCCCGTGACGGCGCAGGTGGCCACGCTCCCGCACGCCCCGACAATCCACACGCCCAGCTTGCGATCCATGTTGCCTCGCTCGATGACCCAGATCCCTATAGCCCAACCCGCCTCTGATTATACGGCTATTTTACGTTCTTCAGGAGGGTGTTGCAGGTCACGAGCACATAACTTGTCGTCAAGATCGGGTCCCCCTCGAACCAGGCCGGATTCTCGTTCTTCCACATCTTGGAGTCCTTGACCTGCTTGATCAGTTGCTCGGCGATCTCTCGTGCCCAGTCGTGCTTCTTGCCGTCGAACGTCTCGAAGGGGTTCTCGCCGTAGGCGTCCAGGGCCCGGGCCATGACCATGTAGTAGTGGTAGATGCCGCGCTGCTGCTGGCGCTGGACCGCATCGTAAGGCCAGCCGGGATGGACCTCGACAGAGTAGTTCTTCCGCACCCAGTCGATGGCCGCCTTGACCTCGGGCGAGTCCTTCTTGAAGCCGGCATACAGGTACGTCTTGATGCCGTCGTAGGTCATCGACCCGTATCCCGCGATCGACTCCTTGTCGGCGACTTTCCGGGCCGGGAGCTTCTGCTGGTTGACGTCCGGGGCGTAATAGAGACTGCCGTCGTCGCCGACGACCATGCCCTTCGCCTTCAGTTCCGCGGCAAAGCCGGGGTCGTTGTTGATTTCGCTGTTGTTCTGGCACTTGCGGACGAACTTCACGACGAGCTTCCAGTACTCGTCGTCCTGCGGCAGGCCCGACGCATGCATGCCTTCCGCCGAGAAGCCGGTCGTCGACAGGTTCGCGACGCCCTTTCTTCCGCCCCCCGACTCGTCCCCATAGCCGCTGCCGCCGACGTCCCTGCCCTCCTTGAGCTGGTTCTGCTTCAGGTAGGCCTGGCCTCCGCGGATCGCGTTGGCGACCTTGTCCGTGCGCTCGACCGAGGCGAGCCCCATCATCGCGCAGCCCGTGGCATAGGTCTTCACGAAGGTCCCGGTCGGGCCCTCGCCCACCGAGCCGTCGGCGTTGACCTTCGACAGGAGATAGGCAATGGCCTTGTCGACGGCCGGCTTGTACTTGGCCTTCACCGACGCCGGCGCGTTGCCGAGCGCCGCCAGGATGAGCCCCGTGAACGACGGGCTCGGCGCGGCCTTGTCGGCAGGCCCGGACTTCCAGGCGCCGGTTTCGTCCTGCTGGCTCACGATCCAGTCGGCCGCGGATGCCCAGGCATCCGTCAGACGCTTGGCCACGTCGTCATCCCCCGGGAGCGCGTGGACACCGGGTCCGGAACCGAGGGACAGCAGGGCGACGCTGAGCACGGCGGCGATGGTCTTCATGACGTTCTTCCTAATGGCCTCTGTATTTCTTCACGACGGCATCGTATCGGGGGCTCCAGGGAATCTCCGCCGAAACCGCGGCCGCGGAGACGCTGGTCCGCAGCGGGAACGGCGCGGGGGCCGTTTCGAAGGTCGATGCCGCCGTCTGCCGCGACAGCTTCGCCTGGGCGACGGCCGGGGGCGGCGCGTGGACGGTGCGGCCCAGCCGGGCCAGTTCGGCAGACACGGCCTCGGCGCTGGCCGACGCCTGGTCGAGCAGCTTCGAGGTTTCCGACGCCGTCGGCCCGCCCTCCAGCATTTTCTCGGCCAGCATCCTCTCCAGATCCTCGAGCGCGGCCAGGGCCTGCTCGGGACGGCCGTGACGCAACTCCTCGGCGGCCTTGTCCGCGAGCGGCTTGAACCGGACGTCGACGTTCGCGAGGGATTCGAGGCGGGCGGCTTCGATGGCGGCGACCGCGTCCAGGGCCCGGTCGCTCCGCGCGCCGGATCGCTCGGGCGACGGGAGTCCGGCGAGCACGACGGCCAGGACGAGACTTCCGGCCATCAGCTTCGCCTCGCGGGGCAGCCGGGGCGACGGCAGCCGGCTCCGGCCGATGGCCGCGGCCGCATCAGCTTTCACGACAGGGGCCATCGGACCCGCGGCTTCCATCGCCGTCGAGAGGCGTTCCTCGAGGCCGAGCCGCCGGTCGAGATGGATCGCGCAGTCGCGCAGGGTGAAGGAGCGCCCCCATTCCAGAGCCGCCATGGCGACGGGCACCGCGAGGAGGACGGATCCGGCGGCGGCGAGGGGAAGGGAGATGCCGGCGAACTTGACCACGGCGAGGGTCAGGCAGGCGGCGACCGAGGCATGAAATCCCCAGCGCAGCGCCGCGGTCCCGGCTCTCGCCAGGCGGATGCGGCGGCGGTATCCCGCCAGCGTCCCGGTCAGGTCGTCCATTCCCTACTTCCCAGCATCTTCCCGGCTCTTGCCCTGGTGCAACTCTTTACTCGGCTCCGCCGCGATCTTCTTCTCGAGCGTGGCGATCTCCCCCCGCTCCGCCGCCGTCGGCATGCGGAGGATCACGCGGACGGGCGTGCCCGTCTGCGGGAGCAGCATATAGTTCGACCCGAACTGGGTATCGTCTATAGCCTCTTCGAGCGGATTGTCGAGCAGCGCGGTGCGGTCCCGGAAGGTCGTGATCAGCGACCGGCTGCCCGTGGCCGCCAGCACCTTGTGCTTCTTCTCGCCCTTGGGGCTCGTGGGATCGACGACGTCCATCCACTGCCCGACATACGTCCAGCCCACCCGGGGCATCGGCGAGTTGCGCCGCATGCTGACGATGAGGTCCTCGGACCGGTGGGTCACCAGCTTGCCGTTCTTGTCGAGCCACTGGACGAGGATCAGCACGCGCGAGCCCTGCTCCGGAAGGGTCAGGTCGGTCTTCGACGGAAGATTGCCCCGCTTGAAGCCAGCAGAGGTCAGCGCGAGATCGAGCGCCTGGATATTGCTCTCGAGGCGGATCACCGTCTCGTGCTCCTTGCCCCCGTCCCCGCAGCCGAAGAGCTCGACGAGCCCCCGGGTCACCAGCACCACGCCCGGAACGACGACGCCGCCGATGCGCTTGCCGTCCGAGTCCCGGCGCTCGAAGATGAAGCCGCCGCCCTGGATCGCCGCGACGAAGTCCTCGCGCTCCGTGACCTTGCCGGTCAGGTCCACGTCCGGCTCGTTGAGCGCCGGCACGACCAGCCGGGGATTCGGCTCATCGCCCTTCTCGTTATCCTGCGCGGCGACGGAGCCCGCGAGGACAATGGCCGTCAGAAGACTCAGGATGCGCGCCGGATTCTTCGACATGTCCCCTCCTGAAATGACACGACGCCTGGTTCCCATCCCTGCAAACCAGCTGCCACGTCAGATTTCATAATGTACTTGTAACCAAGTATTTACAACTGATTCCTGCGGCGCGTTCCCAGGATTGGCTACTTCCTATACAGACGCTGACCAACCCCTCAACAAAAGGTGTCCGAGGAGGATCATCGGCGGGTGGGCCCGGGATAGAGACAAGGCGCGGGGAGCGTGTTGAGCGCCCCCCGCGCCTTGGAAGGGAGAGAGAGGGGACTAGGGATGGGTTCGAATGCGCACTTCGAAGGCGGCCGCGCGGTCCATCAGCTTCCGGCCAAGGTCGGCCAGATCCGCATCGGCCGAGGGGGTGCAGTGGATGCAGCTTGCGGCGGCCTGGAACAGGTCCGCCGTCTCCTGGATCAGGTCGGCCACCGTCCCCTGGGGAAGGTCGACGAGCGACGCATAGTGGCCTCCGGCGATGCCTTCCCGGAAGCCATGATCCGCCTCTTTCAGCATCTCCAGCGTCCGCGACAGCTCCTTCTCCAGCCGGGCCCAGCGATGGCCATCGCCGGAGGACCCAGCCGACGTGATCTCCCGGGCCAGCTCTTCGATCTCCCGGACGATCAGCAGCGCCCGCTCGCGGAGGGACACGGCCTCGAGGGTCAGGAGCCGGTTCCGGGCGTCCGCCCACGAAAACGGCGTCCCCGAGAGAGCCGAGATCATGCCCGCCGCATCCTTGCCGGACTGCTCCAGCTCCGTCGCGTTCTCGACGTCGTCCATCCAGAGCGCCAGCGCGCGGGCCGACGCCGTCAGGGACGAATCCGCAACCTGTTGCCGGTAGGCGTTCTTGCGCCAGTCGATCCGCTTCTGAAGCCGCCCCTGCTTCTTCACGGGGGGCATCGGCTCCGCCTTCATCGTGTCGACGTCGTCCAGGATCCGCCGGACGCCGCGCAGGGCGGCGTCGAACTCCTTGGCGTCGGTCACGAGGGCATGGGCCTCCTCCGGCAGCGACGCCGTCCGGAAGACGCGCCGGATCTGCCGGGGCTCCGAGGGCCCGCCCTCCGGATTGGCGACGCCGATGCGAACCTCGACTTCACCTGCGGTCGCGAACTTCTCGGCATGGGTGAAGGACTGGTTCTCGACGTGGGCCACGCGCCCGATTTCCTCGTCGATCGGCTCCGTCACGAGCATGCCGTCGGGCCAGTGAACCCGATTCCCGAGCCGGCGGAAATGCAGGCTCACGATCTCCTGATCGTTCAGCGCCCTGCCTTTTCCGGCGACCGTCAGCTCGTACTCCTTGTCCTGCCGCTTCGCCTTCCCGGTGACGGAGAGGTCGGCGTCCTGGCAGAGCAGGGCCATGATCAGCACCGCGTTCATCATCGTTCCTCCACTTTAAGGCCTGAAAAATCCCAAACGAAGACCGCATCCTCCAGCGACGCGGCCTCCTGACAATCGCCCAGGGTGAGGGTGAGCACCTGCGCGGGGGAGTCGACGACGACCCGCAGGATCCGGCCCGTCGCGCAGTCCACGGAGAGGCGGATCGACGTGATCCGCGACCGCAGGCGCGCATCGCGGGGCACGAGGATGACTCGGCGGCAGCCGTCGCCGCGATCGACGCCGTCGGCCCACGCAAGCGACTCCGCCGCGGGTCGGACCCCGACGGCGGGCAGGGGCCGGCCTTCGGGGGAGACGACGGCCGGCGGCAGCGGACGCGGCGAGTCCGCGCGATCCTCGACCTCCTGGAAGAGCTCGCGCACGGCGGCGGGCGCCAGGCGCCAGAGATCGAGCGGCTGAAAGTTCTCGGGCTTCGACAGGTCCCAGGCCGTGACCCGGCGCTCGCCGCCGTGCCTCTCGATCCCCCGACGCTCCTTCAGGAGCAGCTTCAGGGTCCGCGACTCGTAGATCAGCGCCTCGCCCGGCCGGACGGCCAGGTCGCCGGTGTCGACGCGGACGCGATCCTCGCGTCGGGCGAAGCGTTCGATGGTCATCGTCGCGCGGAACGGCGTCGGCGCGTCCTGGCAGGCCAGGAGCATGAGGATCGTCATCATGGACACACCCATCCCAGGTAACGGCGGCCCTCGGCGAAGAAGAGGGTCACGTCGTCGAGGATCGGCGAGGAGAGCAGGATCGCGGCCGGGCGGCCGGCGATCCCCGTCTTGAGTTTCGCGGTATAGCGGACCTTATCCGCGTCGCGGACGACGGGAGGCCGCCCGGACGGCCCGCGAGCCGGACTGAAGGCCGGGTTGCGGTAAGGACCGGTCCAGGTATCGCCGATCAGGAGGCCGAGGTCCGCCACCGACTCGGTCCTGTCGCCGTTCACGTCCGGG
>DASQOM010000351.1:0-16546 GCA_035644495.1 Planctomycetota bacterium | reverse complement strand
CGGGCCCTTCACGCCCTCGAGTGGGTGAAAACGCGGCTGCTCGACCCCGACCGCGGCGTCTTCTTCGGCAGCCAGGCCGCGAACGACGACTACTATGCCGCGATCCCGAAGGAGCGGCAGAAGATGGAACCGCCCCCGGTGGACCGGACGGTGTTCGTTCCCGGGTCCGCCGCGATGGCGTCCGCCTTCCTCCGCGCCGCGCAGGTGACGGGCGACGAATCGTGGGCGGCGACCGCGCTGCGCGGGCTGGACTGGCTGCTGCGCGAATGCACCCGCGACGGCGCCGTCGCGCATTACCATGACGGCGAGGCGCGCGTCTTCGTCCTGGCGCGCGGCCCCGTCGCGCTGGCCTCCACGCTGCTGGACGCGTGGGACCACAGCGGCGAGAAGCGCTACCTGGACGCCGCGGAGACGATGACCGAGGAGGTGCTCCGGCGTTTCTGGTCGGAGGCGGAGAAGGGGATCGTCGACCGGGCGGTGGACGCGATCGACTGCGGGGATCTCTGCCGCCAGCGGAAGAACATGCCGGAGAACGCGCTGACGGCCGAGAACTTCGCGCGGCTCTGGCGCATCACGGGGGCCGAGCGCCACAAGCGCTGCGCCGAGAAGGTCCTGCTGTCGTATCCCGACTTCGAGGACAGCTACGGGCACCCGACGGCGGAATATGCGCTGGCCGCCGACTGGATGGTCCGCGCGCCCGAGGAGGTCCGCGCATCGGAGCCCGTCGCGCTGCGACCCTACGTGCTGCGCCGGCTGGTGCGCCGGTGACCTGGTTCCCGGTGTTCCTGCTGCTCTATGCCCTGGGGACCGGGGCGTCGCTGATCGCGGTCCCGTACCGCCAGATCGGGAAGTACTACTTCAACTTCCATTCGACGGTCCTCCTCATCCTGGTCGCCGTCGCGCTTCTGGTCGGCCAGCCGTGGCGCCAGCTCGCCGAAGGCAGCCTCTATATGCGGGTCGTCGCCGGGCTCTCGCTGCTGTTCGCGGGACTCATTCTGTTCCAGAGCGTCCTGGTCCGCGCGGCGGAGGACGACCTGCGCGCCGACGTGCTGATCCTTCCGGTGTCGGCGGGGGCGGTGTTCATCATCATGGCCGCGTTCGGCTGGACGGCGTACGGAACGGGGACCGCGCTCCTGCTCACGCTGCATCTCCTGAGCGCGGGCCTGGTGCTCGGGACCTCGTTGATCGCCATGTCCACCGGCCACTGGTACCTCGCGAACGCGAAGCTCTCGTTCGACATCCTCATCCGGCTCTGCCGCATGTTCGTGCTGGCCATCGGCATCAAGGCCGTGATCGTCGCGATCTACGCGGTCTGGCGCTTCGAGGAGTACTGGCGCCTGGAGGACTTCTACAAGCTCGTGATGGGCGTGCGCATCGCGGCAGGGATCGTGCTGGCCCTGGTGCTCGCGCTCATGAGCCTGTCCTGCGCGAAGCGGCGCGCGAACCAGTCGGCCACCGGCATCCTCTACGTTGCGGTGACCTTCGTCCTGATCGGCGAGACGATCTCCCTCTACCTCACGCTCGGGAGCAACAAACCGATCTGAGTCGTCCGTCGACCCGACAAAAATGTCGCGTCCGCATCCAAATTCGCTCGTCCGGCCCTCCGGTCTCCGAATTGCCCCTACACTTCGATTGGAACGCCGCTTGCTTCATCCCGGAGGGTTGAAGGAGAACCGGGCATGTTGCGGTCGAAAATAGGTCGGATGCTGCTCCTGGGAGGCTTGGGTGCCTTCTGGCTGAGCGGGATCCTCTGGGGGATGCGGGAGCAGATGATCTGGGGCCGCGAGGCCGGGGCCGTGGGAAAGCCTGCCCGTTCCTGGCCCGGGGGCAGCCTCCTGACGCCTCCCTCGACGGCCCCGGTCCTCGTCCTGGCTGCTCATCCGAGGTGCCCCTGCACGCGGGCGAGTCTCGAGGAGCTCGCGATGATCCAGACGGCCGCCCGCGGCCGGCTCCGCTGCTATGTGCTGTTCACCCGCCCTGAAGGCTGCTCCGACGCCTGGGTAAGGACGTCCTCCTGGGACCTGGCCCTGGCCGTCCCCGGCGTCCAGCCCCTCATCGATCCGGAAGGCCGGGAGGCGCAGCGCTTCGGAGCCCGGACGTCGGGGCACGCGTTCCTGTTCGCCCCCGATGGTTCGCTGGTCTTCAGCGGCGGCATCACCCGCGCGCGGGGCGAGACCGGCGCCAACCCCGGCGCGTCCTGCATCGTGGACTTCGTGAACGGAAAAGCAGCGGCGGCCTCCAAGGCGGCGGTCTTCGGCTGTCCCCTGTTCGATTGAGAAGGAAGGTGTCATGATGTCCAGCCTGAAGACGGCGCGGTTCCGGGCCCCGCTCGAAGGCCGGGCTCTCGAGCTCTTCGAGATCCACCGAACCGACATCTACAAGCGCATGGACCGGCTCTTCGCCGTCCTACTGCTGGTCCAGTGGATCGCGGGCGTCGGCGTGGCGCTCTGGATTTCGCCGCTCACGTGGATCGGGCAGACGAGCCGCATCCATCCCCACGTCTGGACCGCCGTCTCCCTGGGCGCGCTGATCACGTTCTTCCCGGTCGCGTTGTGCGCCGCCTGGTCCGGCGCGGCGTTCACCCGCCACACCATCGCCGTCGCCCAGATGCTCTGGTCGGCCCTGCTGATCCACCTGACCGGCGGGCGCATCGAGACGCATTTCCACGTCTTCGGCTCGCTGGCGTTCCTTGCCTTCTACCGGGATTGGAGGGTGCTGCTGACGGCGACGATCGTGGTGGCGTCGGACCACATCGTACGCGGTTATTACTGGCCGCTCTCCGTCTACGGGGTGGACGTGCGGAGCGACTGGCGCTGGGTGGAGCACGCCGGCTGGGTGGTCTTCGAGGACGCCATCCTGATCCGCTCCTGCCGGCAGGGCGTGAAGGAGATGAGGGAGATCGCCGTCCGGCAGGCCGAGACGGAGTCCTCCGCCGAGAAGAAACACGAGGTTCTGGTCAACTCGATCGACGGCATCGTCTGGGAGGCGACGGCGCCCGATCTCCGCTACCGCTTCGTCAGCGCGCAGGCCGCGCGGATCCTGGGATACCCCGCCGACCGGTGGATCCTCGAGCCGGACTTCTGGAAGGAGCACCTGGTCGCCGAAGACCGGGACCGCGTCCTGCGGGAGCTCGGGGCGCACCTTCAGCGCGATGAGGTCTACGAGATGGAATACCGGCTCCGAGACGCCCAGGGCCGGCCGGTCTGGGTGCGGGACGCCGCCTCCGTCCACCGGACCCCGACCGGGCCGACGATCCTGCGCGGCGTGCTCACCGACATCTCCGAGCGCAAGCGTCAGGAGGAGCAGAGCCGGCGCAGCGAGAATCGCTTCCGCACGGTCGTCGAGCAGGCCGCCGACGCGATCTTCGTCCACGACCTGGACGGCCGCCTCCTGGATGCCAATGAGCTGGCCTGTTCCGCCCTGGGATACACGCGCGAGGAACTCCTCACCAAATCGCTCTTCGACGTCGAGCGCAGCGTCCCGCGCGAACATCTCCTCAAGGCATGGAGGACGCTGGTCCCGGGCAAACCCGTCACGGCGGAGGGCAACGCGACCCGAAAGGACGGCAGCACGTTCCCGGTCGAGGTGCGGGTGGGCCTTCTCGAGTCCGAAGGGGACGTGCGGGTCATGGCGCTGGTGCGCGACATCAGCGAGCGTCGTCGTCTCGATCGCATGAAGAACGAGTTCATCTCGACCGTCAGCCACGAGTTGAGGACGCCGCTGACCTCCATCCGCGGGGCGCTCGGGCTCGTGTCGAGCGGGGTGATCGGCGCGCTGCCGGAGAAGGCGAAGCCGATGGTGGACATCGCCGCCAAGAACTGCGAGCGGCTGGTCAATCTCGTGAGCGACATCCTCGACATCGAGAAGATCGCCTCGGGCCAGATGGTCTTCAAGATCCGCCCGCTCATCCTGGAGCACTTCCTGCGCCAGGGCGTCGAGGCGAACCGGGGTTTCGCCGAGGCCGCCGGGGTCGCGTTGAAGCTGGAGACCGGGGACGTCGATGCCACCGTGATGGCGGACGGCGACCGGCTGCTCCAGGTGCTCACGAACCTGGTGTCGAACGCGTGCAAGTACTCCCCGCGCGGCGAGACGGTGACCGTGAGGCTTTCGCGCCGGGGACAGCGGATCCGCGTGACCGTGCAGGACCGGGGCCCCGGGATCAGCGACGAATTCCGCTCCCGCATCTTCCAGAAGTTCGCGCAGGCCGACACCTCCGACGGGAGCCAGCGGAAGGGGACCGGCCTGGGGCTGTCGATCACCCGGGCCCTGATCGAGCGGATGGGCTGAACGATCGACTTCGAGTCCGCGATCGGCTCGGGGTCGTCCTTCTTCTTCGAGCTGCCCGAGGAGAAGACCCCGGAGCCCAGCAGCGCGCCGTCGTCGCGTCCCCGCCTCCTCGTCTGCGAGGACGAGCCGGACGTGGCCGAGGTCCTTCGCCGCATGCTCGATCGCGAGGGCTTCGACAGCGACCTCGCCCGGAGCCTGAGGGAGGCGCGGGAATACCTGGTGCGCACCCCTTATGCGGGCTTGACCCTCGATCTTGCCCTGCCGGACGGAAGCGGCATCACGCTGCTCCGCGAGCTCCGGCAGAACCCCGCGACCGCGAAGCTCCCCGTCATCATCATCAGCGCCAACCTCGACCAGAACCGTCCCGCGCTCACCGGCCACGCCTTCGGACTCGTGGACTGGCTGGAGAAGCCCATCCCGGAAGACCAGCTGAGAAACGCGCTGCGACGCTCCTGTCCGACGACCGCGGGCAAGCGACCGCGCGTACTCCAGGTCGAGGACGATCCGGATATCTGCCGCGTGGTCGCGGAGCTGCTCTATGGCATCGCCGACGTGGTCCAGGCCGACCGCATCCTCACGGCCTGGGAGAAACTCAAGCAGGAAGACTTCGACCTGCTGATCGTCGACATCGGCCTGCCCGACGGATCGGGCCTGGAGCTGCTGCCCGCGCTGAAGCGCTCCACGCGGACGCCGATTCCGGCCCTAGTGTTCTCGGCGCACGAGATATCGCCGAGGACGAAGAATCTCGTGAATTCCGCGCTGCTCAAATCGAAAACGTCGAACGACGACTTCGTCGAGCGGGTGCGCCAGCTGCTGGGCCGCGGGGTCGCGCCGCCCGCCGCGACGAAGACCTAGCCGAAGAGCGCCGGCACGGGATCGCCTTCTACTTCTGCACCTTGAAGTCCGCCTCCGACTTCCGCCACCAGTCGGCCCACTCGTTCGTCGTCTTGAAGGGTTGTTTGGTGATCGACTCCAGCGCCTTATGGGTCAGGGGGACCAGCAGCCGCGCCCGCTTGGGCGCGTCGGGATCCCCGACCGTTCCTCCAACGCCCGGGAGGCCGCCGCCGGTCACCGTTCTCGCTCCCGGGCCCGTGTTGAGCGCTTCGCGGCTTGCCGCCTCCAGGAAGCGGGCGTGTTCGATGAGCGGCGAGACGAAGCTCTTGTCCCGGATCTGACCGGCGGCTTCGATGGAGGCGCGCGACGTCGCCGGATCGGGCGATTTCAGGTTCGCCTTGAGGACGGCGTAGCCCAGGCCGTCCTGCAGGGTCTCCATCGACTCGACGAGCGCCGTCGAGACGAGCGGCTCCCCTGCATTGGGCCCGAAGGCCCGGCTGAGCAGGGTTACCGCCTTCTTCCGCTGTTCGCCGGTTGTTGCCGACAGCCCCCGGGCTGCCGCGATCCGCACCGTCAGGTCGTCCACGATGAGAAGGGCGCCGAGCCTGGCGACAACCTTGTCGTCCAGCGTTCGGGCAAGTTCGACCACCGCGGCCGCACGCTCCGACGGCTCCTTGGCCTTGTACGCCTTGTTGAATCTCTCCAGAGCTGCTTTGGAGGAGGCCTCCGGAGCGGCGGGGGCGTTCTGCAGACTCAACAGCGACAGCGCGATCATCCACCCGGTCATGAGAAGAGCTCCGACACGGGTTCGCCTCCGTCGAGGATGCGCAGCGGACGCGCTCCGGGGGTCAGGTACTTCTTGTCCGGGTCGACGCCGAACGCCTTATAGAGGGTCGCGAAGAGATCGCCGACGCCGACGGGGCGCTCCGCGATCTCGAGGCCCTGGTCGTCGGTCCGGCCGACCACGCGGCCCCCGGCGATGCCGCCGCCCGCGAGACAGGCGCACCAGTTCCTGGACCAGTGGTCGCGGCCCTGGCCGATGTTAATCTTCGGAGTGCGCCCGAACTCGGTCATCAGCAGCACCATCGTGTCGTGCAGCATGCCGAGCCGGCCGAGGTCCTCGAGCAGGGCGGCATAAGGCGTGTCGATGTCCGTCATCAGCCGCTTGTGCCCGCCGAAGTTGTCCGAGTGCGTGTCCCAGTTGCCGTACTGGATCTCCACGAAGCGGACGCCCGACTGCACCAGGCGCCGGGAGAGCAGGGCGGCGCGGCCCAGCGGCGTCTCGCCGTAGAGCTTCCGCGTCGCATCGGGTTCCTTCGCGACCTCGAAGGCCTTCAGGTCCGCCGACGCGAGGATCTTCCACGCCCGTTCGTAGGTGCGCTCGCGCGCGTCGATGCGCGCATCCGCGTGGCGGCGGTTCCAGTCCTCCTCGAAGCCGCGCAGCAGCCGCCAGCGGCGGTCGAGAGTGCCCTTGGCGAAGTATTCGGTCGAGGCGACCAGGTCCGCCGACGGGTTTTCCAGGCGGTCGATGATCGCGGGTCCGCGGTCGGCCGCCAGGTACGCGGCGCCCGCGGGGGGATCCCCGCCGAGCACGACGCAGCCGGGCAGGTCGGTCTTTCCCGGGCCGAGCTCCTCGAGGATGACGCTGCCGACGTGCGGGTGCTGGAGGTCGGGGTTTTCGCGGTATCCCGTATGCAGGAGATAGGTCGCCGTGTCGTGGTTCGGATCCCTCGAATTCAGCGTGCGGATGAGGGAGACCTTGTCCATCTGCTTCGCCGTCTTCGGCAGGTGCTCGGAGATCTGGATCGACTTGGCCGCTGTCGGGATCGCCTTGAAGGGCCCGCCGAACTCGGTGCCGGGTTTGGGATCCCAGGTGTCGATCTGGCTTTGCGCGCCCTGCATCCAGAAGAGGATGCAGGCCTTCGCCTTCGCCGCCTTGTCCTGGCCGAGCGCAAGGGGGAGGCCGAACTTCGAGGCGACGCCGGCCGCCGCGGAGCCCCCGAGGGCCATCCGGACGAAATCGCGCCGCGAGCAGTTGGGGCAGTGGCTCATCGATCACCCGACAAAAACGAACTCGGAGGAGTTGAACAGCATCCAGAAGACGTCGGCGTAGCCGTCGATATACGCATGCGCCGGGTTGCCGGCGGAGCGCACGTGTTCGACGAGCGCCTTTTTCTCAGCCTTGGTGGGCGGACGGCTGACCATGAGGAGGAACAGCTCGTCGATGCGGTGCTCGGGGTCCGCGGTCTGTTTGCAGACTTTCTGGACGAGGCTGAACTGCGAAACCATCAGGAGCTGGATGTCGCGGTTGTTCATGAGCTTGATGGCGAGACGGTCGGTGCCGTTGGACAGGACCTCCTCGGGGTCGCGCCCCTTGGGGAAGAGGAGCTCCTTCGCCTGCATCGTGCGGACCATCCAGAAGACCTCGGGGTCTTTGAAGAGGGCGATCTTCTCCGGGTTCTTCTCGTACTGGGCGCGGAAGTAAGGCTCCCACTGGAAGGCATGGTTCCAGACGCGCATGAACTGCGTGGTGTTCATCATCTTGAGCGGGCCCGCGGCGTAGGCCTCGCGGCCGGCCTCGGGTCCCTCGCTCGAAAGCTGGTAGGCCCGGCAGCTGACGATCGCCTTCGTGAGGCTCCGAAGGCTGTCTTTGCCTGCGTGATACGAGCGCGTCAGCAGGTCCAGCAGCTCGGGTTGCCCCTTGCCGTGCTTGCCCGCCAGCAGCGGCCGGCCGAAATACAGGCGCCAGTAGCGGTCCACGAGGGCGCGCGCGACGGCGTCGTGTTCCATGGTGAGAAAAAGCCGCGCGACGCCGGCGCTCCGGGTCTCGTCCGGCTCGAGGGAGCGGCCGTCGAGGAAGCGGGGCTCGGCGAAGACCTCGCCCAGGTCGTCGCGGAGCGTGCCGGGGTTGCGCACGGGGACTTCGTCGAGCGTGCCGTTGCCGGCGCGGAGCGGGCGGAAGAACGCGGCGTACTGCCAGAACTCCTCGTGCGTCATCGCATCGAAGGGATGGTCGTGGCACTGCGCGCAGCGGAGGTCGCGGCCGAGGAACAGCCGGGCGGAGGCCCGGGCCAGCCCGGCCGGCGGCTCGCCGGGGTTCAGGTGTTTTGCCGCGAAGTTTGCCGCGGGGTTTTCCGACAGCTTCCCGCTCGACGAAAGAAAGGCCCGGACGAGCTCGTCGCCGGGCATGTCCTCGGTCCACGCCTTCTTGAGCCAGACACAGAGCGCGCCCAGATCGAGGCGACGCAGGTCGCGGAAGTCGATGTCGTGGCCCATGAGCCACTGGACCCAGAGGTGTGCGAAGTACTCGGCCGCTTCGGGGCTCGCGAGCAGCTCGTCGATCTTTTTCGCGCGCTTGTCCTTGCGTGCGGATTTCAGGAAGCTGCGGACCTCCTCGGGAGGCGGCACCAGACCCGTGAGATCGAGGCTGACGCGGCGGAGGAAGACGGCGTCGTCGCAGGGGGCCGCGGGCTTGAGGTCGCGCTTCTTCCAGTGGGCGTCGAACCAGCCGTCGAGGTCGGGGTCGGAGGACGGCTGGGCTTTCGGCGCTGGCGCCTGAAGAAGACAGGCCAGGACGACGGCAATCGCGCTCACCCTAAGATCATGACGCAGCCCGCGTCGAAACTCCTGCGCGCTACGAGCGATCCAGTCCCTTCATCCGCTGATAGTGGGCGGCGGCCTTGAGGCGGTTGCCGCAGAGGGCCATGCTGCACCAGCGCCGCGCTTGGTTCTTGGTCGTGTCGTAGAAGTAAAGCACGCACTTTTCGTTGCCGCATTTGCGGACGCGCCCGAAGTCGGCGCCCGCGAGGAAGGCCGCGGTGGAGCGCGCGAGCGGCTCCAGCAGCTGGACGGCTCGCCGGGGATCGGACTCGAATTTCAGGGCATAGCCCGTGCCGTCCTCGACCAGGCGATGGAAACCCCCGCCGGAGGCCAGCAGCTGGTTGAGCGAGCGGACGGCCGCCGGCGCCAGCACCCGGGTCTTCCAGAGCGGCTCCGCCGCCGTGTGAAGGGTCTGGCGGAGCTTTCGGGCGTGGTGCAGGGCCTCGCGGGCCTGGGTCGTCCCCGACCAGGCCCGGGCGGCGGCCTCGGTCTTTCCCGGCTCCAGGAGGCCGGCCATCACGAGCCAGTCGAGAAGGTCCGGATACGTCTCCAGACGATCGACGAGCGTCCCGCCCAGAATGAACTTCGTGTTGACGAAGTCCAGCCAGGCCGGGTTGCCTTCCAGGAACAGGAAACGCGGCTCGGTCATCTAACCAATTAAACTTGATTTGACTGGTTATATTCCGGAATATCACCGTCGAAGTCTATGTTAGCTAGTTTGAACGGTCCAGCAATGAAAGGAGACCTTATGGCGGCGACGGTGCAGATGGGCCACGTGGGGCTGAACGTGAGCGACCTGGGTCGCTCGAAAAAGTTCTACCAGGACCTCCTGGGCTTCGAGGTGAAGCTCGAGTCGGAGGAGCGCGGCAGGAAGTTCATCCTGCTGGGTCGGGGGCCGGCGATCCTGCTGACGCTGTGGGAGCAGGCGAAGGGCGGCTACGCTCCCGGGCAGGCCGGGCTGCATCATCTGTCGTTCCAGGTGGACCACATGGACGAGGTGCGCAGCACCGAGGGCAGGCTCCGCTCGCAGGGAATCGACTTTCATTACTCGGGCGTGGTTCCTCACGCGCACGGGACGGCGTCGGGGGACATCTTCTTCAGGGATCCCGACGGCATCCGCCTGGAGCTTTTCGCGCCGACCGGCGCCGAAGGGCTTCCCGCGCCGAAGGGCGACCTGCCCAGCTGCGGATTCTTCTAGGAGCGACGATGACTTTCCATCCGGGCGAACGGGAGATCCAGCACCGTGCGGGCGTGCAGTCGATGGCCGACAAGGTCGGCCGCATCATCCAGGACTCGATCCCGGAGGCGGCCGCCGACTTCCTCGAGCGGCAGCGGATGCTGGTCCTGGGCTACCGGGACGAAGCGGGCCGGGTCCGGGCGTCGCTCGTGACGGGGCGTCCGGGCTTCGCCCGCGTCACCGACCCGCGGACCCTGCGGATCGCCGCTCCGGGAATCCCCGACGGAGAAGCGGCCGTCCTGGCCATCGACTTCGAGCATCGCCAGCGAATGCGGCTCAACGGCCGTCTGGAAAACGACGCGGGCGGCGTCGTCATCCGCGCGAAGGAGGTGTACTCCAACTGTCCCAAGTACATCCAGCGCCGCGTCGTGACCGGCGATAGCGACGGGATCTCAAAGCGCACGACGGGGAAAAGTCTCTCCCCGGCCCAGCGGGACCTCCTCGTGCGCGCGGACACCTTCTTCATCGCCACCGTCCCACCGGGGCTCTCCGCGGACGTTTCCCACCGCGGCGGGAATCCGGGCTTTGTCCGGGTGCCGGACGCGACCCATCTCGAGTGGGACGACTTCCAGGGCAATGCGATGTTCAACACGCTGGGCAATCTCGTGCAGGACCCGGAGGCGGGGCTGCTCTTCGTCGACTTCGAAGGCGGCCGCATGCTGAACCTGAACGGTCGGGCGAGGGTGGTCGGGGACCAGGAGCGTCGGGTCGTCCTCGAGATCCGCGAGGTCTCCGAGGAGCCGGACGGGAACCCGCTGCGCTGGGAGCTGCCCGACACCTCGCCCTTCAACCCGCGTTGAAGGCTCACGCGCGCCGCGGGATATGGCCGTTGAGCGCGAGCAGAGGCACCTGGCCCCGGATCCCGGACAGGCAGTTCTGCGCCGCGAGCAGCGACATGCGCCGCCGCGTCTCGATCGTCGCGCTCCCGATATGGGGGACGAGCACCGCGCCCGGACAGCGCAGCAGGTCGGGATGCACCTCGGGTTCCTTCTCGTACACGTCCAGCCCCGCGCCCGCGATCCGCTTCTCGAGGAGCGCCGCGGCCAGGGCCGCCTCGTCGACCACCGGGCCGCGGGCGATGTTGACCAGGTAGGACGTCGGTTTCATCAGCGCGAGCTGCGGAGCCCCGATCAGGTGCTGCGTGTCCTTGGTGAGCGAGACGGTCAGCACGACGATGTCGCTCTCGCGGAGCAGCACCTCGAGCTCCCGCGGCGACGCCCCCGTCGCATCCTCAAGTTCCGGCTTGGGCGTGCGGCTCCAATAAACCGCGCTCATGCCGAAGGTCCTCGCCTTCCGCGCCACGGCCTGGCCGATGCGGCCCGCGCCGACGACCCCGAGCACTTTCCCCGGCAGCTCGGTGCCGAGGAAGAAGAACGGCCCGAAGCCCTTCCATTCGCCGGCGCGCACCAAGCGGTCTCCCTCCGCGATCCGGCGGGTCGTCGCCAGGATGAGCGCCCAGGCCAGCTCCGCCGTCGTCTCCGTCAGGCTCCCCGCCGTGTTGGAAACCCAGATCTTCCGGGCCGTGGCCGCCGCGACGTCGATATGGTCCACCCCGACGCCGAAGTTGGCGATCATCTTCAGGGAGGCGGCCGTATCCATCAGCTCGCCGTCGATCTTCGGATGACCGACGACCAGCAGGCCGTCCGCCGGACGGACCAGGTCCAGGAGCTCCTGACGGGAGGACTCCCGGTCGCCGGGCCCGACGGTCACGTCGGCCTCGGAGCGCAGCAGCGAGAGCGCCTCCTCGGCGATGGGGCGGGTGACGTGGACGCGGGGCACCGGGGAATCCTACCAAATGCGCGAATTCTCCGCTCCAAACCGCGACGATACGTTAGAGAGTATAAGGAGACCGGTATGAGCCTTCTGACCCTGGCCCTCGCCGCCGCCCTGGCGGGCGCCGACGAGCCGACGTATGCGGTCGTGGTCGAGCTGGACAACGTCTGCGGCCGCGACTGCGTCGCGCTCCTCGAGAAGGAACTCCGCAAGATCGACGGCGTCAAGTCCGCGGAGATGTACGGCGACAAGTTCCACTTCCGGCTGGAGGTCCTCGAGACCAAGTCGCTGCTGCCCGCCGCGGTCCTGGCGGTGACGGACCGGATCCGCAAGGACAGCAAGGGCGAGGAAGACTTCCCCTTATTGAGCTTCGAGGTCACCGTGGCGGGCCACGTCGAGAAGCAGGGCGACGCGCAGGTGTTCACCGCCAAGGGTTCGGGGCAGAAGTTCGCGCTGAAGTCCGCCAGACCGCTGCAGGAGAAGTCGACGCTCACGCTGACCGGCCGCGTCAGCGCGGAGAAGGGCCTCCCGCTGCCGCTGCTCGAGGTCGTCGAGACTCCGAAGTAGCCCCGACCCGCCCCATATGGTCTAATGCCCCCCGTGGAGATCATCTCCTACTGCGACCATTGCTACAAAGGCACCCGCTTCGACTCCGCCCTGGCGCCCTCCGAAGTCGTCTGCGACAAGTGCGCAGACCGGCGCGCGGTGACGATGACCGAGAGCATCCGGGACCGGAACGTGGTCGACCGCTGCGTCCTCTGCGGCTGCGGGCATCTCTATATCGAGAAGGACTTCAACGGCTACCTGGGCTTCGGCATCATCGTCGCGGCGATCGTCGGATCCGCCCTCCTCTGGGTGCGGAACGTCTATCTTTCCGTCGCGGTCCTGGGGGTGGCAGCGCTGGTGGACCTGGTCGTCTGGCTGATCTCGCGCGAGCGGACGGTGTGCTACCGCTGCGTCGCGTCCTACCGGCGCTCCGCGCCGAATCCCGCCCACGAGCGCTACGACCTGGGCACCGCCGGGCGTTTCGCGGACGACTACGATGAGCAACGCCAGCTCCATCAGAAATAAAGCCCTCGAGCTCGGCTTCGAGCGCGTGGGCTTCGCGCGGGCCGGCGCGGTGCCGCACGGCGAGGCCCTCGGCCCCTGGCTCGACGTCGGCTTCCACGGGGAGATGGCGTGGATGGCGAAGTCGCCCGAGCGGCGTCTGGATCCCGCGCGGCTGCTCCCGGGGGCGAAGACCGTCATCTGCGTCCTCAAGAACTACCAGAGCCCGGGGACGCATTCCGCGGATCCCGCCGTCGGTCGCATCTCCCGCTACGCGTGGGGCGACGACTACCACGACGTGCTGCTCGGGAAGCTCCACGAGCTCCGCGACTACGTCGAAGGTCTCGGCGGGACGGCGAAGGTCTGCGTCGATACGAACGCAATCCTCGAAAAGCCCTGGGCGCAGGAGGCCGGCCTGGGCTGGCAGGGCAAGCACTCGAACGTCCTCTCGCGGGAGATGGGGTCGTGGTTCTTCCTGGGGGAGCTGATCACGGACCTGGAACTCGAGCCCGACCCGCCGCACCGCGAGGAGTATTGCGGCAGCTGCACCGCGTGCATCGATCTCTGCCCGACGAAGGCGATCGTGGCCCCCTATGTGGTGGATTCCCGGAAGTGCATCGCGTACCTCACGATCGAGCACCGGGGCGCGATCCCGCGCGAGCTGCGCCCGCTGATGGGGAACCTCGTCTTCGGGTGCGACATCTGCCAGGACGTCTGCCCCTGGAACAAGTTCGCGCAGGTGGCGCCCGAGCGGGAGTTCTACGCGCGCGACGGCAACGCGGCCCCGTCGCTGATCGGCCTCATGTCGATGACGCGGGACGACTTCAACCGCCGCTTCAAGGGCAGCCCCGTGAAGCGCGCGAAGCACGCCGGCTTCCTCCGCAACGTCGCGATTGCGCTCGGCAACTCGAAGGATCCCGCCGCGGTGCCCGTGCTGGAGAAGGCGCTGGAGCACGAGGAGCCGCTGGTGCGGGCGCACGCCGCCTGGGCGCTGGGCCGGCTGGGCGCCCGCGCCGCGCTGGAGCGGCGCCGCCCCGCGGAGACGGAGGCCGAGGTGATCGAGGAGATCGACGCCGCCCTGGCCGCGCCCTGACGATGGGCGTCGCGGTCTATGTCATGCCCCTGGCCACCTGGCTGTCCGGCGATTTCCGGACCGTCTGGGCGGGGGGCGAGGCGACCCCGCCGAAGTTGCGCCGCTCCGGAGAGGAGGCGGAGGAGCTGCGGGAGGAGTTCCTCGAGCGGATGGAATCGCTGCTGGGAAGGCGTCCCGACTGGGACGACAGCGGACCGGCGCGCTCGGCGACGGCGTTCAGCGCGCACGCGTTCTCGCTGCCGTTCCTCCAGGCGCGGCGCTGGTCCTATAAGGTGAAGCTGCCGCAATTGAGCGTCCTCGAGGCGGCGCAGATCTGGATTCCCGACGCGTTCGAGTCCATTTTCCACATGACGTCCCCGTGGAGTGACGACGAAGAGCTGATGATCGCGTCGCTGCCGCAGGTACGGACGGAGCTCGACCGCCTGCTCGAGGGCCTGGACGTCGGGGAAGGCTGGGAGGAGTACCGCGAGATCGCGCAGGCGGCGCGGGCGCTGCGGGGAGCGGCGGAGTCGGCGATCGGGCACAACGTTCCGCTGATCGTCGAGGGCTGAAAAAAAGGGGACTCCCAGGAACGGCAGGACCAGCCCGTGAGGGCTATTCAGTTGTCCGCTGCAGTTCCTGCGAGCCCCCCGCCTCCGGGAGGCGGCCGGCTAGAGCAGGGGGCGGTTCCGCGGCAGCGCCCGCGCTCCGCGGACCGGGAAGCAGTCGCCTTCCGGTTCCGGGTTCTCCTCCCGAAGCGGCGGCAGGCACACGACGCAATACGGGCGGTTTTCGAGCAGCCTCGCCCGCAGCTTCAGGAAGTCCCACTCCCGGAGGTCGGCGCCGCACTCCGCGCACGTCATGATGGTCATCATGAAATCCTCCTTTCCACCCTGAATCTACGACGCAGGCCATGAAGCCCCTATGCGCGCCAGATCAAGATTGAATGAAGGCCGGGGGGGGCAGGCGCGCCTTCTTGCTGTGGCCCGTGGTCTGAGGCCTTCCTCAGGCCGGCTTGCGGCCGATGAAGACCGCGCGGTCGCCGTCGACGGTGTCGAGGACCGGCTCGAGGCCGGGATAGAGGCGGGGGAATTCTCCGGGCTGGATGCAGTACGACTCCGCGATCCCGCTCAGCGACTGCTCGCAGAACAGCGTGCCGCCGGGGGCCAGGAGCCGGGCGAGCTCCGGCGCGATCGCTCGCTCGAGGAAGCGGGTGACCACGATCGTGTCGAAGGGGCCGCGGAAGGGCAGGCGCAGGGCGTCGGCCTGGACGAGGTGCACGGGGGCCTTGAGCTCCGCCGCGCGTTTCCGCGCCCGGTCGAGGGCCACGTCCGACAGGTCGGTCATCGTCACCGTCCAGCCGGCCAGCGCGAGGATGGCCGCATTTTCGCCGAGGCCGCCGGCGACGTCGAGGGCGCGGCCGCGGGTCAGCCGGCCCTGGTACATCAACAACGGGATGGAGGGCAGCTCGTGCCCGCCCTTGCGGTGCTTCTCGTTCCAGCGCGCGCGGTCGGGGTTCATCGCCGGATCGCCAGCTGGACCAGCTCGCCCCCGCCGACGTAGCGGGAGCGGATGTGCTCGAAGCCGTTGTCCGCGAGCAGCTTCCTCATCGAGCCGAGCGTATAGTGCGCGATGTGCTCGTGGGCGTACGCCTCGGGCTTCAGCGCGTTGTAGAAGTACTCCAGGATCACCCAGAACATCCGGTCGTAGTCGGGCGTGCCGATGATCAGCCGCCCCCCGGGCTTCATCACGCGCCGGATCTCCCCCATGATCGACGGCTTCGGCGGGATGTGCTCGATCACCTGGGAGAAGATGACCTCGTCGAACGCGCCGTCGGGGAAGGGGAGATCGTAGACGCTGCCGCGCAGCGCCAGGCAGCCGCGGTGCGACATGAACCGCAGCTTCTGGATGGAGACGTCGAGGCCGACCATGCCCGGAACGCTTTCCAGGATGCGGCTCGACCCGCACCCGATGTCGAGCACGCGGCCGCCGGCCCGGTGCCAGTCCATGATGATCTCGTGCCGCTTGCGCTGCCAGTAGCGCTGGAGGAAGTGCTTGCTGTCGTAGGCGCGGTGATCGTAGTCGCACCAGTCGCAGCCGTTCCTCAGCTGCCAGAGCGAGTGCAGGGTCGCGGCGAGCTGCAGGCCGAACTTGAAGACCCGCGCCTTCGAGACGCCCGCTCCCCGGGCCTTATAGGTGAACGGGACCTCGACGACCCCGTGCCCCATGCCGACCAGCTTGATCAGGATCTCCTCGAGCGCGTCGAAATTGCGCCGGGTGATCTCGATCTCCTGGAGGGCCGACCGGCGGTACAGGCGGAAGCCGCTCGACATGTCGCGGATGGGAATCGAGAGCACCCGGCGGAACACGGTGTTCAGGATCCGGCTCAGGGTCGACCTCAGGCCGCTGACCTCGGACGAGCCGCCGGGCGCGTAGCGGGACGCGATGGCCACCGCGGCCCTGTCGCGCTGGGCATAGAGGTCGCGGATGAATCCGGGGTCGTGGGAGTAGTCCGCGTCCATCGTGACGATGTACTTCCCCTGCGCGAGCTCGAACGCCTCCTTCAGGGCCATGCCGTAACCGCGTGCCTTCTGGAAGTGCACCTTCGCGCCGTGCATGGCCGCCCGCGTCGGCGTGTCGTCGGTCGAGCCGCCGTCGATGACCACGATCTCGTACGGGCCGATGGTTTTGGCGAC
>DASQOM010000350.1:0-39691 GCA_035644495.1 Planctomycetota bacterium | reverse complement strand
AACGTCAAGGCGGTGGTCGGCATCGCAAAGGCCCTCGCCGACGCCAAGGGGGACGCGGTCGTCATCACGCCGGTGAAGGCGACCCCGCCGATGACCCTTGCCGCCGTCAAGGCCGATTCGCGCTTCAAGGATTTCACGCTGGTCACCTTCAGCCGTCTCTCCGTCATGCCGGTGCCGGACGCCCTGTGGAAGCCTCTAACGGGACTCGATTGAGCGCGGGTCCAGGGCGTCGCGCAGCCCGTCGCCGAACAGGTTGAAGCCGAGCACCACGAGCGAGATGGCCAGGCCCGAGTAAAGCGCCAGCGTCCGCCGGAGGGCCGGGTCGACATAGCCGTCGTGCAGCATCGCGCCCCACTCCGCGGTCCCGGCCTCGACGCCCAGCCCGATGAACGAGAGCCCCGCCGCCGTCAGGATGGCGCTGCCGACCCCGAGGGTCGCGACCACGATGACCGGGCCCAGGGCGTTCGGCGCGATCTCCCGGAGCAGCGTGCGCCAGGGGCCGGCGCCCAGCGCGCGGCTGGCCGCGACGAAGTCGAGTTCCCGGAGCGCCAGCACGCTCGCCCGCACCTGCCGCGCGAACTGCGGGATGCCGACGATCCCGACGGACAGGATCACCGTCCAGAGGCCGGCCCCCATCGGGGCGGCGATGGCGATGGCGAGCAGCACGCCGGGGAACGAGAGCAGGATGTCGAGGAAGCGCGATACGGCCGCATCCGTCCTTCCCCCGAAGTATCCCGCCGCCGCGCCGAGGGGGAGGCCGACGACCGCGGAAACCGCGACGCAGGCGACCCCGATCAGCAGCGAGATTCGCGCGCCGTAGAAGAGCCGCGTGAGGATGTCCCGGCCGGAGTTGTCGGTGCCCAGCCAGTGCGCCGCCGAGGTGCCGAGGTTCTGCTCGCCCGGTCTCCACGTGACGGGGTCGTGCCCGCTCAACAGCCCGATCAGCGCCGCCATCAGGGTGAAGAACGCCAGCAGCCCCAGGCCGGCCATCGCCCCCTTATGGCGCAGCAGGACCCTAAGCCTGCGGCGATCCATGGCGGATCCTCGGATCGATAAAGGAATACAGGAGATCCACGACCAGGTTCACGCCGACGAAGGTGCAGGCCAGCACGAGCACCGCGCCGCCGATCGACTCGTATTCCGTTTCCCGCACGGAGCTCAGGATATAGGTCCCCATCCCGTCCCAGTCGAACACGGTCTCCGTCAGCACCGCGCCGCCGAGCAGATACCCGAACTCCAGGCCGAGCAGCGTCACGATCGGCAGGGCGGCGTTCCGCAGCGCGTGGACGAGGACGACGCGCGACGGTGACGCCCCCTTGGCGCGCGCCGTCCGGATATAGTCGCTCCCCAGCACCTCGAGCATCGAGGCGCGCGTGATCCTCGCCGTCATTGCGAGCGGGATGGTCGACAACACCAGCGCGGGCATCAGCACGTGGCGGACCGCGTCGAGGAACATCGCGCCGTTCCCGGAAAGCAGGGTGTCGATCAGCACGAAGCCCGTGCGGTCGGGCGGGAAGTAGTTCGCGTCGAGGTTGCCGCTGACGGGAAGCATCGAGCCGAACGCGAGGATGAAGAGGAGGCCGAGCCAGAAGACGGGGACCGAGACGCCGGCCAGCGCGACGGTCATCGAGGCGGCGTCGATCCAGCCCCCCTTATAGACCGCGGAGAGGATGCCGAGGAGGAGCCCGCCGGCGAGGGCGACGGCCATTGCCGCGAGCGTGAGCTCGATTGTGTGCGGGAGTTTGCGGGCAATCTGCGTGGACACCTTCTCGTTGGAATGCTTGAAGGACTCGCCGAGGTCGCCGCGCAGGAGCCGGCCCATGTAGAGTCCGTACTGGACCGGGATCGGCCGGTCGAAGCCCCGCTCGCGGCGGATCCGGTCGCGGACCTCGCGCGGCGCCTTTTCTCCCGCAATCGCCGCGGCGGGGTCGCCGGGGACCGCGCGCATCAGGACGAAGACGATCAGCGAGACCGCCCAGAGCACCACCGGCAGGAACATCAGGCGGCGGAGGATATAGGGGGTCACTTCGCCCAGCTCGCCGCGTAGAACCGGGTTTCGATGGGGTGCATGTTGTAGTCGACGCGCTTCGAGAGGCCGATCAGCTGGCGGACGTAGACGAGGGGGATCGTCGGGAGCACGTCGCGGTAGCGGGCGTAGGCTTTCGCGAGGAGGGCCTTCCGCCGGGCGGGGTCGGACTCCGACTGCGCGCCCGTGACGGCGGCGTTGAACTCGGGATCGTCGAAGAACGACGCGTTCATGCTGTCCTTCGAGTCGCCGTGGAGAAGGGGATAGTAGAAGTTGTCCGGATCCGGGATGTCGGCGATCCAGCCGTAGAGGAACATCGGGTGGCTCTGCTCCTTGTACCTCTTGTCGTACGCGCCCTTGTCGTAGCCGGTGAGCTTGACCTCGAGGCCGATCTTCCGCAGCTGGTCCTTCACGAACTCCGCGACCCTCAGCGGCTCGGGGACGTAGGGGCGCGACCAGGTCATGTGGATCAGCTCGACTTCCCTGGACTCCAGCTTGACCCGGGCGAGCGCCTCCTTCGCCTTCTCGAGATCGTACTCGTAATGCGGGGTGGGGCAGATGTCCTTCCAGAGGGCGGGGGGCACGAGGTTCGCCGCCGGCTCCGCGAGCCCGTGGTAGGCCAGCTCGTTCAGGGTGCGACGGTCGAGCGCCAGGGACACCGCGAGGCGGAAGTTCGGGTCGTTGTACGGCGCGCGCGTCAGGTTGAAGCCGAGATAGCTCACGGTCAGCGACGTTTCCGTGTCGAGCTTGGTGCCGGGGTCCTCCTGCAGCGTCTTCGCGTCGGCGAGGGTCGGGTGGTCCACGACCTGCACCTCGCCCTTCTTCAGCTTCTCGAGGGCGGTCTGCGGAGATTTCACCGGAACGACGATGACGCGGTCGATGGCCGGCTTCGGTCCCCAGTACCCGTCGTACCGGTCGAGCACGATCCGGACATCGCGGTCCCAGCGGACGAGCTTGTAGGGGCCGGTACCGACGGGGTTCAGCGGGAAGCGCGCGCCATGCTTCTTCACGGCCGCGGGAGAGACGATATAGGCGGGGAACAGCGTGAGGTTGTACAGCATCACCACGCTGGGCCGCTTCAACGCGAACACCACGCGATGGGGTCCGTCGGCTTCCACCTTGTCGATATCGTTGAAGTTGGGGCCATAAGGGGTGGGGTTCTTCGGGCGATCCGGATGCCCGGGCTGCAGGAAACGCTCGAACGTGAAGACGACGGCGGCCGCGTCGAAGGGCGTCCCGTCGTGGAACGTGACGTTCTTCCTCAGGTCGAAGGCGAGCTGTTTTCCGTCCGCCGACACGGTCCAGCGCTCAGCCAGCCGGGGTTCGAGATCGACGGTGTCGCCCTTATAGGTGACGAGCGTCTCGCAGATGCTCTGGATCACCTTGGCATCCTCGCCGGACTCGATCTCGGCGGGGTCGAGGGTCGTCGAATCGGTGCTGCGGGCCCAGACGAGCGCGTTCCGGTCCGCGGCGTCGCCGCCGCAGGAGGCGAGGCCGGCCGCGAGGAGGAGGAGGCAGGGCAGTCGCCGCATGAGGAATCCTTTGTAGGCGCCCGGGCGCGCGCCGTCAACGAAAGGTTGGGCGCCATTCCGAGAGCCGCTATAGTGAGGCGGATGGATCTCCTCGGGTTCCTTTCCCTCGAAGCCCCCTTCCTGATCCCGGCCGCGCGGCGGAACCGGTCCCGCGAGGCGCTGCTGAAGGCGCTCGACGACGCCTTCGCGCTGGAGAAGGACGAGGCTTCGAAGGTCCTTTATCCGGGCGCCAGCGCCGGGGACGCGGCGGGCTGGTCGAAATCGGCGCTGCGGGAGCTCGTCGAGGGCTGGTTTCTCCGGGAGGAGCTGAAAGCGTCGATCACGCCGGACGAGAAGCGCGAGCTGCTGCGCGTCATGATCCTCAGCCGGGCGCTCGACGGGTTCATGGTCCGGATGTTCCACGAGAAGAAGATCGCCTGGGAGGGGCGTCCGTCCCCGCAGAAGGGCTTCCGCGGATTCGGCCAGGAGGCCTGCGCGGCCCTCGCGCTGCGGCTCCGCCGCGGCAGCGAGCAGGGCGATATCGCCTGTCCGCTCATCCGCGGCCTTCCGGTGACGCTCATGTTCACCGACGACCCCGCGGCCGTGGCCCTCGCGCAGGTCGGGAAGAAGGGGAGCCTCTTCGACGGGCGCGATCTCCATACGGGGAATCTCGCGAAGGGCGTGCTGCCGCCGACCGCGCCGCTGGCCATCGGGACGCAGACGCTGGTGGGGATGGCGTATGCCGCGAAGTTGCGCCGGGAGGACCGCGTCTTCCTCTCGATCATGGGCGAGGGCGGCAGCTCGCTCGGCGAATGGCACGAGGCGGTGAACCTCGCGGCGGTGCAGCGGCTCGGCATGATTTTCGTCATCGAGAACAACCACTGGGCGCTCGGCACGCACTGGAGGGAGCAGACTGCGGCGCCGCGTTTCGCCCTCAAGGCCGCCGGCTACGGCATGCCCGGCATCACGATCTTCGGGAACGATCCGGACGAGATCGCGGCCGCATCCGCCTGGGCCGCCGGCCGCGCCCGGGCGGGCAGGGGCCCGACGATGATCGAGCTGGTGACCTATCGCCGGGCCGGCCACGCGCATCACGACGATCCGCGCTTCCTCGGCGCCGGCGCGATCAAAGGCTATGAGGACCCGGAGGAGCACGCCGCCTGGGAGGCTGCGGATCCCGTCGCGCTGTATGAACAGCGCCTGCTCGGCGCCGGGATCGTCGACGCGGCGGCGCTCGACCGGTTCCGTTCCGACGCTGCCGCCCGCGTCGCCGAGGTGTCGGCGGCCATCGACGCCGCCCCGTGGCCGACCCGGGCGGACATCGATGACCGCGTCTTCGCCGTCCGGACCGAGCCCGCGCCGGACTCCAGGCCGGCGAAGACGAAGCCGATGGCCTATGACGAAGCGATCCGCCAGGCGATGGTCGAGGCGATGGAGCGCGATCCGCGCGTCTTCGTCCTGGGCGAGGACGTCGGCGGCCGGTATGGCGGCGCCTTCGGGGTCACCCGCGGCCTCGTCAAGCAGTTCGGCCCCGGGCGCTGTCTGAACACGCCGATCGCCGAGAGCGCGATCCTGGGCTGCGCGGTGGGCGCCGCGATCGCGGGGATGCGGCCCATCGCGGAGATGCAGTTTGCGGACTTCGTCGCGTGCGGTTTCAACGCGCTCGTGAACAATGCCGCGAAGGCGCACTGGCGCTTCGGCCGGGCGGTCCCGATGGTCGTGCGGCTCCCTTATGGCGGCGCCACCGGGTCCGACAAGCTCCTGAGCGGCGGCCCTTTTCATTCCCAGTGCCCCGAGGCGTGGTTCCTCCGAGTTCCCGGCCTGAAGATCGTGGCCCCGTCGACGGCCGCCGACGCGAAGGGCCTGCTCACCGCCGCGCTGCGGGACGGCAATCCCGTCCTCTTCCTCGAGGCGAAGGGGCTCTACGGCATGAACCACCCGGACCGCCTGCAAGACGTCCCGCTCGGCGACTATGAAGTTCCGATCGGCAAGGGCATCGTCCGCCGCGCGGGTCGCGACGTGACGCTGCTGACCTACGGTCCGATGGTCACGGTGGCGCTCGCGGCCGCGGAGATGCTCGCGCGCGACGGCATCGATCTGGAAATCATCGACCTGCGGACGCTCGTGCCGTTCGATGAGGCGCTGATCCTCGAGTCGGTCGCGAAGACGCACCGGGTGATCATCCTTCACGAGGATGCGAAGCGGGGCGGCGTGGGGGCGGAGCTCGCGGCGATCCTCGCGGAGAAGGCGATCTTCGACCTCGAGGCGCCAATCCTTCGCGTGACGGCCCCCGACATGCCGTCCCCGTATTCCCCCCCGCTCGAATCGGCCTACCTGCCGAAGGCGGGGGACGTCGTCGCCGCGGCTCGCTCGCTGATGGAACGCTGAGGGAGCGCGGTTCTCCGAAGCGGAGCCTCCGTGTTGAATCCGGCGTTCACGCCGCGGGCAGGCTCAGGACGATCACGCGGCCCCTGAACCGCAGGTCGCCGCCGTGCTCCCGCGCGATGCGGCGGCAGACGGCGAATTCCTCCGTGTCCGCGTCGATGCGGCGGGGAAACGTGAGCCGGATCCAGGCGCGCGGCCGGCGGCCCCCGGTCTCGACCTTGACCCTGCCCTCGGAGGTCCGGACCTGGAGGAGCAGGCGCCGCAGCACCATGCGGATCGGCCACGGCCGGATCAGGACCGGGGGAGGGGAACCCGGGACCAGGGAGAGATGTCCGTGCAGGCCGGCGGCCTCCTCCTTCAGGGCCGACACGAGAATCGAGTTGAGATCGGCCCACTGTTTGCGCTCGCGCAGCAGCTCGCCCGCGGCCAGCATTCCGACGAGCACCTCGTCCCCCGGCGGCGGTTCCAGCGCCTGGCGCCCCACCACGAACATATAGAGGCGGTCTTCGACTCGGACCGGCCCGCTGCTGACGGTCAGGACCCTTCCGCGGCCGAGGTCGATGCGGAAGCGCACGGTTTCGCCTTCGATCTTCAGCTTGTGGAGACGGAGCAGGTCGGCGTGCGTGTCGGGCGGGCAGAACTCGAGGTAGTTCCGGCCCAGCAGCCCGCCGGGCTTGAGGCCCACGTTGTCGTGGGCGATCCGGTTCGCCCACACGATCTTTCCTCCCAGGTCCAGGATCAGGACGGCATCGCGGTTCATGCTTTCTTTTAATAGTACGGAATCCGGCCCCGGAATCTCAGCGCCCGTGTTCGGGAAAAGGAATCGGGGCCGGCGTCGTCAAAGATATACTGGGTTGCGCGGACCAAGACCTATGAACACGTCTTCGGAAGGCGTCCCGGGCCAGGATCCCATCACCACCCGCCTCAGGGCGAGCCGGATCGATCTGCTCGACCTGAGCCTGCGGAATCCGCTGCTCAATTACAAACCCTCGATGCGACGCGGCCTCGACGTCATCGACGAGAAATCCGCGCAGGTGTTCTCGTTCCTGATCGTCGACGACGGGGCGCTGCGCTTTCATCACACGAAGACCTCCTCCGCGGCGCCGACGGAAGGCGAAGTCTTTTATCTCGACGACGCATCGCCCGGCCCCGCGGAAGTCGGCGTCGGCGGGTCGAACGCCGCGAACAGCCTGGCGACGCCCTATACGAAGGAGGCGCAGGCCGCACGGCTGCTGTCGACGTCGTCCGACGCCTGGCTCACCATCCAGGAGCAGGGCGTGAACACGCTCTTCCTCGTCCTCGGCATGCTGCAGTGGAAGGAGGAGGAGGCCGCGAAGGAGTTCCGCTTCGCCCCGCTCGTGCTGGTTCCCGTCCGATTGGAGCGGAAGACCGCGCGCTCGTTCTGGACGGTGTCGGCCACCGACGAGGACCCGGGGTTGAATCTTTCCCTCGTCGAGAAGCTGAAGGAATCCGGGATCAAGCTCCCGCCGGAGCCGCCGCTCGAGACGCTCGAGGACCTCGAGAAGCTGTATGCGCTGCTCGAGGAGGCCGTCGCCGAGAAGCCCGGCTGGGCCGTCGCGCGCGACCGCATCGCGCTCGGCTTCTTCAGCTTCGGCAAGTTCCTCATGTACAAGGACCTCGACCCCGAGGCCTGGCCCGAGCGGTCGAAGCCCGGCGAGCATCCGGTCGCGGCCGCCATCCTGCGCGACGGCTTCCGGGATCCCGCCGGCGAGTCCCGCCAGGAGCTCGCGATGGACGCCGTCCGGCCGCCGGGGAAGATCATGGAGGTCCTGGACGCCGACGGCTCGCAGGCGGAGGCGCTGGCCGAGGTCGCCTCCGGCCGCTCGCTGGTCATCCAGGGTCCGCCGGGGACGGGCAAGAGCCAGACGATCTCGAACCTGATCGCGGAGGCGGTGAGCGCGGGGAAGCGCGTGCTCTTCGTCGCGGAGAAGCTGGCGGCGCTCGAGGTCGTGAAGCGCCGGCTCGTCAGCGCGGGCTTGGGCGATCTCTGCCTCGAGCTGCACAGCAACAAGGCTTCGAAGAAGGAAGTCGCGGTCGACCTGTCCCGCACGCTCGCCCTGGGCAGGCCCAAGTCGGCGGCCGGGGCGGCCGTCGACGGGCTCGCCGACCTGCGCGACAAGCTCAACAAGGTCGCGCGCGCGTCGGCCGATCCGATCGCGAACTCCGGCCTGACCCCCTATGACGCGATCGGCCTCCTCGAGCGGCTGGGGGCGATGCCCGAGCCGCCGCTGAAGATGGAGTGCCCGGCGCTGGCCGACTGGAGCCGCGCCGAGTATGAGGGTGCCGTGACCGCGGTACAGGATCTGGCCGCGAAGATCGGCGACATCGGCATCCCCGCGCGCCACCCGTTCGACGGCTGCGGCCTCGTGGAGCTGATGCCGGGCGACGTCGACAAGATCGACGCGGGGCTGCGGGAGGCGGTGACGGCGGCGCGGGCGGCGAGGGATGCGGCGGCGGCGCTCGGCCGCGCGCTCGTCCTGCCGGAAGCGGCGGAGGTGAAAGGACTGGAGGCCCAGGCTGCGGCGGCTGCGGTCGTCCTCGAAGCGCCGGAGCTCCGCGGCATCCCGCCGATCGGCCTGGCGTGGGACCGCCCCGAGACGGTGAAGCTGCTGACGGACACGGTCGAACGCTCGCTGAAGCGGAAGGCCCTCCAGAAGGCGCAGGCTCAGAAGCTGATCGCGCAGGCGTGGGACGCCGACGTGCTGGCCGCGCGCGGCGACCTGATCGCCGACGGGGGATCCTGGTTCAAGCGGATCTTCTCGGGGCGCTATAAGGCGGCCCGGCGCGCGATCCAGTCGCTCTGCACGGCGCCCGCGCCGACGGCGCCGAACGACCTGATCGCGCTGGCCGACCGCATCCTCGAGGCGCGGCAGCTCAAGGCGGAGATCGCCGAACGGGTGGGGTCGATCCGTCCGCTGGTCGGCGCCCGCGCGTCGGGGCCCGACGGTCCCGGAGAGGAGCTGCTGAAGCTGCGCGACTGGGCCGCGAAGTTCCGGGCGCTCGGGCTCCCGGCGTCCTCCGCCGAATGGGTCGTGGGGAACTGGGATCGCGCCCTTGTCTCCGCGGCCCACTCGGTCGCGAAGACCGCGGCCGCCGGCTGGCGCGCCGCCGCTGCGCGGGTCCGCAGCCTGCTCGCGCTTCCCGCCGAGGGACGCCACGATCCGGAGCGGCAGCCGTTCGCCGCCGCTTCGGAGAAGGCCGATCGGTGGCGGGCGAACCTGGAGAAGCTTCCGTCTTATGCCGCCTACGGCCGACTGCTGCAGTTTGTCAACCGCCGCGGCCTGAACGAGCTGGCCGGCCTCGCCCACGAGGGCAAGGCGGCGCCCCCCGCGCTGGGGGCCATCCTCGATCAGACCTGGGCGCGCACGCTGCTCGACCGCGCCCTCCGCGAACGGCCGGAGCTGCGCTCCTTCGACGCCGTCACGCACGAACAGGTCATCCAGCGCTTCCGCAAGGCGGACGAGGCGACGTTCGCGGCCAACCAGGCGCGTCTGGCGGAGATCCACTGGCGCGCGCTGCCGGGTCCGGTCGCGTTCGGCCAGGTCGGGATCCTCCGACGCGAGTGCGCGAAGAAGTCGCGGCATCTTCCGATCCGGCGACTCATGGAGCAGGCGGGCTCGGCGATCCAGGCCGCCAAGCCGGTCTTCCTGATGAGCCCGCTCTCCGTCGCCTCCTATCTGCCGCCGGGCGGGCCGGCCTTCGACCTCGTCGTCTTCGACGAGGCCAGCCAGGTGCGGCCGGTGGACGCGCTCGGCTCCATCCTGCGCGGCCGGCAGCTGGTCGTCGTCGGCGACGAGAAGCAGATGCCGCCGACGAGCTTCTTCGACACGATGGTGTCGACGGAGGGCGTGACCGACGGCGAGGAGGACGGACCGGGGACGAACGTCACGCAGGATATGCAGTCGATCCTCGGCCTCTGCGCCGCCCAGGGGATGCCGGCGCGCATGCTGCGCTGGCATTATCGCAGCCGGCACGACTCCCTGATCGCGCTTTCCAACCATGAGTTCTACGAGGACGGCCTGGTCGTCTTCCCGAGCCCGAATCGCAAGGCCGACGGCGAGGGTCTTTCGCTGCGACACCTGCCGGCGACCGCTTATGAGCGTGGGACGTCGCGGATGAATCCCCTCGAGGCCGATGCGGTCGCGCAAGCGGTGCTGGAGCACTCGCGGACGAGCCCGACGCTGACGCTGGGGGTCGTCGCGTTCAGCCAGGCGCAGAAGACGGCGATCGAGCAGCGCGTGGAGGCGCTCGCGCGGAAGGATGCGGACTTCGACGCCTGGCTCCGCGGCCGCCCCGACGAGCCGTTCTTCGTGAAGAACCTGGAGAACGTGCAGGGCGACGAGCGCGACGCGATGTACATCAGCGTGGGCTACGGCCGCGACGCGAAGGGCGCGGTGAGCATGAACTTCGGCCCGCTGAACCAGGCGGGCGGGGAGCGGCGCCTGAACGTGCTGATCACGCGCGCGCGCCGGCGCTGCACCGTCTTCACCAACCTGACGTCCGACGATCTCGATCTGCGCCGCGCGGGCGGAGCCGGGGTCCGCGCGTTCAAGTCGTTCCTCTCCTATGCGCAGAAGGGCCACCTTGAGCTGAAGCCCGGGGCGCCGCGGGAGGTCGACCCGGAGTTCGAGGTCCAGGCGGCCGCCGCGCTGCGCCGCGCGGGATATGCGCTGGAAGCGGAGGTGGGCAGCGGCGGCTACAAGATCGACCTGGCCGTCGTCGACCCCACCACGCCCGGGCGCTACCTGCTGGGCATCGAATTCGACGGCCCGCGCTATCAGAGCGCGCGCTGGGCCCGCGACCGCGACCGGCTGCGGGAATCGGTGCTTTCGGGGCTGGGCTGGACGCTGCATCGAATCTGGAGCGCGGACTGGGTGCGCAACCGCGAGGAGGCCCTGAAGCGCTGCGTCGCGGCAATCGAGGCGTCGAAGAAGGAGCGCGCGAATCCGCCCGCGTCGGCGTCCAAGGCCACCGTGATCGATCGCAGCGCGCAGACGGCCGCTCCCGCGGCGGTGAAGGAATACGAGACCGCGAAAGTCGCCGCCGCCATCGGGGACACGCATCTCGCGGAGATCCCGACGCAGACCATCGCGCAGTTCATCGGCGCCATCGTGGAGGACGAGGGGCCGATCCACGTCGACGAGGTGAAGCGCCGCGTCCTCGACGCGATCCAGGCCCGCTCGGGCGCCAAGCGCGATGCGGCGATCGAGGACGGCATCGCGATGGCGGCCCAGCGCAATCTCGTCATCCGCAAGGGCGACTTCCTCTGGCGCAAGAAGGAGATCGTCGTCCGCGATCGCACGAAGCTGCCGGACGCAAGCCGCCGGCTGGACTACGTCTGCGACGAGGAATGCCTCGCGGCGCTGCGGCAGGCGCTGAAGGAGTCCTGCGGCTGCGATGCCGACGAGGCGTCGGTGCAGGCGATCCGCATCCTGGGCGTGAAGCGGAACGACGAGGCGATGGCGCGGCTGATGAAGCTGTTCGCGTCCCTGTCCGCGCCTTAGATCGCCTTGAGCTTCGCGAGCGCCGCCTTGTACTCCACGAGGTAGGCTTCGGCGACCTTGACGACATTGTCCGCCACGTAGCCGAACTTCTCGTCGAGGACCTTGAAGGGCGCGGACGCGCCGAAGCGCGTCATGCCGTACACCTTGCCGAGCGCGCCCACCAGATTCCGCAGCGTCGACGGCTCGCCCGCCGTCCAGCCGAGCGTCGGAACCCCGAAGGGCAGCACCGACTCGCGATACTCTTCGCTCTGCTCGGAGAAGAGGCCCTCCGAGGGGGCCGATACGACGCGGACCCTCAGTCCCTTCGCCTTCAGCTTGCCCGCCCCTTCGACGAGCAGGGAGACTTCCGAGCCGTCGGCGACGAGGATCAGGTCCGGACGTCCGTCGACCTGGAGCACCGTATAGGCCCCCTTCGGGGCCCCCTGCATGGCCTCGGTGTAGCGCCCCGCGGGAGTGGCGGCGGGGAGGTCGGCGACCGGCTGGCGCGTGAGGACCAGGCCCGTCGGGCCGTGGGCCTCGAGCGCGAGTTTCCAGGCCGCCGTGGTCTCATGGGCATCGCCGGGCCGGAGCGCGAGGAAGCTGCGCTGCCCTTCGAGGTTCTTGATGCGCTCGAGGAGACGCAGCTGCGCTTCCTGCTCGATCGGCTCGTGCGTCGGGCCGTCCTCGCCGACGCGGAAGGCGTCGTGCGTCCAGATGTAGATCACGTGGGCGGACTGCAGGGCGGCCAGTCGGATCGCCGGCTTCTGGAAGTCGCTGAAGCAGAAGAACGTGCCGCCCGCGGGAATCACGCCGCCGTGCAGCGCCATGCCCGACATGATGCCGGCCATCGTCAGTTCGGCAACGCCCATCTGCAGGAAGGCGCCCGAGAAGTCCCCCTTCCGGAAGATCTTCGTAGTCTTCAGGAAGCCCTCGGTATAGTCGCTGTCGGACAGATCCGCCGACATGACGATGAGGTTCTCGACCTTGCCGGCCAGGAAGTGCAGCACGTTCTTCGACGCGGCCCGGGTCGCCTCGCCGGATTTCTGCTCGATCTTGGACCAGTCGAGGGGGGGGAGCTTGCCGGAGTAGAAGAGGTCCAGCTTCGGCGCGAGGGCGGCGTTGGATTTCGCCCATTCCGCCTCGGCCGCGCGGCGGGCCTTGGCGGCGGCCCGCTTCTCGGCCAGGACCTTGGCCATCGTTTCCTTCACGTCCGGGAAGATCTGGAACGGGCTCTTGGGATCGCCGCCCAGGTGCTCGAGGGTCTTCTCGTAGCTCGCTTCGCTCTTGCTGATCGGGTTGCCGTGCAGCTTGGGCGAGCCTTCGTACGGGGTGCCGTCGGCCTTGACGGCGCCCTTGCCCATGACCGTGCGGCCGAGGATGAAGGTCGGCTTCTCCTTCTCGGCCCAGGCCCGCTGGAGCGCCGCGCGGATCTGGTCGAAGTCGTGTCCGTCGACGGCTTCCGCGCGCCATCCCCAGGCTTCGTACTTCTTGCAGGTGTCCTCCGACATCGTGTCGGCGGTCATGTGGGAGAGCTGCACCTTGTTGCAGTCGTAGAACAGGATGAGGTTGGAAAGCCCGAGATGGCCGGCGATGCGGCCGACGCCCTGGGAGGCCTCCTCCTGCACGCCGCCATCGCTGATGTAGGCGACGGTCTTATGGTCCTGCCAGGAGCCGAAACGCGCCGACAGGAACCGCTCGGTGATCGCGGCGCCGCAGGCCATGACGTGGCCCTGGCCAAGCGGCCCGGAGGTGTTCTCGATGCCGCGCTTGGGATCGTGTTCCGGATGGCCCGGCGTGATGCTGCCCCACTGGCGGAAGCCGGCGCAATCCTCCATGGAATAGGTGCCGACCAGGGAGAGCGTGGAGTAGATCATGGCGGACAGATGGCCGGCGTCCAGGAAGAAGCGGTCGCGGTGCTTCCAGGTCATGTCGTCGGGGTCGTAGCCGAGGAACTCGGTGTAGAGCAGGGCCATGAAATCGGCGCCGCCCATCGGGCCTCCCGGATGGCCCGACTTGGCCTTCTCGGGCATCGCGACCGAAAGGACGCGGATATTGTTGGCGATGCGCTGCAGAGTTGCGTTGTCCATGGCTGTGCCTCCATCGAGTTCAGGGATCGGGCGACGAGTATACCCGATCCTCCTTCGGGGGGAAGCAGGTCTTGTCTTCAGGATTTGCGAGGAAAACGCCCGATGGCGATCCCTCAAACTCCCCGGGGAATCCATCCGTATCAAGCTGGATCATGGATAATGTCCGTCGCCTTGACAGCCGGAGAGGGGGGGCCTAGCATGGGCGCCGTGGAACCCCATCCCAAACGAAAACTCGCCACCATCGGCATTCTCGTGGGGCTCCTCCTGTCCGCCCTCGACGGCACCGTCGTCGCCACGGCGCTGCCCCAGATCCTCGAGGACCTGAACGGCTTCGGCCTCTATTTCCTCCCCAATGCCCTTTTCATGCTCTGCCAGACGGTCTCGATGCCGATCTGGGGCCGGCTCTCCGACCTCTACGGCCGCAGCAAATTCCACCTGCTCGCGGTGATCATCCTCGTCACCGGGTCCGTGCTCTGCGGGATGTCGCACTCGATGCCCGCCCTCGTCGGCTTCCGCGCCCTCCAGGGCCTGGGCGCCGGCGGGTTGATGTCGCTGTCCTTCACGATGATCGCGGACCTCTATGACCTCGAGGAGCGCGCCAAGATGCAGGGCGCGATCTCGAGCGTCTGGGGCGTCGCGGCACTGATCGGACCGCTGCTCGGCGGCTGGATGACCAAGGCGTTCGGGTGGCCGTCGATCTTCTTCCTCAATATCCCGGTCGGCCTCGTCACGGCAGTGATCGTCCAGGCGGCGTGGAAGGATACCGTCCGGGAGGGGAAGGGCCGCGTCGATCTGCCGGGCGGCATCCTGCTCGCCCTCGCCTCCTGCGCCCTCCTCGTGGGGTTCCAGTTTGCGGGCCGCGAGGGCTGGACGACGCCCCACAGCCTGGAGAGCTTCGGCGCCGCGCTGGCCCTCGTCGTCGCGCTGTTCCTCGTCGAGCGCTCCACCCCGGATCCCTTCCTCGCCTTCGACCTCTACCGCAACCGGCTCTTCAGCACGGGCGCCGCCACCGGCGTCTGCGCCATGGTCTGCCTCTTCGCCGCGATCATGCACGTCCCGCTGCTCGTCACCGGCGTTCTGCGCCAGTCCCTCGAGAAGGGCGGCCTGATGCTGACCTGCATGATGCTGCCCTGGATGGTCTGCTCGGCCCTGACCAAGATGCTGCTCAAGCGCTTCAGCTACCGGACGCTGGCGATCGGGGGCATGATCTTCGCCGTCGCCGCTTACGGCCTGCTCTCGCAGGTCGGGATGGACGCGTCGGTCCTGCCGGTCATCCTGTCGATGGTCATCCTCGGCACCGGGCTCGGATTGACGGTGGCGCCGCTGCTGATCGCCGCCCAGAACGCCGTGACCAAGGACCGGCTGGGTACGGCGACGTCGCTGACCCAGTTCACGCGCTCGATGGGGTCGGCCGTCGGCCTCGCGATCATGGGCACCCTGTTCCTGGCGCCCTTCGGCGGGAAGGAGCCCGAGGGACTGATCGACTTCAAGACCAAGTTCGATCCCGCGCGGCTCAAGGCGCTGATCGCGCCGCTGGTGGTCGGGCTTCATCACGTGTTCCTCGCCACGCTCCTCATCGCCGTGCTGGGCATCGTCCTGGCCCTGTCCATCCCCTCCGGCAAGGCCGCCGACCTGAAGCTTTCCGCCCCCGTCCCCGAGGGATAAGGCGCACTCCGAAAATGGGCGTTGACAGGCACCCATAATCAAAGGATAGAATGGGGCCTCTCAAGGAGGGACCGCCTCCGCCGGGGCCCGTGGGGGGCCTCATCATGGGGGGCTGCGGAAAAGGGATGACGGACGCTCCCGGCGCCAAGAAGCACGAGTCCGGCTCGACCAAGGCCATCGCCACCATCCAGCTGGCGAAGGGCGAGCCGCTCAACTCCGCCCAGCTCCTCGAATACTCGGTCTTCGCCGACATCCCCGGCGCCACCCTCGACAAATACCCCGGCGCCGTCGTGCTCCGGAAGTTCAAGAAAGGCGAGATCATCTGCCGCGAGGGGGAATACGGCTCGACCGCCTTCTATCTGCTGCAGGGCAAGGTCGAGGTCTACCTCGCCACCACCATCGCCCATGTGAAGTCGCACAAGAACGAGGGATCCTTCTCGAAAGGCCTCGGCCGCTTCATCCGGAAGTTTTCGTCGATGCTCGTGGGCGAGAAGCGCAATCCGCTGGAGCGCGGTCAGACGAGGCGGATGATCCCCATCGACGCCCCGGTCGACCTGGACCTCGAGCACCCCATCGCCCAGATGGGCCCCGGGGACCTCTTCGGCGAGATGACCTGCCTCAACTTCTACCCGCGTTCGGCCACGGTCCGGGCGACCGAGGATTGCGAGATGCTCGAGATGCTCCGCAACATCCTCAGCCTGCTGCAGAAGAAGTCCAAAGTCTTCAAGGAGAAGCTCGACAAGAGCTACCGCTCCCGCGCCGTCCGCAACCACCTGCGCAGCGTCGAGATCTTCAACGACCTGGACGACGACCAGATCGAAAAACTCAGCCAGCGCGTCGAGCTGGTCAGCCTCGACCCCGGCCAGGCGGTCTTCAAGCAGGGCGAACCGGCCGACGCGGCCTATCTCGTCCGCCTGGGCTTCATCAAGGTCTCGCAGGGATATCCCGGCGGCGAACTGGTGCTGCGCTACGTGGGCCGCGGGGACTACTTCGGCGCCGCGGGCGTCCTCGGCTCGGGCATCCGCTCCGCGACCTGCTCCGCCGTCGACCACGTCGAAGTCGTCAAGATCCGCAAGGAGGACATCGCCTCGCTGATGGAGACCTCCCTGCGCGTGCGGAAGGCGGTCGAGACGGACATCAAGCGCGTGGAACAGTCGGCCAACCCCGCGCAGGTGGCGGCGCCGCCGCTGCCGCTGAACGACATGCTGGAGCGCGGCCTCATGCAGGCGCAGAACCTGCTGCTGCTCGACCTGGAGAGCTGCACGCGCTGCGACGATTGCGTCAAGGCCTGCGCCGACTCGCACGACGGCATCACGCGGCTGGTGCGCGAAGGCATCCGCTTCGACAAGTACCTCATCGCGACCTCGTGCCGTTCCTGCGCGGACCCGCTCTGCCTCATCGGCTGCCCGGTCGGATCGATCCACCGCAAGGACTCGCTCGAGATCGTGATCGAGGACTGGTGCATCGGGTGCGGCCTCTGCGCGAAGGGGTGTCCCTACGGGAACA
Source organism: Planctomycetota bacterium (assembly GCA_035644495.1). Classification (GTDB taxonomy): domain Bacteria; phylum Planctomycetota; class MHYJ01; order MHYJ01; family JACPRB01; genus JACQFK01. The sequence continues at coordinate 23,007 of DASQOM010000350.1, read as the reverse complement.
TCAACATGCATCCGATCGAGACGACGGAGGACGACCCCGAGAATCCGGGCCGCCAGAAGGCGTCGGTGAAGTCGAAGGCCGTCACCTGCGACCTGTGCAGCGGGCTCAGCGAGCCGAGCTGTGTGTACGCCTGCCCCCACGGGGCGGCGCTTCGGGTGGATCCCAAGACGTTCTTCACCTCGAAAGGCATCGGGGCCACCTGACCGATGCTCCTCGACGCGAAGCACAAGCCCTGGATCGCCGCGGTGATCCTCCTCACCCTTGCCGGCGCCGCGGGCTACGTTCCGTACCACCTGCTCTCGCTCAACGGCCCGAGCGGCGGGAGCTGGGTGGGGCTCGGCTTCGGAATCGCCGCCTTCCTGCTGATGGCGTTCGCGGGCCTGCTCGGGCTGCGCCGCCGCTTTCCGGCCCTCCGCATCGGCCGTCCCGAATCCTGGATGCGCGGGCATCTCTGGGTGGGGGTCCTGATCGTGCCGCTGGTCCTGTTCCACGCCGGCTTCCGCTTCGGCGGGGCCCTGACCATCGTGCTGATGGTGCTCCTGCTCCTGGTCACGCTCAGCGGGATCCTCGGCGTCATCCTGCAGCAGATCCTCCCGCGCGTGATGACCTCCCGCGTGACGATGGAGACGATCTACGATCAGATCGATCACGTGCTGGCCCAGCTGCTCAACGAGGCGGACGTGCTGGTCGCGAGCGTGGCGGGCCCGGTGCTTCCCATGGGCATGCCGGTGCCCGTGGGCGGCGGCGGCGAGGCGAAACCGTCGAAGAAGGAGACTCGGGTTGAGGGCTCCCTGCCGATGCGCGACTTCTATCTCCATCACGTGCGGCCGTTCCTGGAGGCGCGGAAGTGCTCGGGTCCTCTGGCGGACCCCCAGCGCGCGGCCGCCGCCTTCGCGCCCATCCAGAAGCTCGTGCCGCCCGCGCTGCACGAGGCCCTGCACGACCTTGAGGGCATCTGCGAGGAGCGGCGCCAGCTGTCGGTCCAGGAGAGGCTGCACCGCTGGCTCCACGGCTGGCTCCTGGTCCACGTCCCGCTGTCCTACACCCTCCTGCTGCTCAGCCTCGTCCACGCCGTGGTCGCGGTGAGGTACTGATGGCGCTGCTCCGAGACACGAAGGCCCGAGCCAAGCGGATCGATCTCACCTACTTCCGCAAGCTGAGCCCCTTCCGGCGCTGGCAGCGCCTCCTGTCGATCCTGCTTCCGGCCGCGGGCGCGGCCTGGATCGTCGCGATGGCGGCGACGAAGGATGAGCGGATCTACAACAGCGGCATGATCTCCACGCGCCACGCGATGCTGGAGAACAAGTGCGCCTCCTGCCATACCACGCCCTGGGGCCTGCGGTATACGAAGCCCGCCGAGTGGCAGGAGAAGCTGGACCAGGCCTGTCTCACCTGCCACGACGGCCCCGTCCATCACTCGAACACGACGGCCGTGATCCGCACCGCGGCCGGCCGCCCCTCGGCCGCCCGCTGCTCCCAGTGCCACCTGGAGCATAAGGGCACGCTGCACCTGGCCGACGTGAAGGACCGCATCTGCAGCCAGTGCCACGCGGATCTCAAGACGACCGGACCCGAGCCGCATCCGAAGGCCTGTCCCGCGGGGGCCGACCACGCGATCTCCCGCACCATCGACCGCTTCGAGAAGGGGCACCCGGAATTCGCGCTGATCGCGAAGAAGGCGAAGGATCCGACGCTCGTCAGCTTCAATCACTCCGTGCACCTCAGTCCGGACACATCGCTGCGACGCGACCTGCTCCAGCAGCAGCTGAAGGGGCTTTCGGAGAGGAAGGGCGTGGAGGCCGACGCCGTGGGACTCCACCTCGCCTGCTCCTACTGTCACCAGACGGTGCCGGCCGGCGACGCGATGGCTCCGCTCTATTACGAGACGCACTGCCGCGACTGCCATCCGCTGAAACTCGAGGGCGACCGGATGCCGCACGTCGCCCCCGACGTCCTACGCGACTTCCTCCGCAGCCGCCTCGCGAAAAAGGGGGCGGGGGGCGACGCGCTGGTCGAGAAGGTGACGGAGGCGGAGATCCCCATCTACACGTCGGACCCCGACGGCTGCATGAAGTGCCATAAGACCGACACCGGGAGCGACTTTCCGGCCTCTCCGCCCGTGGTGGCGCCGACCGGGCTCCGCCGCGGCGGACCCGGCCAGGAAAGCGCGCCGCGTCGCTGGTTCCTGCACTCGCTCTTCAACCACGAGACCCACCGCGAATTGCGCTGCCTGGAGTGTCACGCGGGCGCCGCCGCCAGCAAGGCCACCGCCGATCTCCTGATGCCCTCGCGGGAGATCTGTCTCCGCTGCCATAGCACGCCGGGCGGGGTGTCGTCCGCCTGCGTTCTCTGCCACCGATTCCACGACCGCAGCCAGGAACGGCCGGGCGAGGGCAGACTCCAGATCCGGGACGTGGTGCGATGAGCGGAAGCGCCGTTCGCCGCCTCCGGACCCACGCGCTGCGGGCGGTCGCGCTCGCCGTCGTCGCGCTGGGCTGGTCCGCGGGCTGCGATCACTCCGGCGAGAACGCGCCCCCGGCGTGCGGAGAGCTGGTGGCCGAATGGAGCGGCGGCACGCTGCCGGGCTTCACGCCCCTCACGGTCCCCGAGATCCAGACGATCCTCGGCCAGGCGGTGGAGCAGTCGCTCGCCCTCTCGCGCGCGGCGGTCGTCGCCGTGGTCGACCGCGAAGGGTTCGTGCTCGGCGTCTTCGCGATGACAGGCGCCGCCCTGGGCCCGGTCTTCCCGGTGCCCGCGACGTCGCCGCCCGACGCCGCCCCCGGCATCAACGAGGCGATCGCGAAGGCCCGCACGGCCGCCTTCCTGAGCAGCAACCAGAACGCGTTCTCGAGCACGACCGCCGCGTTCATCGTCGCAGACCATTTCCCCCCGGGCGTCGCCTTCACCCCGGGCGGCCCGCTGTTCGGCGTGCAGAACTCGAACGACACCGGCAGCGACGTCCTCCGCGGCGTCGGTCCCGGCGGCGCGCCCATCAGCAACATCCCGACCCCGCTGCCGGATCCCAACGGCTTCACGGGGAAGGCCGGCGGCTTCCCCCTCTATAAGGACCGGATGCTCGTCGGCGGCGTCGGCGTCAGCAGCGCCGATCCGACGGCCGACGAGAAAAGCGCGGTCGCGGCCTGCCGCGGCTTCATGGCGCCGGTCGGGATCCAGGCCTGCTCGGTGTTCATCGACGGCTTCCGCCTGGCTTTCGCGGACACGGACGCGCCCTTTGTCGCCCCGGTCCTGGCGTTCGGCGCGCTGCCGGGCTCCGTGGTGGATGCGGTCACGCAGGGCCCCGGGACGCTGACCGCCGGCGCGCCCGCTCCGGCGATCCCCCCGGCGACCTTCGGCGGCGTCACCGGTCCGCTGCTGTATCCGGTCATCGACAGCCCGCTGGCGGCCGCGCCGAAGCTGCTCGTCGCGGACGTGCAGGCGATCTTCACGCAGGCGATGCTGGCCATGGTCCCGCTCCGCGCGGGCATCCGGCTCCCGCTCGGCACCTCCGCGCAGGTGACGGTGGTCGTCGTCGACACCGCGGGCAACGTCCTGGGCGCGTTCCGGCCCGGCGACAACACGCGGTTCAGCTTCGATGTGGCCGCCCAGAAGGCGCGCACGGGGGTGGTGTACAGCGACCTGACGGTCACCGCGGCGCTCGGGGAGCCGATCTCCGGGATTCCGCTCGGCACGGCGATGACCTCGAGGGCCATCGGATTCCTGGCCCAGCCGTTCTATCCCCCGGGCATCGACGGGACGAGCCCCGGTCCGCTCTTCGGGATCCAGGACGCGCTCCCCGGAGGCACGGGCGCGGGCATTCCCGGCCTCGACGTGACGCCGGGCGCGATCGGCGACGCCACCGACGGCAACGGGATCACGATCTTTCCCGGCGGGATTCCGCTCTATAAGGCGGGCGTCCTCGTCGGAGGTATCGGGGTCAGCGGCGACGGCGTCGACCAGGACGACTATGTCGCCGCCGCAGGCGCCGCGGGGTACGAGCCGCCCGACGCGATCCGCTGCGACCACCTGGACGTGCGGGGCGCGCGGTTGCCGTACGTGAAGTTCCCGCGCAACCCCACCCAGGGGGTGCGATGAAGACGCCGCTCTGGACGCTGGCGATCCTGGCCGCGCTGGCGGTCCCGGCCGTGGCGCAGGAGCCGTCGGCGGAGGAGAAGCCGAAGTCCGACGCGCCGATCCCGGATGCGGTGCCGGTCCCCGACCGCTGGCGGATTCCGTTCTCGTACTATCCGCTGAACGAGCCAGGCAGCCTGGTCGACCCGTACCACCAGAACATCCTGAAGGGCGACTACCCGATCCTCGGCCAGGACATCTTCCTGAACCTGACCGGGCGCAGCGACACGACGATCGAGGCGCGGCGCCTTCCGACGCCGACCAACGTCAGCACGAACCAGGCGCGCAATCCGGACTTCTTCGGCGGCGGCGACCAGCTTTTCCTCAACCAGGACTTCGCCGCGACCGTGGAGGTTTATCAAGGGGACACGGCGTTCCGCCCCCGCGCCTGGGAGTTCCGCGCCACCGCGGCGCTGAACTACAACTACGTGGACGTGCGCGAGAACTCCCTCACCCATCCGAATCCGGCCGAGGGCGCGACCCGCGGGGACAAGCATGCGGCGCTTCAGGAGTGCCTTGCGGAGGTGCACCTCGCGGACATCAGCCCGAACTACGATTTCATTTCGATCCGCGCGGGCATCCAGCCGTTCACCAGCGATTTCCGCGGATTCATCTTCAAGGATACGAACCTCGGCGTGCGGCTCTTCGGCACGCTGCTCTCCAACCGCATCCAGTGGAACATCGCGGGGTTCGACCAGCTGGAGAAGGACACCAACAGCAATCTCAACACGATCCACAAGCGCGGCCAGCGCATCTATATCGCGAATCTCTACATCCAGGATTCGATCTGGGAGGGCTACACCACCCAGTTCAGCTTCCACAACAGCCGGGACACCGGGGACGTGCACTACGACGACAACGATTTTCTGGTGCGTCCCGCCAAGATCGGAACGATCCAGGTCCACGACGTGAACCCGTACTACTTCGGCTGGGCCGGCGACGGCCATATCGGGCCCCTGAACCTCAGCCACGCCCTGTACCTGGCCCGGGGCAACGATGAGTACAACCAGATCGCGGGACGGCAGGTCGACATCGCCGGGGAATTCGGCGCGATCGAGCTGTCCTTCGACGTCGACTGGCTCCGCTTCCGCGGCTCGTTCCTCTGGGCGTCGGGGGACAAGAACCCGACCGACGGCCGCGCGACGGGGTTCGACACGATCTTCGACAACCCCTTCTGGGCGGGCGGGCCCTTCAGCTATTGGAACCGGCAGTCCCTCGGGCTCCAGGGCGTGAACCTGGTGAACCGCGACAGCCTGGTCCCCGACCTGCGCAGCAGCAAGACCCAGGGGCAGATCAATTTCGTGAACCCCGGCCTCGTGGTCTATAACGTCGGCGTCGACGCGGACCTGCTCCCCGAGCTGAAGTCCGTGTTCAACGCCTCGCTGATGAAGTTCCAGAACACGTCGTCGCTGGAGACCTTCGCGCAGCAGGCCGACATCCACCACAACGTGGGCTTCGACGTCAGCATGGGCGTGGTGCTGCGCCCGCTCCTGAACAACAACGTGATCATGACGGCGGGGGCCGCCGGCTTCTTCCCCGGCCGCGGCTTCCGGGACATCTACGAAAGCGGCGACGCCCTGTATTCCTTCTTTCTCGAGCTGTCCCTGACCTACTGAGGACGTATGACGCTTGCGCGAGGCGCCCTGCTGCTGCTCCTCCTGGCGGGATGCGGGACCGATCCAGTCCCCGCGGGACCGACGGAGAACCTGGGCCGGCAGTCCCGGGAACAGGCCGAGGCCAAGAGCGCGGGCTGCCTGAGCTGCCATACGATGCCGAAGGACAAGTCGGGGCCCGGGCAGTTCGACGACCCCAACATGCACGTCGCCGAAGCCCGCGTCGGCTGCACCGACTGCCACGGCGGCAACGCGTCGGCCTTCCGCCCCGAGGGATCGCCGAACGAGCGTCCCTATGACGCGGACTATCTCGGAGCCAAGAACCTCGCCCATATCGCCCCCCGGTTCCCCGAGGAATGGGCGTCGTCGGCCAACCCGGTCCGCAGCTTCACCCTGCTCAACCGGGAGGACCCCGCGTTCGTGCGCTTCGTCAATCCCGGCGACCTCCGGGCCGCCCCCGCGGCCTGCGGATCCTGCCATCTCAAGGAGGTCGAGTACGTCCGGCGCAGCCTGATGACCACGTCGGCGATGTTCTGGGGCGGCGTCACCTACAACAACGGCACCTTCCCGACGAAGAACTACCGTTTCGGCGAAAGCTACGGTCCCGACGGCGTGCCGCAGCGGCTGCAGGGCGTCGTCGAGTTCGACAAGGACGGCCGGAAGACCGTGCGCTGGCCGACGGAGCAGGAGCTGGCGAAGGGCGTGCTCCCGTCGCTCGATCCGCTGCCGCACTGGAACGTCACCCAGCCCGGCAACATCCTCCGCGCCTTCGAGCGGGGCGGCAGGGCCTCGCGCGCGAATCCGTCGGACGTCGGCGTCCCCGACCTCGAGGCCGAGCCGGGCAAGCCCGACATGAAGCTCGGCAACCGCGGCACCGGCACCGATCTGCGTTTCGACCCCGTGCTGCTGAACCTTCAGAAGACCCGCCTGAACGACCCGCACCTGTCGTTCCTGGGGACGAACGATCACCCGGGCGATTTCCGGTCGAGCGGCTGCTCGGCCTGCCACGTGATCTATGCGAACGACCGCGCGAACGTCCACTCGGGCATCTACGCGAAGTTCGGCAACCGGGGTCGCAGCGGGGGGACCGACCCGACGATCCCGAAGAACGAGCCCGGGCATCCCATCGTCCACCGCTTCACGAACTCCGTCCCCTCCAGCCAGTGCATGACGTGCCACCATCACCAGCCGAACGCGTTCATGAACACGTTCTTCGGCTACCAGATGTGGGACTACGAGACGGACGGCGCCGCGATGTGGCCGAAGAAGCAGAAGGAGCCGACGCCCGACGAGCGTGCGGCGTCGCTCGCCTCCAACCCCGAGGGGGCGGCGGTCCGCGGCGAGTGGAGCGACCCGGCCTTCCTGGCCAACGTGTCCGACCTCAATCCGTCGCTGCAGCACACGCAGTTCGCCGACTACCACGGCCACGGCTGGATCTTCCGCGCGGTGTTCAAGCGCGACCGCAAGGGCAACCTGCTTGACAAGGACGATCAGAAGGTCGCGTTTGACGATCCGGCGCGCTGGAAGAAGGCCGTCCACCTGATGGACATCCACGCGGAGCGCGGGATGCACTGCGTGGACTGCCACATGAAACAGGACAACCACGGCGACGGCAAGCTCTACGGCGAGTACCCGAACGCCATCGAGATCACCTGCCAGGACTGCCACGGCACGGTGAGGAAGCGCTTCTCCGACGCGCAGACGATGACCGGCCCGGCGGGGAGGAGCAAGTCCCTGATGGACCTGAAGACGCCGTGGGCGGAGCCACGCTTCGAGTGGCGCGGCGAGGAGATGGCCCCGATCCAGCGCTCCATGATGTATCCCGACAAGGTCTGGGAGATCCCGCAGGTCCAGGACGTCGTGACGAACGACCCGACGCGGACGCGCCAGGATGGACGGCCGTGGTACAACGCCGCCGCCGCCCGCGCCAAGACGATGCGCACCGACGGGAAGACCTGGGGCGCGATGCCGACCAGCGACACGGACCTCGCGCACACGTCGGGGAAGATGGAATGCTTCGCCTGCCACACGTCGTGGACCACCGGCTGCTTCGGCTGCCATCTCCCCATGCGTGCGAACGAGAAGCGGCCGACGCTGCACAACGAGGGGACCGAGAGCCGGAACTGGACCTCCTATAATCCGCAGATCGTCCGCGACGATGTCTTCATGCTCGGCAAGTCCGGCCCGATCAAGGGCGGCAAGGTCTCGCCGATCCGGTCGAGCAGCGCGGTGATGATCAGCTCGCAGAACGCGCTGCGCGAATGGATCTACGCCCAGCAGCCGCCGGTCTCCGCCGCGGGCCTCAGCGCCCAGGCCTTCAACCCGCATTTCCCCCACACGGTCCGAACGAAGGAGACGAAGCATTGCACGGACTGCCACCTCTCCTCGGCCGACGACAACAACGCGTGGCTCGCCCAGGTCTATCTCCAGGGCACGAACTTCGTGAACTTCATGGGCCGCCGGGCCTGGGTCGGCGAGGGCGACTCGGGCGTCGAGGCGGTCGTCGTCACCGAGCGGGAGGAGCCGCAGGCCGTCATCGGATCGGAGCTGCACCAGCTCGCCTTCCCGAAGGACCACGCCGAGCACCTGAGGCAGGAGCGCGTGCTCAAGGAGTCGGAGCACCATACGGGGATCGGCATCGTCAGCCTCCAGCTCCGCGGCGAGTACCTGTACGCCGCGTGCGGGACGGACGGCTTCCGCGCCTATGACGTGGCCAACATCGACAACAAGGGCTTCTCGGAACGGATCGTCACCGCGCCGGTGTCTCCGCTCGGGCAGAACACCCGGGTGCCGTCGAAGAACGCGACCGCCGTCGCGCTGCCCACCACGATGCCGGTGCACGACCGCGACGGCCTGATGCCCGAGGAATTCTGGACGAAGAACCAGGAGACCCGGCTCCATCCGCTGTACCGCTACGCGTTCATCACCGATGCGGAGGAGGGGCTGATCGTCGTCGACGTGACCCCTCTGGCCGACGGCGAGCCGCGGAACAACTTCCTGCAGCGGGCGCTGACGTGGAACCCGGACGGGATCCTCGACGGCGCGACCAACCTTACGCTGGCCGGAACCCGCGCGTACGTCTGCACTCCCAAGGGGCTGGTGATCGTCAACCTCGACGATCCGCTCGCGCCGTCGGTGGTGTCGACGCTGGGGGCCCCGTCGATCGTCCAGCCCCGGGCGGTCGCGGTCCAGTTCCGCTACGCGTTCGTGATCGACGAGCAGGGCCTGAAGGTCGTCGACACGACGTCCTGGGACAAGCCCGAGCTGAAGGCGACGGTCGCGCTATCCGGGGCGCTCGATCTCACGGTGGCGAGGACCTACGCCTATATCGCCGCCGGTCCGCGCGGGCTGGCCGTCGTCGACGTCGAGAAGCCCGCGTCGCCGGGTCGCCCGGTGTTCCACGATCTCGAGGACCGGCTGAACGACACGCGCGCGGTGCGGATCGCCAGCACGAACGCCAGCCTGTTCGCGTACGTCGCCGACGGGCGGAACGGGCTTCGGGTCCTGCAGCTGACGTCGCCCGGGATGACGCCGGGGCATTATGGATTCAGTCCCGCGCCGTCTCCGGTCCTGATCGCGACCTTCCCGACCCACGGCCCCGCGCTGGCGCTGTCGAAGCCGCTGGACCGCGATCGCGCGGCGGACGAGACAGGCAACCAGATCGCGGTGTTCGGGAGGCTGGGCTCGAGGCCCTTCAGCTACGAGGAGCTGCGGAAGATGTACGTCCGGAAGGGGAAGCTCTGGACGGTGACGGACGCGCCGGACTCCGCGCCGACCAAGTAGCCCGGCTTATTTGAAGACGAGCTTCTTGACCTCGTAGAACTCCTGGTTGAACTTCGCGAGATCGAAGGACGGCTCCTGCTTCGGCGCGATCATCTCGCAGAGCTTGTCGATGGCCGCCCGGGCATCGGGCTTCGTCGTCAGCGCCCGGATCGCCAGCGACTGCTGGCGGGCCGTCGAAAAGTTCCTGGGATATTCCTCGACGGCCAGCTTCGCGAGGAGCGCATCGTCCCCGGCGGGAAGGGTTTTCGCCTGCGCCTCCACCGCCCTGGCGAGTTCGTCGCACTTGGCGGCGTCGGCCGGGATCTCCGCCGCCGTGAAGCCGGGCACGAGCTTCAGCAGGCTCAGGTGGGCCGCCGCCTGCTCGGTCGCCTTCTTCACCGTGTCCGCGTCGGCGCCGCCGGACAGCTGGCGGCCCAGGTTCCGGAGCGCCTCGGCGAGCGAGATCGCCTGCCCGACCGTCCACGCCTTCGCGTCGAAGCCCGGGGCCATCGACGGATGCTTCTCCGTCTTCCAGTGGGCGCCGGTGCGGCTGTTATATTCGATGAGCTCGAAATGCAGGCGCGGATGACCGGCCTTGATCATGTCATAGTCGATCTGAAGGTGGCAGCTCGCGCACTTCACGGCCCAGTCGAAGGGATCCCGCAGGTCGATCATGCCGTTCTCGACCGACTGTTTGTGCGACCAGTTGCTCTCCTTGGGCGTCGCGTGCGGCTTGAACCACTTCTCGGCGGGGCCGTGGCAGACCTCGCAGGAGACGCCGTTCTGGACGGACCATTTCGCGCCCTCGACGACGCCGGCCGCGTCGACGATCTTCGAGTGGCAGGTAAGGCACTTCGGGCTCTCGTAGACCTTCGGGATGTTCAGGGCCGCGCCCATGGCCTTCGAGGGAGCCTTATAGAGGGTGGTGAAGGCCTTGGCGTGCGGATCCTGCGCCTTCCAGATCGTGTATTCGTTCAGACCGGGCGAGCCTTTGGCGGCGTCGGCGCCGTGGCAGTCCTTCGTATTGCAGCCCGCCATGCTCGCGTACTTAAACTTCTCCTGTGCGGGGCGGGCGGGGGCGGGCATCGCCACGGCGGCGACGCTGAAGGCCGCCAGCGCGAGCATTCCGGAGGCCGTGGCGACGGCGAGCGCGTTCTTCATGGGTTCATTCTAGCCTCGGGGACCCGGCAGGCAAGGAATTGAACGACGCCCCGGCTATTTCGGACGCTCGGCCCGCCGATGCTCGAAGGAGTTGCGGCTTTTCCGGATCGACTCGTTGAGCGGATCCAGGGCGGCCGCCTTCAGCCAGGCCTCCCGCGCCGGTTCCCATTCGTGGAGGCTGTCGAGCGTCGAGCCCATCTGTGCCCACGCGGTCGCCGACCCGGGACGCTGCTCCAGCGCCCGGGTGTGGATCTCCTTCGCGAGCCCGTAATTCGAGCGCCGGTTGGCTTCGGCGCCGACCCGGACCGCCTCGTCCACGGACCGCTCGAGAATCTTCGCCACGGCCTTGAGGACGTCGTCGTCGACCCAGTCCTTCAGCGCGATCGTCCGGCTCGCCAGCGTCTCCGGATTGTCGGGGTCGAGGCGGAGGGCGTGGTCCAGCAGGTCGACGGCCGGGGTGTTCAGGGCGTGGTTGCTCAGAAGAAAGGCGAGCCAGCGGAGCGCAGGCGCCTGGTCGCGCGTGAAGGCCCAGGTCTCGATCATCCGCGTCAGCCAGGGCGACTGGACGGCGGTGAGGATGGTCGGCCCCATCTCCGGATCGGGATTGATCTCGGAGTTGAACAGCCGCAGCGGCGCGTCGAACTCCAGCCGGAGGTTGAAGTCGGTGTTGATCGCGGTCGACGTCGACTTCGACGCGAGGCGCTTGAGACCCTCTTCGTCGAGCAGCAGGTGCCGGAGCAGCAGCGAGCGGACGTCGGAGCTGTCGAGGTACTTCTTCAGGTCGGCCCTGATCTCGAAGGACTCGTCGACCCTCTTCTGGACGGCGTCGATCCCGGCCCGGTCGGGGAGGATCTCGGCGTCGGAGGCCAGGAGGACGGTGTCGCTGCTGCTGATGCGCAGGAGGGCCGCGTGCTTGAACGACGACGTGATGGTCCGGATCACCAGGGCGTACTCCTGCTCGGAGAAGGAATACAGCTGGATCCACTGGGCGAGGATGCCGCGTTCGCCGAGTTTCCCGCGGCAGGACTCGTAGAACTCGCGGGTGAAGAGGCTGGCGACGCCGGCCAGCCAGGGGTTCGAGGGCTCGGAAAGGATCAGGTCATAGTTTTCCGCGCTTCCCTGAAGACGGCTGCGGCCGTCGTCGAAGACGATGGAGAACAGGGGATGCCGGTCGGGGTCGTGGTTCTGGGGGGAGAAGAAGCGCGAGGCCGCGTAGACGGCGGGCTCGATCTCGCAGCAGGTGACCCGCGTGTTGGGGAAGAGCAGGCTGCAGCCCGAGGTCGTCCCGCTCCCGTATCCGATGACGAGCACGTTCTTCGCGGCGGGGCGGAGGAAGCGGGAGAGGTAGGCGATGCCGACCTGCATGTCCATATCGCCTTCGCTGGTGGCGTCGACCTTGCCGTTGACGGCCAGCGCGCGGTCGACGAGGTGCTCGTTCACGGTGACGTTGCAGGACGCGCCCTCGCGGTAGTAGAGGAGGTTCCGTCGCTCGGGATCCCGGTAGCCGTACATGTACATGCCCGCGTCGGTGAGCCTCGGATCAAGCTTCCGGGCGGCGAGGGCGATGCCGCCCGCGGAGAGCAGGACGACGCCGGCGGTGACGAGGATCGCGCGGCGTCCCCGGAGCGGCACGAGCAGCAGGGCGGAGACCAGATACAATCCCAGGCCCGCGGCCATCGTCCGGGCCCCGCCGAGCAGGGCCAGCCCCAGCGGCGCCGTCGCGGCGGCGCCGAAGATGCTGCCCGCGGTGTTCCACGCATAGATGTTTCCCACCGCCCGGCCGGCGTCGGCCGTCCCGCTGCGGGTGAGGTGGACGAGGAGCGGGAACAGGAAGCCCATGCAGATCGAGGGGAGGAACTCGATCGCGCCGCTCGCGGCGATGCAGACGGCGGCGTTGCCGAGGCCGAGCGAGCGCAGGTCGCGGGAGAGGCCGACCGCGATGGTCAGCGGGGGGACGAGCAGCTTCGTCGAGCCGGCACTGAGCGCGAGGAGGCCCAGGGCCCAGCCCGCGGCCTCCGCGGGGCGCCGGAGGTGCGGGATCGCGGCCCGGAACAGGAGGCTGCCGAGGCCGATGCCGAGGAGGATGACGAAGAGCGTCGAGGTCAGCGCGTACGTCGATCCGCCGAGCATGACGCAGAGCTGCCGGGTCCAGACCATCTGCAGCAGGAGGGCCGCAAGGCCGGTGAGGGCTGATGCCGCCAGGAGCGCGGCCGTCGGGGGCCGCTGGACCGGCGCGGTCGGCGCCGTCGTTTCGACCGCGAGCGGCGGGACAGGGTCGAGCCGGCTCGAAAGCTGGATGGCGCAAACCGCGACCAGCATGTTGAGCCCGGCGGCCAGCGCGTTCGTGCCGGTGAGCCCGATCCAGGGAAGCAGATGGAATCCCGCGAGGTAGCAGCCGACGGCGGCGCCGACCGTGTTGACGGCATAGAGGAGACCCGCGGTGGGGCCGACCTCGCCGGAGACGAACTGGCGGACGAGGAGGGGGAAGGTGCCGCCCATGAGGATGCAGGGCGGGCCGATGACCAGGAAGGTCAGCAGGAAGCGGACCAGGGTGTGCAGGACGGGGATGCCCTGGAGCAGAGGGTACAAGGCTCCGGTGACGGAGCCCAGCGCCGCGCACTCGTAAGGGATCAGGAGGGCGAGGAGCCCGATGCCGGCTTCGCACCAGCCGTAGCCCTCGAGCGGCGACCTCATGCGGTCGGCGCGGCGCCCCAGCAGGTGGGCGCCGATGCCCAGGCCGAGCAGGAAGGAGGCGACGACGGCGCCCATGGCCAGGGTGGAGGCGCCCCAGATGTGGGAGAAGCGGCGGAACCAGACGACCTCGTACGCGAGCCCGGTGGCTCCGGAGAGGAAGAACAGCACGACGGCCGCCCACAACCCCCGGACTCGGGTCACGCTGGAATCCCTCCCTGGTTCTTGATTGGAGACGCTCCCGCGGGCCTTATTCCCGCCGGGAACGGAATTCGAAACGCCCCTCCCGCGTCCTTTGCTAGGATGGGGCCATGCGGAGCCTTATGGCCGCCCTCCTCCTCCTCATGGTCCCCCAGGACAAACCTGCCGACGAGAAGAAGATGGAACACCAGCATACCAACCGGCTCGCGAAGGAGAAGAGCCCTTATCTCCTTCAGCACGCCCATAATCCCGTCGACTGGTACCCGTGGGGCTCGGAGGCGTTCGAGAAGGCGAAGAAGGAGGACAAGCCCATCTTCCTCTCCATCGGCTACTCGACCTGCCACTGGTGCCACGTCATGGAGCACGAGTCGTTCGAGGATGAGGACGTCGCCAAGTTCCTCAACGAGAACTTCGTCCCCATCAAGGTCGACCGCGAGGAGCGGCCGGACGTCGACCAGATCTATATGTCGGCGGTGCAGGCGATGAACAACCAGGGGGGCTGGCCGCTGTCGGCCTGGCTGACCCCCGACCTGAAGCCGTTCATGGGCGGCACCTACTTCCCGAAGGAGGACCGCTACGGCCGGCCCGGGTTCATGTCGATCCTCAAGCGCATCACCGAGCTCTGGAAGGAGAAGCGCAAGGAGCTCAACGAGTCGGCGGACCAGGTCGGGGACTATCTGAAGAAGATGTCCGACGTCGAGGCGCCCGGCGAGGTGAAGCTCGAGGCGGCGTTCGAGAAGATGTACTTCCAGTCGGAGCGCAGCTACGAGCCGCGCATGGGCGGTTTCTCCCAGCAGCCGAAGTTCCCCCACTCGACCACGATCTCGTACCTGATGCGGCACTACGTCCGCACCGGCGAGAAGAAGGCCCTGGAGATGGTCGAGAAGTCGCTGACGGAGATGTCGCGCGGCGGCATCTACGACCAGCTGGGCGGAGGCTTCGCCCGCTACTCGACGGACGGCGAGTGGCTGGTGCCGCACTTCGAGAAGATGCTGTACGACAACGCGCTGCTGGCCGCCTGCTACCTCGAGGCGTGGCAGCTGACGAAGAAGGACCTCTACGCGCGCGTCGTCCGCGAGACGCTGGACTATATCCTCCGGGACATGACCTCGAAGGAAGGCGGCTTCTACTCGGCCGAGGACGCCGACAGCGAGAAGATCGAGGGCAAGTTCTACGTCTGGAATCCGACGCAGGTGGTCGAAGTCCTGGGGAAGGACGCGGACCGCTTCATGAAGGCGTTCGACGTCACGCCGCGCGGCAACTGGGAGCCGCACGAGGAGTCGATCCCGAAGAACCAGAGCGTGCTCCATATCGTCGAGGACGGGGATTTCTCCGACCTGAAGAAGAAGATGTTCGAGGCGCGCTCGAAGCGCGTGCGGCCGCACCTGGACGACAAGGTCCTGACCGGCTGGAACGCGCTCATGATCAGCGCGATGGCCCAGGCGGGGGCGGCGCTGGACGTGCCGAGATACCGCGACGCGGCGGTCCGCGCGGCGGAATTCCTGCTCACGGCGCACCGGAAGGCCGGCATGCTGCTGCGGACCTCGCGCCTGGGCGAGGCCAAGCTGAACGGCTACCTCGAGGATTACGCCTATCTCGCCGCGGCGATGCTCGACCTCTATGAAGCGACCTTCGATGGGAAGTACTTCAATGAGGCCCAATCGCTCGTGGCGGCGGCGAACACGCTCTTCTGGGACGAGACCGCGGGCGGCTACTTCGTGAGCGCCAAGTCGCACGAAAGCCTGATCGCGCGGATGCGGGAGGAGTACGAAGGGCCGCATCCGTCGGGCAATTCGGTGATGACGCTGACGCTGCTCAAGCTGTTCGACTATACGGGCGACGCGGCCTACCGCGACCGCGCGGACAAAGTGGTGCGCTCCTTCAAGTCGCATCTCGAGCGGAACCCGATGGGCCACGGCTGGATGATGGTCGCGCTCGACCATCTGAAGGGGCCGTCGAAGGAGATCGTGATCGCCGGCCCCGATCCCGGGCCGCTGCTCAAGGTGGTCCGGAGCAGATACCTGCCCAACAAGGTGCTCGCGCTCGCGGACGGGAAGGCGTCGATTCCGGTCCTCGAAGGTCGCACGGCCGTGCAGGGAAAGACCGCGGCGTACGTCTGTGAGAATATGACCTGCAGGAAGCCGGTGACGTCGCCCGAGGAGCTCGAGGCGCTGCTGAAGTGAGCGAGGAAGCTCCCGTCACGCGCTGGCTCGCGGCGGTCGCCTGGATCGGACTCGTCCTCTTCCTGGGCTGGCAGGAGTTCTTCGTCGAGAACGAATTCCGCTGGATCATGCCCTGGTGGTTCCGCATCCCGGTGACCCTGATGATCGGGCTCGCGCTGCTCCTCAACTCGCTGGAATGCGTCTTGCAGGAGATGACCGTGCGGCGCTGGGCCGTCAGCCTCGTGGTCTTCGCGGGCTTCGGCCTTTCGTTCATCGCCGTGGGAATCTTCGACCCCGACGTGGTCCAGCTCTCGCGCTGGTTCCTGATCCCCCTCGGCGTGATCTACCTGGGGGCCGCCGCCGTGGCCGGCATCGGCGCCAGGGACAACTCCTGATCCGACAAAAAAACCCCGGGACGGCGGAACCGCCCCGGGGTTTCTGAAGTCCTCGTCCCTTATCGCAGGATTCCCCGGCGGATCAGTTCCAGCTCCTGCCGGTTCGTCACCACCTCGGTGAGCGCCTTGCGGGTGCCGGCCAGATCCTTTTCGAGCTCCTTGTTGGTCTTGAGGATCTCCTCGATCTTTTCGCCCACGGCGGTGTCGGAGAGGTCCTTGTTTTTCGCGAGCTCATCGACCTTCGTCCGGGTCTCGCGCTGGTGGGTGTCGAGCTTGTCCATCGCCTCCATCACCTTATGGACGAGCCCCTTGACCGCGTCGGCCTCCTTGGCGTCCTCGATCTTCAGGTTCTCCATGACGCGGGTGACGCGGTCGTCGAGGGTGCCGCGGTTCTGGCCGAAGCCGCCGAAGGCGCCGGGGGCGGGCTGGCTGGCGGCGAAGGTCTTGAGGGCCTCCTCGAACTTGGGCTTCTGCTCGTCGGTGAGGATCTCGCGGATCTTCTTGGTGGTCTCTTCCTTGCTCTTCTCCTGGAAGGCGTTGTACTGGTCCGCAAGGTTCTGGCCGCCGCCGTTGTTGCGGCCGCGGTTCTGGAAGAAGGTCCGCATCTCCTGACGGACCGCGTCGCGGAACTCGTTGATCTTGGTGACCTGGTCGTCTGTCAGCGAGAGCTGCGTCTTGAGGTCGTTGGTGGCGGGCAGCCACGCGCCTCCGCGGATGCCGGCGAAGTTGTTGCCGTTCCCGTTTCCGTTGCCGTTGCCCGGGTTGTTCCCGCCGGGCCGGGTGCCGCGACCGCCCTGGTCATAGGTCGTCTTCTGCGCGTCCGTGAGGACGGCTTTGACGTCGTCGCGCTCCTTCTTGACGATGTCGCGGACCTTGGTGACCTGCTCGTCCGTCAGCGTGAGCTGGTCCTTGAGCCGCTGCACGGAGCGCTCGACCGGGTCGTCCTGCTGCTGGGCGAAGGCCGACGTGGCCGAAAGCAGGGCCGCTCCAACCGCCATCCAAGTCTTCATAACCCCTCCTATCGATCGTTGCGTTCCAGTTCCGAGACTTCGAGGTATCGCTGGTACTGCTCGGGAGTGAAGGATTTCTCGAGGGCCTTGTTCTGCTCTTCGCGGGCGGACTTCCGGATCTGCTGGTAGTCCTCACCGTGTTTCATCTCGCGCCGGCGGCTGCGGGAATTCTCGAGGGCCGTGCGCAGGTCCTTCGCCTGATCCTCGCTGAGCTTCAGGATTTTCGAATACGACGCCACGGTCTTCGACAGCTCGGCGTCGGAGCGTTTCTGGCGCTCGGCGGCCATGAGCTCGTCGAGGCGCTTCTTCTGCTCGGGGGTGAGGATGTCCGTGATGCGCTGGCGGGACTTGTCCTGGGCCGCCCGCATGGCGCTGCCGAGGTACTTCAGTTCGTCCTGGCTTTCGGTGAGGATGGCGTCGAGCTCGCGGTCCTGTTCGTCGGAGAGCTTGAGCTCGGAGGTGAAGCGATGCAGGGAGAGCTCGCGGCCATGGTGCTGGCCCCAGGCCGGGGCGGGGGCGGAGTCGGTCCGGGTTTCGGCTTTCGCCGTGGGGACGAGCTTCGGCTGGAGCGCGACGCCGAGGCAGGTGCCGCCCACGAAGAGGGCGGTCGAGAAGATCAGGATCCAGATCTTCATTACCGGGTCTCCTCAAGGAAGAGGGCGCCCAGGAGCTGACGGTCGGTGGGCTCCACGGTGACCACGGCGGGCTCGAGGACCGCGGCGACGTCGTAATCCGGCCGCGAGCCGAGGATCGAGGCGACCGCCCAGCCGGCGAGCGGGAGGACGAGGAGCGAGGCGGCGATGGCGAGGCGGCGCCAGGGGGCCAGCGGGAGGTTCACGCGGAAGGCGGGCGACGGCACCCATTCCGTCCGGGCGAGGGCGAAGGCGCGGTTCATCTGGGCCAAGTCGTCGGAGAGGAGCCGGCATTCGTCGCAGGCGGAGAGGTGGACGTCCAGGTCGGGGGACGTTTCTACCGCGTGAATGGCGCGGGCGGCGTCGTCACAGTGCATTCTTGGCCTCCTTCGACTCTCTCCAGAGCGTGCGCAGTTCCTGGCGGGCGCGGAAGAGTCTCGACTCGACCGTCCCGATCGGGATCTCCAGCGTTTCGGCGATGTCCGAGTAGGAGAGCCCTTCGATGTCCCGCAGGACCACGATGGAGCGGAACTCGTCGGATAGCTTCCGGAGGAGTTTCTCCAGCGTGGCGAGGGTCGGCGCGTCTTCTTCGGGCGGGGCCGGCGGCGGTGCTTCGACCTCCGGGAGGGCGTCGGCGTTGGCGAACGCACGGCGCTTGCGGGCCCGGAGGGCTTCGTTCACCGCGATCCGGTACAGCCAGGTGAAGAATCCCGATTCTCCGCGGAACTTCGCCAGGTTGGCATACGCTTTGAGAAAGACCTCTTGAGCGACATCCTCGCTCTCCGAGGGACTCCCAAGGACCCCTCGGACCACTCGATAGACGGGAACCTGATAGCGGGCCACCAGCTGGCCGAAGGCCTCGCGGCTTCCGCCTTTGGACCTGCGGATCAGTTCCGGTTCCGTCACAGGCTTCCCGTCGCTGATTGGATGGTCCCGGGTATCCATTATTCCCCAATTATCGGCGAATTTCCGAGCCGACTCCAGAGGGGTAAGGAATAAAACAGACGGTCTGTTTATTCCGTCAGCGGCTTTCGACCCACTTGAGGGCGAACTGGAAGAGCTTCTGGGCGTCGGCGAGGTCGAGCTTCTCCTTCAGTTTGGCCTGATAGGTCTCGATCGTCTTGACGCTCAGGTGGAGCTGCCGGGCGATCTCGCTCGTCCCCAGGCCGCGTCCGATCATCTCGAAGACCTCGAACTCGCGGTCGCTCAGGCCGTTGATGGGGTGGGAGTCGCGGCCCGGGCGCGACGAGACCGCCGACTGCACCAGCCAGTCCGAGACCTTGCGGCTCAGGTAGAGGCCCCCCTCCAGGATGCGGCGGATCGCCACCTGCACCTCGGTGATCGCCTCGTGCTTCATGATGTAGCCCTTCGCCCCCGCCCGCAGCGCCCGCTTCGCGTAGACGGACTCGTCATGCATCGACAGCACCAGCGCCGGCATGTCCGGATGCCGCAGCTTGAGCAAGCGCAGCAACTCCATCCCGCCGGTGTCGGGGAGGGAGAGGTCGACGACGACCAGGTTGGGCTTCGCCGCCGGTATGCGGTTGAGCGCCTCCTCCGACGTGGAGGCTTCGCCGCAGATCATCAGATCCGAAGACTGGTTGAGGAGCTGACCCAGACCCTCGCGCAGGATCGTATGGTCGTCGACCAGGAAGACGCGCTTCTTCTCGACGGGCGAGGAGTCCTTGTCGGTGGCGGCTTTCATGGCGGAGTTTCCCTCGCGGTAGTTCGGGTTCCAAGATCGGCCAGGATGCAGGTGACGCGGGTTCCTCCGCCCTCGGCGGGTTCGATTCTCAACGAGGCCCCGATCGCGGCGGCCCGGTATCGCATGATCCGGAACCCGCTGCCTCCGGTATTGCCGTTTCGCTCACCGAGGCCGATCCCGTCGTCCGCCACGGTCAGGGAAAGCCCCTCATCGGAGGAGGCGAGTCGAAGGATGATACGGCCCGGACGGGCGTGTTTGGAGGCGTTCGTGACCGCTTCCTGGGCGATGCGGAAAAGATGCACGGCTATCGTATTGCTTTCGACGAGAGCGGACTCGTCGCTGTCGAAACGGCAGGCGATGCCCGTCGCGGCCGCCGTGCTTTCGGCGAGCTGCCCCAGCGCGGTCGTGAGCCCGTCGGGCTCGGGCGCCACCGGGGACACTCCCCGCGCCAGGCCGCGAATGTGCTCGAGGGCGCGCTTGAGCCCGTCGGTCAGGCGACCGGCCCGGCGGATCTCTTCGGGCTCCTTCAGGATGTCCGTCAGGCTCTGGCTGAGGAACCCCAGGCCGGTGAGCTCCTGGCCCAGGCCGTCGTGCAGCTCCTGCGCGATGACGCGCTGCTGCTCCCAGACCGCCTCGGAATAGTCTTCCTGCAGGCGCTGGCGCTCGACGACGCGGCCGAGTTCGAGCCCGACGACGCCCATCAGGTGGACGAGCGTCTCGCTCTTCGGGATCCCCTCGAGGGAGAAGTACTCGAACACGCCGATGGTCTCGTGGCCGATCCGCACGGGGAAGGCCGCGACGGTGCGGGCGCCGGCCTTGCGATACGGATCCTCGGGCCCGAAGGCGGGGTCCTCAGGGATGTCCTCCGCCCATTCGACGGCGCCGCTCTCCAGGCAGCGGCCGCCGATCCCCACGCCCTTCCGCAGGGGCCGTGCCAGCGATTCGGCCCGGAAGACGCGGAAACGCTGCCGGTCGCGGCTGTGATGATGCACCGAGGGCACGAGCGTCCCGGGATGCTCCCGCTCGGGAAGATAGACGTGAGCGTACATCCAGCTGCCTTCCTCGCAGATGCGCCGGATCGCGAAGGCGAACGCGTGATCCACGGTCTCCGCCTCATTTGCGGCCCGGGTGACGTCGAAGACGAGCGACAGCCAGGCGTTCCGCTCCTGCAGCTGCCGGTGAAGGGACTGCATCGCCGACTCGTGCTGCGCACGCTCCGTGATGTCGCGGACGAAGGCGCTGAAGGTCACAGACCCCTCTGCGCGGATCGGGATGACCACGAGCTCGATGGGGAACTGCACCCCGTTGCGGCGGACCCCGGTCATCTCCATGCGCCGATTCAGAATGTCCGCCTTCCCGTTCCGGAGGTATTCCTCAAGACCGCGCTTGAGGCTTTCCTGCTGGATCATGGGAAAGACGAGCGCCGCGAATTCCTGTCCGACCGCTTCGACGGCCTTCCACCCCAGCATCTGCTCCGCCTGCGGATTCCACTGGGTGACTTTGCCGTCGCGGTCCAAGGAGATGATGCCGTCCAGTCCGCCGTCGACGATCAGCCGGATCTTCTCCTTGCTGTCCAGCAGGGCCTGCTGAGCCTTCTTCTGGGCGGTATGGAGCAGACTGATGAGGAAGGCGACGAAGGAGAAGACGACGATCTCGGCGGTGTCGTCCGCTCTGCGGATGGAGAACTCGTATTTCGGTTCGAGGAAGAAGTAGGTGGTGAGGGCGACGCTCAGGAAGGTGGAGAGGAGGCCGGGGCCGAGTCCGCCGAGCCAGGCGGCGATCATGACGGCGGGGACGTAGAGCAGGAGGGTGACCGCCCCCGTGAGGAAGTGGGAGAGGGCCAGGGAGAGAAGGGTGCAGACGACGGTGACCAGGATGGCCGCGCTGTATCGCAGCAACGCCGTCCGAGAGTCCTTCAGCGGCTTCCGGTCCATGCTGGGCTCGTTGGGCATTCCTCCCTATTATAGGGAACTTCCCTGATGTTCAATCAGGGAACGCACCTGATAGCGGCCGAAGCGGCTTCGCGCTAGCAATATCTCCGACCTCAAACGGAGATTGCCGCTTCATGTGGGAAGACCGTCTGAAGGAGCTCTTGGAGTTCCGGGAGGCGCACGGCCACGTCGACGTCCCCCGCCACTGGCCGCACAATCCCTCCCTCGCCCATTGGGTCGTCAATCAGCGTCGCCTCGTCCGGCTCGGGAAACTTCCCGCCTCGCGGCTCGGCTCGCTGGAGTCGCAGGGGGTGCGCTGGCTCACGTCGGATGAGCGGCGCTGGTCGCGCGACCGGGAATGGAGCCGGATGTGCGATGCGCTGCTGGCCTATCACCGCGCGCACGGCCATGCGGACGTTCCCGGAAACGGGTCGGCCAATCCGGTCTTGGCGCGATGGGTGGTGCGGCAGCGGCACCTCCTCCGCTCGGGCCAGATGCGGAAGGATCGCCGTCTCCGGCTGGAACATCTCGGCATCGAGATTCCCCTGGACCGGGGCCGCTCCCGCAACCGCGACCGCGCCTGGGATCGGATGTTCAAGCGGTTGGCGGAGTACCGCCGTGCCATCGGCGGCTGCGACGTGCCGAAAAACTGGACCGACAATCCCACGCTGGGACGCTGGGTCGCCCGCCAGCGCTCGCTGCTCCGCCACGGCACGATGCGTCCCGACCGCTGCATCCGTCTCCGTGAACTGGGATTGCAGATCGAGAAGCCTTCCGCGGTGCCGGTCCGGCGGGGCCCGGTTCGCTGGGGGGACAGCCGCCGGCAGCAGGAGGCCTGGCGCCGTCAATTCGACCAACTGGTAGCTTTTCGGTCCGTCCACGGCCATACGGACGTCCCCCGACGCTGGCCGGACGATCCCCGACTTGCCCGCTGGGTCTGCCTGCAGCGGGAGAAGCGCCGTCGCGCCCGGCTCGCCGGCGATCGGATCAACCTGCTGGACGGGTTGGCGTTTCATTGGACGGGAAGCGATCTCCTGCAGCGGGAACGCAGCAGTTCCTGGGAGCAGATGTGCCGCCGCCTTGCGGAGTATCGGCTCGCCCACGGCGACTGTAACGTGCCGGCACGCTGGAGCGACGATCCCTCGCTTGGCCGCTGGGTGACTTTTCAGCGCGTGCTTCAGCGTCGGGGAAAGCTGAAGTCGGAACGCTTCCGCTTCCTCTCCCGCATGGCATTCCACTGGAACGGGGCGCGCGCCCGCCGCTCCCCTGCGGCCCGCTGAGCTCCGCCACGCTCTTGTTGTACATCGATCCGGTTTTATGATGATCCGGTCCAATCGCATTTGTAGGCATATTCACCAGTTCGTACGCGAAAGTAGCGGTTGAGGACACTTCGGTCGAGGGGACTTTGCCGCATCGTCGCGTCGTAACTAACTTATTACCAAATACTTCAGTTCATTATCCCCATAATGGGTGGCGGGTGGCACAAGGCTTGCTCTCCGCAACGCCAGTCAGGGGAGTTCCCGGATGCTCCGGAGAATTCCGTTGCTTGGTGCTGAAGAGAGGAGATCAAGAATGTCGAGTGGGAACGGCGGGTGGGGTTACTTGAAGTCCGCCCTTGG